>JADGCQ010000026.1 GCA_015228925.1 Magnetococcales bacterium | reverse complement strand
AATCAAAACCCTGGGGGCAATCCCCCAGACCCCTTTTTTCTTTTAATAATTGATTCTTTCCAAGGCATTTGGACGTGCCAATTCCAAATGCAATTGCCCTGGGATGATGAACGTCAGACGGGCGATACGGATGTGCATGGTCAGTTTTTTGCATACAATGGTGGGGACAACCGATTTTTTCCCCTTTTCGGGGTAGGTTATGGTCTAAAAGGTGGATTGGGGATACAGAGCGGAGACTGAACACGAATATGCGTAACATACTTCAGTGGATTGACGAACTTTCGATTCATGCCCGGTTTTATTTCATCATCGCTTTAATTATGGTGATGACGGGGCTGAATGTTTGGCAAAGTGTCCAGATTCATCGGGAAAACGTCACATCGCGCGAGACGGCCATGTATGCCCTGGCTGCTTCCCACGGCCAGAAGGCGGCGACCTTGTTTGGCCGTCAGATCCACGAATGGAAAAATATTCTTCTTCGTGGTTATCTAGCTGAAGGGAATATAAACGATTTTAAATACTTTAAACAGTTTGAAGCGATGGAGAGAGAGGTTCAGGAAGAACTTGGTGCGATGCAGCGTGCTTATGAGACGGCGGGTGAGGAGACAGGAGCCATCGTATCCTTGCAGGATAGCCATCGGAAACTGGGCCAGTTGTATCGGGAAGCGTTGGCGGGTCATTATGTGACTGGGGATATTCAGTCGATTCCACGGACCGACAAAGCGGTATCTGGTATTGATCGTCCTACATCGCAAGCAATGGATCAGTTGGTGGCGACTGTGCAGAACCGGATGACGGCAATCAACGGGGGGATTCTGGCGCATTCGGATGCAATTGATCGATTTCAGATTGGCCTTGGGGTGGTTATTTTTTTATCGACTTTGATGGGTCTGATGCTGATCATCTTGTTTTTAAGGTCCATTCTCCAGTCGATTGCCAGTATTGAGGATTACGTGGAGTTGATAAGCCGGGGGGAGTTGCGGCAACGGATCCCGGTTCATTCCAACAATACGTTTGGTCGTATTTTCGTGGGGTTGAATACCATGGCCGACCAGATTTCCCATGTGATTCATTTGGTCTTGTTGCAGTCGGAATCGGTGATGTCGGTGGTGGACGAAATGGTCCCTTTACGAGACTCTTTGAAAAAGGATTCTCTGGACAACCATGCTCTGGCACGGGATGTCGTGAAGGAAAATGATCTTCTCGATCAGGAAACCCGGATTTTGAACGACAACATTGGGGAGGCGGTCGCCAATATAGAGACGGTTTCGCAGGCGGCGTTTCAGTTATCCGAGAATGTGACCGCTATCGCTGCGGCTTCGGAACAGGCGAGTACCAACGTCAATACGATGGCTTCGGCGGCGGAGCAAATGAGTAGTAACGTTGCGGGGGTCAATCATAGTTTGGATCAAGTCAATGATTCGGTTTCCAATGTTTCCAAATCAGTCGCATTGCTGACCCGATCTTTGCAATCGGTGCGTGATCGTTGTCAGCAGGCGGATGATATGTCGGCCAAGGCGGATCAAAACGCGCAAGGCTCCATGGGGATCATGGACAGGCTGGCGGTTTCCGCGACAGAGATTGGAAAAGTGGTGGATTTGATCAAGGTCATCGCCAATCAAACCAACATGTTGGCGTTAAACGCCGCCATCGAAGCTGCTGGGGCGGGGCAGGCGGGATTAGGATTTGCCGTTGTCGCCAACGAAGTCAAGGATTTGGCGCGGCAGACGACGGAAGCGACCAAAATGATCCAGGAGAAGACTGCGGAAATTCGCACACAGGCTTTGGAGGCCTCCCGGGCGACCCGTGGCATTACCGAGGGTGTTCGGGAAATCAATGCGGCCAACCGCGAGATTACCAAGGCGGTCGATTCCCAACATCGAGCGGTCAATGGCATCTCCAAAGCCATGGAGCAGGTCAGTGGGGCGGCCCTGGAGGTTTCCCGCAATGCTCACGAGTTGGAATCGGCGGCACATGAGGTGGCGCGGGCTGCCGTGGAAGCGGCTACTGGAACCCAGGAAATTGCTATTTCCGCCTCTAAGGTGGCGATCAATGGCAATCAGGTTGCCGAAGAGAGTTCTGCTGCACGGGATCGGGCCATTAAAGTCAAGAATGCGGCCCAGGAGATTTTTTCATCTTCTGCCGAAGTCCAGAAAATGATGCTGCAATCGATGCAATTGAGCCATTACCTGGACGGTTCTGTGGAATATTCGGCTCGGTTGACCGATGCCGTCAAGGAGACCAGCGATGCCCTGAAAAGGGCGGCGGGTGGTGTCCACGTCGATGAGGCCCGCTTTGACGTTCGTTCCATCAAACAGGCGCATTTGCAGTGGATCGGTCGCTTGGAACAGGTTATCCGTGGTCGTTCCCTGCTACGTCCAGAGGAGGTTTCCAGTCATAAACAGTGCAAATTTGGCCTATGGTATTTTTCGGAAGGGGAGAAGCTTTTTGGCACTATGGAATTGTTTCGAGAGTTGGGGCGCGTTCACGAAAATGTCCACAAAGCGGCTCGTGATATAACGGCCATGGTGCGTGATGGAAAACTGGAACAGGCACGGGAACATATGCAGGTTCTCAATGGTTTGCGCCGTGGCATGTTCTCTCTGCTTGATCGGTTGTATCTGGTTCAGGAGGTCGGAACTGCGGACCGGCAGATTGTCGCTTGGTCCGATAAATTATTGGTGAACATCCCTTCGATCGATCAAGATCATAAGAATCTTGTGACCTTGATTAACACACTTTATAATGGTCTCAATCGGGGGGAGGGTCGTAATGATCTGGGAAATATTCTCAACGAGTTGGTGAATTATACCGCCACCCACTTCAAACGGGAGGAGGATGCGTTTGCAAAAACGGATTATCCAGACGCTACGGCACACAAGGCATTGCACAGTCGTTTTGTGGACCAGGTATTGGCGTTTCAAAAGCAGTATGAGGCCGATGAAGCAAATATTGATATGAATTTGCTTAAATTATTGCGGGAGTGGCTGATTGACCATATTATGGCTGTTGATACCAAATATGCCAAACATTTGCGTAAGGGTGGCATTCGCTAGGGCATCGTTTCGGCTTATCTTTTTGTTCGGATTTTTGATTGGGTCGCACACTTGGAGTCACCGTATCAAATAGATCGAAGAATAAGCCGAAACGATGCACGAGAGTGCCCTAAGTGAAACCGATTCGGGTTTGTCTTGTGCGCAGCCACCAAGCGATCAGCGCAATTTTGGAGAATAACATGCAAAGCATGCAGTTCGATTTAAATGACATCGAGCATGAGCCGTCGGACGAGCAACTCAAGGCGTTGATGGATGCCGTGGTGATTGAGGCAAACCGGCGAGCTGAACGAGCGCACGTCGTTCTGATGCAACGCTTGCGTGATGACATCCTTAATGCCAACAGAGCGCGAATGGTAGAATGAGTGAGGTGTCCATCAGTCCACGCCTGATTGTTGTTGCGGGTCCCAATGGGGTTGGCAAGACAAGATGGGGGAGGGCTAACTCGCTGCCGTGTCTCCCCTGCCCTGTCATAAAGGGAGGGGAGACACAGCGTCGCTTTGTCAATGGCTCGGAGGAGGAGCCAGGGGTTGTTCCGTTGGCGCAGAATGTAGAGATTGCTCTGCTTGGGTGGCTGGGTTGTGATACCGATCCGCAGAAGGATGCCAACCAACCAATGTCAGCATTACGAAGAACCCGACGGTATAGGCGACGATGACCATCCACCCGTGACGAATCCAGTTCGCCACCGATTTGGCCTCAGGAAAAAGATTGGACAGGGCGACGCCAGCCGAAGAACCAAACCAGACCATAGAGCCACCAAAACCGACCGTGTAGGCGAGAACACCCCAATCGTATCCCCCCTGCTTGATGGCCAAGGCGGTCAAGGGGATGTTATCGAATACCGCTGAGACATACCCCAGACCCAGGGCAGTACCCCAGGAAGCGATGGGAAGTTTTTCCACGGGCATTAACGATGCGCACACCACCAGAGAAAGAAGGAACAAACTCCCTTTGAATGTTTCCGGCAAAAGTTTCCAGTCGGGACTCCGAAGGGGGGTACAGGCTAGCAAGGCGGCCCAGACGGCGACGCCGATGAATGGAAAACTGTCGGACACTTCACTGAACTTCACGTTCACGACAACGTTAGTGCCGATGGCGATGATCAGGATGACCGCCACAATCATCACCCGCGCGAAGTCGATCTTGAATACGGTCGTATGATCGGCCTGTATCGGAGAATATTTATCCTGCTGCAACGCACCAGGAATGCCAAAAATCACCAAAGCGACAACAGCACCGGCGTAGGCATGAAGAACCGCCGCAGGGCTGATCCCGGCGATCCACATCATCGTCGTGGTTGTATCACCCACCACGCTTCCCGCACCACCCGCATTGGAGGCTGCAACGATGGCGGCAAGATAGCCGATATGCACCTTGTTACGAAAAACGGTTTTGGCGATGGTACCACCGATGAGTGCCGCCGCGATATTATCCAGAAAACTGGAAAGAATAAAAATAAGAACCAGCAAAACAAAACTCCCAACCCAACCGCCGGGGAGAAAACGGGGAAGGACATCGGGAACCTTGCTGTGTTCAAAATGGGCGGAAAGCAGGGCAAATCCCACGAGAAGGCAGAACAAATTGGTTAGAATCACCCATTCGTGTTGAAAATGAAGCCCCAACCCCGCCAACCCATCGCCGTGTTTGAATCCGGTGAAGATCAACTTGTAGACGATGATGGTTGTCACCCCGGTGAGGGCGACCTGCAATGTTTTGCTATGGAATAACGCGACTCCCAGAAGCACCAGGGCGAACAAGATGAAATCCAAGGGGATGCCAAAGAGCGCGGGACCTTCGGCGCGGCCAGCGGCCTCATTGGCCCAGGCACAGGCTGGGGCGAAAAATATCGCCTGTAATAAAAAGAGAATTCGCTTCATTCCGCATTGCCTTATGAGTATGGGTTGAATGGGTCTGAATATGGCTACATCTTCTGTGACGGTCCCTCTGGGGACACGGCAGGGGGGGAGGATAAATGTCTTTTTGGTAAAGATCAAGTAAAGATCAAGTAAAGATCAAGGCTATGGTTTAAATCAACACATCCTTATTTGCAAGCGGCTCCTGGTTGATCGATTTTTGGTGAACCAGCGTAATACAGATACAGGCAGTCGATATATCCTTTTCTTTTCAATAAATTTGCCAGTTCATTCTCATGGAATGGTTGTGTTCCATCTCGAAGGAGATGATGGGGTCGATAGTTGAGCGATGCCAACAAAGTCATTGTGCGCAAGCTTCCCGGATCATTCAGGGTCAATTCTACCAACAATGCAGGATGAAATCGCCGAATCAGCTCTTGCGCCCCCATGATAACCCGGTCTTCGGCCCCCTGGACATCGATTTTGATCAAGGCAATCTTGGGCCATCCCCGCTCTGCCATCAGGGTATCAAGGGCTGACAACGGCACCGGAACGCCGCTACTGGAGAGGCGGTGGTCGGCTGGATGATTCGGGTTGAGTTGTAACCAACCCCAACCATTTTTTTCGGCGGCTGCCATCTGAAGCAACGTGGCCTTGTCCCGCTCTGGATGTGTAGCTAGGCGTCGTTGGAGACGTTCAAAGTTCACGGACTCTGGCTCAAGGGCAACAACCCGTCCCGAACCGTGAACCCAATGGGCAAAATAAACGGTGAAAAAGCCAATATTGGCTCCAACATCGATGATCCAGGCATCGGAGGGTATCCATTGTCGCAAAACTGCAACGTTTCGCGCCTCAAAAAAACGTTTGTAGAGGAAATAGGTGGTTTCAAAAAGCCATTGTCCAGGAGGACTGGCCAGGAATCCAGAGCGTTTGACCAAGACGTGCAAACGCAACAAGATGTTCTGAAACAGAGGCAATCGTTGGGACATCAGGATTCTTTCGGGCATGGACTTGCAGATGACATCGGCATCCCGGCGTGATTTTGGTCTAAACCATTGCCCGGTCGCAGCCATGGAGGACGGTTTTGAGTTGCACACTGGTGACGCGATTTTGGGTTTTCAGTATTTTTTGGCAATATCTCAGTGCGCTGCGGCGCAATCCATCCCAATCACTCTTGGGATCCACCGCCAACACCAGATCCACCACGATCCCTTCGCGGGTGTAGTGCAACACCAAATCGGCAATAGCCAACAATCCATCGTCCTCCGCGAACAACTGCTCCAGATTGTTTAACATTTCCGAACGACCCGGATAATCGATCGGCATGGGCCGCTTTTGATCATCCTCAGGATCGACATGGACCATTACCTCCGTCACCTCCAAAACTTCATCGATGATCGCCCTGCGCATCCGCTCCGCAATCTGATGCCCCTCCGAAACCGATAAGAATGGGTTGACCACCACATGAACATCCACATGGAGATTGGGTCCACTCCGCCTGATTTTGAACAAATGCGCCGAATAGACATCGGGATAGGCCTCGACCATCTTGACGATATTGTCCTGAATCGCCTTGTCGATTGCAGCCGAAGCGTCGGTGAATTCCAAGAATGCATCTCGGGTAAAATCATAACTCATTTTAAACAAGATCACCGATACGATGATGGCTGCGATGGGGTCGGCCACCGGCCATCCCAAAATAGCCCCCGCAATGCCAAACAACGCCGCCACCGACGAAATGGCATCCGAGCGATGATGCCAAGCATTGGCGACCAGTGCCCGTAGATGATACTTTTCCCCCACACGGCGTGTATAATGGAACAACCACTCCTTCGATAAAATAGCGACAATAATCACCGCCAATGCCGGGAACCCTGGTACGACCACCACATGCTGTTCCACACGGGGAATGGCATCGATGACAATGCCCGCCGCCAACACAAACATTAAAACGCCGTTGAACAAAATCGCCAGTGTTTCGTAGCGTCCGTGACCGTAGGGATGCCCCTCATCCGCCGCCTCACGCGACATGCGATTGGCAACCCACACCGCCCCATCACTGAACAGATCCGAAACCGAATGAATCCCATCGGCGACCAGGGCCGGACTGGAAGACAACAACCCAACCATCACCTTCACCACCGACAACACCACATTGATGACCACGCCAACCAGAATGGCGCGTTCGGAGACGCGCAAACTCTCCGCCTCTTGCGTTTCTTCAGCCGCGATATTCAACCCGTCCGTCAAGAAACTCTCCTCATCAATCAGGTTATTCGAATGACATACCCTTTACGAACGCTTATTGTTGATGGCGATAAACAGGGGATCACCACTACGGATCAAACGTACCAGCACCGTCCCTTTATTGCTGGTTGCATCGAGTGCTTTCTCATAGTTGGCCAGGGAATCGGTCTTTATCCGGTTGATCTCGACCAATACATCATTGCGTTGAATGCCCGCCTCCGCAGCCGGACTGCCGGGCACCAATGACAGCACGACGACCCCATTTTGGTCGGGATCCACCCCCAGCCGAGACCGATTACGCTCGTTGAGAGGTTCTACCTGCATTCCAAGGCGATCATTGTTCGGCTTGCTCCCGATCTTGGGTTGCTCCGTCTCCTCATCGGGAGGCATGACCCCTGTGGTCGCCGACATTTGAACAGGCTTGCCATCCCGCAGCACATCCATGGAAACTTTTTTTCCAACCTCTGTAGCTGCCACCATCGTCGGGAGTTCACGCATCCGATTGATTTCATGATTATCAAATTTTAAGATCACATCACCTGTTTTTAACCCCGATTTCTCGCCAGGACCATCCGGCATGACGTGGGTAATCAATGCGCCGCGTGGTTCCTTCAATCCCAATGCCTGCGCCAGTTCCGGCGTCACGGTCTGAATACCGATACCCAGCCAGCTACGGGTCACATGGCCGCTGTTTTTGAGTTGTGTAACCACCGATTTGGCCAAATTGACAGGAATCGCAAAACCGATCCCCATATTGCCACCCGATCGGGAAAAAATGGCGGTATTGATCCCCACAACCTTCCCTTGCATGTCAAACAGCGGCCCACCGGAATTGCCAGGATTGATGGCCGCATCGGTCTGAATGAAATCATCATAGGGACCGCTACCAATGATGCGTCCTTTGGCCGAGATGATTCCTACCGTCACCGTCGCGTCGAGGCCAAAAGGGTTGCCGATAGCCATCACCCAGGCCCCAACCTCCGTCGCTTCCGAATCGCCCATGTCTACAACCGGAAGTTTTTCCCCGGTTTCAATGCGAATCAACGCCAGATCCGTCTTGGAATCACCACCGATCATCTTGGCCGTAAACTCCCGCTCATCGGGAAAACGGACCGTAATTTTGTCGGCACCCTCCACCACATGATGATTGGTCAGGATAAACCCCTCCGGGTCAATGACGAATCCCGATCCAAGATTTTGGGATTCGGACCGATCCTTCGGGTATTGATCATTGAACTGCTTGAAGAAATGTTCAAATGGCGTCCCTTCAAACGGGTTACGCCCCATGATCCCCTCCGCATCCCCCTTTTTGGTCGCATGGATGTTGACTACCGAGGGTTTCAACCGTTTAACCAGTTCGGTCAATTCGGGCAACCCTTCCGCCACGGCGGTTTGCGGCACGATCATCAGCGTCCAGACAAACGCGAACACCCATGACAATCCCCGCTTGCATACCCAAACAGACAGTCCGCTGAACAGTGCATTCATAACTTAAACTCCCAAATATCACCGCTGGCATCCGCGATGAAGGATACCAAAAAAATCATCCCTTGGCCGATCACTCTGCCATCATGTTTTGTTTTTAGAAGAAACGCCCCCAACTTCCCATAACCCAATCTCCAAGGCAAGGGTGATCGCGCTGACGCGAACAAGGATTTTTTTCTGTCCATTTTAATGTGAAGGCGACCATGTTATCCTCCAGGTGCGATGGTTGTGAATAAAATGGCGTAAGGTCTGTACACTAAGGATGATCATGGATCCCCCGTTGACGATTGTGCATGTTCCCGGTTTGGCGGTTTTTGAACCATCCGGTTCAGGTTTTCAGCTTTTCCTCGGCAACGCTCTGCGAGCACCCCTTCTCTCGGCCCAACGAGAATATGATTGGGCCAGGAAATACCGCACCGATCAAGATGTTCAGGCTGCCCATGAACTGGTTTTCGCCCACATCCGTTTTGTCCATCGTATCGCTCGGGAATATTTATGTTACGGCATTGGCCTCAAGGATCTCATGCAGGAAGGGACCGTCGGATTGATGCAGGCGGTCAAACGATTTGATCCTGACCGGGGAAGCCGTTTGGCAACCTATGCCCAATGGTGGATCCGTGCCGCCATCCACAGCTTTATCCAAAAATCATGGCGTATGGTGCGTATTGCCACCACCCGTGTCAAGCGCGAATTATTCTTCAAATTGCGCCAACTAAAAAATGATGCCGCCCCACTGACCCGCGAAGAGGCGCAAGAGTTGGCGATTCGCTTCGGTACCGATGCCGATACGGTTTTGGATGTCGATGGACGTATCCTCGGCAGCGATATCTCGCTCAATCAGCCATCATTACACGATACGTCCGAACCGATCCAACGCATCGCCGACGAACGCCCCAATCAGGAATTGGTCGCCATCGCATCCCAGCAAAAAGACCTGATTCAGCAATGCATCCAGCTTGGTTTGGAATCCCTCTCCTATCGTGATCGTCTCATTTTGCAACAACGCCATATGGTTGATGAACCTCAAACTCTTGAATCTCTCGGCCAACAGCTTCAATTAAGCCGCGAGCGGGTTCGGCAATTGGAAAAACGGGCCATGGAAAATCTTAAAAAATACCTTCTCCACGCAAAACATGCGCACCAATTGATGACCGATCTGGCCTGTTGATCCCGGAGTTACCCAACAAGAGCTATGAAACCAATGAAATATCTTGCTTTCCAAGGTATTTTATGTCAACATCAAGGACTCCGAAGAGGCTGGTTTTAACTTTCAACACCTTATTATTGGCTTATACCCGTGTCGTACATTTTTGTTCTGTTGATTCTACTGTTGCTGTCTGCTTTTTTTTCCGGATCTGAAGTTGCCCTGATTTCTCTGTCTAAAATGCGGCTGGAAGCCCTGATTCGGGAAGGGCGTAGCGGGTCCAAGGCACTGCGGGAATTGAAGCAAAATCCCAATCGTATGTTGATTGTCCTGCTTATCGGCAACAATGTGGTCAATATCGCCGCCTCCGCCATTGGTACCGTCCTGGCTACCCACTACTTTGGCGATCTTGGGCCCGGTTTGGCCGTCGGTTTGTTGACCCTCCTCATCTTGATTTTTGGCGAGATTACCCCCAAGGCCATCGCCGTCAACCATGCATCCTCCATTTCTCTCGCCGTTGCCCCGATTCTCCTTTTTTTTGGCCGCTTGGTCAGCCCTATCATCTGGCTGCTTGAATATTTCACCACTTGGCTGCAATCCCATTTTACCCTCCAGGCCGAACCGTCTGTCACCGAATCGGAATTGGTCAGCATGGCCAGTCACGGTGCCAATGAGGGGACCATCGATCATGACGAAAAGGAGATGATCAAACGGATTTTTGCCTTCGATACCCTGCGTGCTGGTGATGTCATGATTCCCCGATCCGAAGTGGTCTCCATGGACGGGACGCGCACTATCCGCGAGGCTTTGGGCGAGATTTTGTCCCACCATCACGGACGTATCCCCCTGCACAGTGGCGATACTAATGATATTACGGCGGTCGTCTACCTGCGCGATATCCTCTCATCCATTCACGCCGGTCGTTGGGATGTCCCCCTCATGGATATCGCCCATACCCCCATGTTTGTCCCCGTCAACCAGCGTGTGGACGAACTGTTTGAAAATATCCGCAAAAAAAAGGAACATACCATTATCGTTGTCGGTCCATTTGGTAATATGCGTGGCTTGTGTACCTTGGAAGATCTGGTGGAAGAACTGGTGGGGGAGATTTATGATGATAAGGAAACCCCCAAGGAATTTTTCCATCCAAACCCCGATGGTGAACTCCTGGCCGAAGGTAAGGTTTCCATGCGCCGCGTTCAGGAACATTTTGGGGATATCCACCTGGGCTGCAAACCCACCGACTCGATCAACGAGTGGATCTTGCGTTCCATTCAACGCATCCCGGCTGCCAATGAACAGTTTGTCATCGACGATCTTTGGGTAGTCATAGAACGGGCTTCTTTAAACCGAATTCATAATGTGCGCATGGCGTTACGTAGCGAAGTAACCGGTAGTGGGTATCTCATGGGGATGGATGACCGATAATTTTTTTCCGAGGGTGTGGTCGATTGTCTGGATAAGGAAGATCGGTTACCAGGGGTGCTTTGGCAGAATTTACCTACAAGCGTTTGTTCATTCAGGGGGCTGAAAAAATGGTCATGACGATCCCAACAGAAAATATTGGTTCGATTCCGCGCCCGCAAAAACTTGTCGATGCTTATCAGCAATTCAGAAGGGGTCAGTTGGATAGAGCCTCTCTGGAAGAGATGGCCCTGGAAGCGATCAGGGAGACGATTCAGCGTCTGGAAGAGACGGGTTCGCCATGCGTTAGTGATGGCGAACAGTTAAAATTCGACGGTTTCGCCAGTTATTGCTTGCATGGAGCGACCAATTTAGCATCCGACGGGGTTGAAATTGTTTTTTCCGATGGGCACAGCCGTTTTTTACCACGTTTAACCCGTGGACCGTTCAGGTATCAACAGGGGGCCGACCGTTTTTTGGAGGTTGCTCAAAAGCTGGCTCAAGTCCCAGTCAAACAGGCGGTCATCTCTCCTTCGGCGATCAGCCTGCTCTATCCCCAGGGTGGGATCGAGAATTACAGTCGCGGACAGTTTATCAAGGATGTTCTTTCCGAGCATGCCGCTGAAATTGGTCGTTGTCTCTCCCTGGGTGCCCATAAGGTCCAGATTGATTTTACCGAGGGGAGACTTTCCCTCAAGTTGGATCCTTCCGGTGAGTTGCTTCAGGGGATGGTGGATCTTATCAATCAAGGGTTATCGGATTTTACCGATGCGCAACGTCAACGATTGGGGGTCCACACATGCCCCGGCAGTGATCGGGATGCCACGCATAGTGCCGATGTGGATTACAAGGATCTGCTTCCCACTCTGTTTCGCATTGACGTGGGAAACTTTTATATTGCCATGGCCAGTGAGAAAGATCCCGAAAAAGCGTTGCGTATCATCAAAACCTTGTTGCGGCCAGGACTGCGCGTATTCATTGGTGTGATCGATCCCATCGACCCGAAAATTGAATCTCCCGAATTGGTCCGGGATCGTGTCCTGCAAGCCCTCAGATTTATTCCTCCCGATCAGTTGGGTACGTGTGATGATTGTGGTTTTTCCCCATTTGTGGATGATGCCTCCACTTCTCGAGAGATTGCCTTTGAAAAAATTCGTGCCAGAGTGATCGGGACAAGAATGGCTGCGGCTGCGTTTGACAAGCGGTGATATCTTTGTCTCAAAATCAGGTGTCAGGAAGCCTGTACCGACTTTCACTGTTTGCTGGGAATCGTCATGGCGGGTAATGATCCCTTGGAAGATCTGACTTTGCGGGTCGAAGCGTTGGAACTGCAACTGGTTTCCCAGGAACAGGAACTCAAGAGATTGCGCCAGCAGGATTTGGCGAATCGGATGAATGAAACAAAGTTGGCTGAACTTCAGCGTATGGCGGCCATTGATAGCTGGGAAATCAACGAACAAAGCGGTCGGTTGAATGCTTCGGAACCGCTTTCCCGCATTTTAGGCGAGGAAGGTTTGATGGGCTATTCCATGGATGACCTTCGGCAGTGCATTCATCCCGATGACCAAGAGAATTTCCGGCACCATTACGAGGCCTCCGTCAACCATGGGAGGCCGTTTGAATTGGTCCATCGGATGATTCTCAAGGATGGTCAGGAACGGATTGTCAAACATTTTGGCAAGACTTTTTTTGCCGCGAGTGTATTTCCTCTGAAATCCATTGGGTTGATACAGGATGTGACCCGGCAAAAACAGGTTGAAGTCACTTTGGAACTTGCCAAGCGTGAAGCGGAGGCGGCAACCCAATCTAAGACGCAGTTTCTTGCCCATATGAGCCATGAGATTCGGACTCCGCTCAATGTTATTTTGGGAATGACCCAGATTCTGAGTGAAACCCCGGTTTCCCGCGAACAACATCAATGTCTGGAAACTTTGAGAATTGGTGGTGAGACGCTTTTGTCGCTGGTCAATGATATTTTGGATCTTTCCAAGATTGAAGCTGGGCAGATGGATTTGACCGTTACAGATTTTCATTTAACCAAAGTGATCGAACAGATTGCCAATTTACAAAGTTTTTTCGCACGGGAGAAGGGGATTGGCTTCAAGGTTCGCATTGGCCAAGATGTGCCGCATTATGTCCAGGGAGATTTGGATCGATTGCGACAGGTTTTGTCGAATGTGGTGAATAACGCCATCAAGTTTACTTCGACAGGGGAGGTTACCGTTACCGTCTCCAAGGGACAAAACCAGTACATTTTGTTTGAAGTACGGGATACCGGCATTGGGATGTCCAAGGAACAAACAGAAAAGGTATTTCAGCCGTTTATTCAAGGTGATTCAACGATCACGCGAAAGTATGGTGGGACGGGGCTTGGTCTGACGATAAGCCGGAAATTGGTTGAAATTATGGGTGGTACCATGGAGGTGGACAGTCATCTTGGAAAGGGAAGTTGTTTTTCGATAAGTTTGTTTTTGCCTCCCGTATCCTCGGGTCACTATTTGGGCACGGATTCTACCTTTGAGGAGGCAAGTCCTGCCAGGAAACTTTTGAATATTCTTCTTGTGGACGATGCCGATGAAAATCGTATGGTTGTGCGCGCATTTTTGAAACAAGTTGCGCACCGCGTCATTGAAGCGACCAATGGTTCGGAGGCGATTGCCATTTTCCAGGAACAGAACATCGATTTGGTTTTGATGGACATGCTCATGCCGGTGTTGGATGGGTATTCGGCTACGAGGGCCATACGCGACTATGAGAAAAAGCGGGGATTGCAAGCGGTTCCGATCATCGCCTTGACGGCCCATGCATTGAAGGAGGATCTGGCAAGAACTTTGGAGGCTGGATGCGATTTTTACCTGACCAAGCCGGTCAGGAAGCCGCAATTACTCGAAACTATTAACAAGTTCAAAACAGGGTGATGGGCGGGGAAAAGATTTGTTTTTAATGGATGTTGGTATCTACCTCCCATGAACCGGCACGGTCGAATGATGCCTTTGACCAACGCCCTGCGGATGAACCGCAGACCTGGGATGAATGGATATCTGTTTTTTTCTACCCAGGATATGTTGTGCCACAGTTTGATGCAGACCTCCAAGAGGTGATCCCATGAGGATATCTCCCGGGCCAATTTTTGTGATCGGGCTGTGGAAAAAAAATTCCACTTAGGTCCGTACCGGCGTTCATCCAGACAAGCCCGTCTATGGTTCTCTGGCGGATGGGGCTGCGCAGAATACTTGACAAAAACGATCAGAATTAGCACAATGGTCCCCAGGGTTGATCATCACCGTTTTTTTTGCAGAGGTTCCATGTTGAATCGTATCAAAAATGATATCTACGTCATCCACAAGCGGGATCCTGCGGCACGGGGATTGTGGGATGTGTTGCTGTGCTATCCGGGGTTACATGCCGTCATCGGTTATCGCATCGCCCATGGTTTATGGCGACACGGTTGGTATTTGTTGGCGCGGTTGGTCTCCCACCTGTCGCGTTTTTTTACCGGTATCGAGATTCATCCCGCCGCTCGGATCGGCAGCGGCTTTTTTATCGACCATGGGATGGGGGTCGTCATCGGCGAAACCACGGAAATCGGCGATAATGTCACACTCTACCACGGAGTGACCCTGGGGGGAACCAGTTGGAACAAGGGAAAACGGCACCCAACCATCCAAGATGGCGTGATCATCGGGGCAGGGGCCAAAGTGTTGGGGCCATTGACCGTCCATGCCAATGCCCGTATCGGTTCCAATGCGGTCGTCGTGGAGGATGTGCCGGAAAATAGCACCGTGGTGGGAATTCCCGGTCGTGTCGTCATGGGGATGAATACTTCGCCACGGCAGGATTCTCCCCTGTTTTCCGCCTACGGCCAAATTGAATTCATGCCCGATCCCGTCGCCAAAGCGGTTAAATGTATGTTGGAACAGGTCCATCATCTGGAACATCGCCTCAAAACACTCGAAACAGCCAGTGTCGCTCTTGATCAACCCGCTCAGGAGAATAAACCATGAAACTCACCACACGCGGGCGTTATGCGGTGACGGCTATGTTGGATATCTCCGTTCATGGCCAGACACGCCCCACTGCCCTGGCGGAAATCTCCAGTCGCCAGGAAATATCCCTTTCTTATCTGGAACAGCTTTTTGCCAAACTCAGGCGCAAAGGGTTGGTCCGCAGCATTCGTGGCCCGGGTGGTGGTTATATGCTGGCGGTCCCAGCGGCGGCCATCAGCATCGCCGATATCATCCGCGCCGTCGATGAACCCCTGCAAGCGACCTCCTGCAATAGCCCCGAAGGTTGTCGCTCCACCAGTCGTTGTATTACCCACCATTTTTGGCAACGCCTGGGGGAACATCTCAACGGTTATCTGGAATCGGTCAGCCTTGCATGGTTGACACAGGAGACGAATGATCAAATCCCTGGTCCTTCCATTCCGAGTGGGAAAAAGGTGATTTAGATGATTTACCTGGACCATAACGCTACCACCACCATGCGGCCCGGCATCCTGGCAGCCATGCTGCCGTATCTGGAAGGGCCATCTGGCAATCCCACTTCGGTCCACGGTTTTGGGCGGCGTGCCCGTCAGGGGTTGGATCAGGCTAGACGCCAGGTGGCACAACTTTTTGGTGTCCATGAAAGCTTGGTTTGCTTTACCAGCGGTGCCACCGAAGCCAATAACCTGGCCATCCTCGGCGTTTCGGGAATGCGAAATCAACCGGGTCATGCCATCACCTCCCGGATTGAACACCCTTCGGTGTTGGCCGCTTTTGACCTTCTGGCACAGCAAGGACATCGGGTGAGCTTTTTAAACGTGGACGGGGCTGGCCGTGTGAACCCGGAGGAACTTAGGACAATACTGCAACCGGATACCTTTTTGGTTTCCGTCATGCACGCCAATAATGAAACAGGGGTCATCCAACCCATCCATACCCTGGGGGAGATGTGTCGGGAAGCGGGGGTGTTATTCCACACCGATGCGGTGCAAAGTGTGGGACGCATCCCTTGGCACTATGAGGCGTTACCGGCTGATCTGGTATCCCTTTCGGCCCATAAACTGGGTGGACCCATGGGGGTTGGTGCCTTGATCATGGAACGGACCATGCCGTTGCAACCCCAGATTGTGGGGGGGGGGCAGGAACGGGGACGGCGGGCAGGGACACCCAATCTTTCCGGTATTGTGGGATTGGGGGCGGTGGCGCAAATTCTTTCTCATCACCCCCAGGAAGAGATCGCCACCATGACCCGGTTGCGTAACCTCATGGAGGGGGAACTTATGGCCAATATACCGGGGTTGTTTCTGTTTTCCAGTGAGGCCGAGCGTATCCCCAATACCTCCATGGTGGGGATCGAACAGATTCATGGTGAAACCCTGGTGATGAATCTGGATCTGGCGGGAATTGGTATCAGTTCCGGGGCGGCTTGTGCGTCGGGGAAGGGGGAAGGTTCCCATGTCTTGGGTGCCATGGGGGTGCCGGCGGCACTGACGCAAAGTGCTGTGCGTATCAGTCTGGGATGGAATACCCAAATGTTTGAGGTGGAACGGTTGATTCAACAATTGATCTCCATTGTGGCCCGTCTTCGTGGTGGTTCAGGCGCAATGGTCTGAAAGCTCAAAAGAGAGCGCAAGGTAAAACTTATGAAACTTCCTATCTATATGGATTATCAGGCGACAACACCCGTCGATCCACGGGTTTTGGCGATCATGCTGCCTTGGTTTACCGAAAAATTTGGCAATCCCGCCTCCCGTTCCCATCCGTTTGGTTGGGAAGCGGAACAGGCGGTGGAACAGGCGCGGACCCAAGTGGCCACGTTGATCGGTGCTGATCCCAGGGAAATTGTTTTTACCTCTGGAGCCACCGAGTCCAACAATATCGCTATTTTGGGGATCGCCCGGTTTCATAAAACCCGGGGAAATCATATCATCACTACCGTCATCGAACACAAGGCGGTGTTGGATTGCTGCCGTCATTTGGAATCGGAAGGGTTCGAGGTGACCTATCTGCCGGTGGGGACCGATGGCCGCCTGGACCCGGAACTTTTGGCGGCAGCCATTACGGACCGAACGATCCTCGTTTCGGTGATGACCGCCAATAATGAAATTGGCGTCGTGCAGCCGTTGGCGCAAATCGGGGCTATTTGTCGGCAGAGACAGGTCCATTTTCACACGGATGCTGCCCAGGGGGCGGGAAAGATCCCCATGGATGTCAACGCCATGAATCTGGATCTGGTGTCGATATCGGGGCATAAGATCTATGCACCCAAAGGGATCGGTGCCTTGTATGTGCGGCGGCGTCCCCGGATCCGTCTTCAGGCGGTGATGTTTGGTGGTGGCCATGAGCGTGGGATGCGCTCGGGAACTTTGCCAACCCCTTTGATTGTCGGACTGGGGGAGGCGTGTGCGATTTGCAGTCGGGAAATGGTGGAGGAAAATGCCCGTATCACGGCATTGCGTACCCGTATGGAGCAAGGGATCATGAATCGGTTGACCCATGTGGAACTCAATGGCCATCCGGTGCATCGACTTCCCGGCAATTTGAATATCTCCTTTGCCTACGTCGAAGGGGAATCCATGATGATGGCCATCAAGGATATTGCCGTCTCTTCGGGTTCCGCTTGTACTTCAGCTTCTTTGGAACCCTCCTACGTCTTACGCGCCTTGGGGGTGAACGAGGAATTGGCCCATACGTCCATCCGTTTTGGACTGGGCCGCTTTACCACCGAGGAAGAAGTTGATTATGCCATAGCCACGGTTGTGGCTGCGGTCAATAAACTCAGGGAGATGTCTCCTCTGTGGGAAATGGTTCAGGAGGGGATCGATCTTGATTCCATTCGCTGGGCCGAACACTAAAAAATAAAGGAACGGACATGGCTTACAACGATAAAGTGCTGGAACACTATGAAAAACCGAGAAATGTGGGAAGCATGGACAAAAATGATCTCCATGTGGGTACCGGTATGGTGGGGGCACCCGCTTGTGGTGATGTGATGAAATTACAAATTCGGGTCAACGATGCGGGTGTCATCGATGATGCCAAATTTAAAACGTTTGGTTGTGGTTCCGCCATTGCTTCCTCTTCGCTGGTGACCGAGTGGATCAAGGGGAAAACCATTGACCAGGCATTATCGATCAAGAACAAGGACATCGCCGAGGAATTGGCCTTGCCGCCGGTGAAAATTCATTGTTCCGTCCTGGCGGAGGATGCGATCCGTTCGGCGGTGGATGACTATCGTAAAAAACAAAAAGGAGGGGCGAATGCAAGCGGAGCTTAATGGGATCAACGTCACGGAACCAGCGGCCCAAAAAGTCAGGGAGATGTTGGCCAAGCGTGGCACCCCAGAGGCAATGGTCCGTATTGGGGTGACCACGGCAGGTTGTTCGGGGATGTCTTATAAGCTGGAATATGCCGATGTCGCCGAAGAGGGGGATCGGGTGTTTGAACAACATGGCGTTCGCGTGGTGGTGGATGGCAAATCGATGATGGTCATGGAGGGTTTGCAGATGGATTTCGTCACCGAACAGTTTAAATCGGGTTTTCGGTTTAGCAATCCCAAGGAAAAGGGACGTTGCGGGTGTGGTGAATCGTTCAAGATATGATGGGGGTTTAAGGTTATGAACCGGGTCGATGTTTGTTGGTCCTGTCGTGGTGGTGTGGTGGCTGGGGAGGGGTTTTGCCCGACTTGTCGGGTGATTCAACCTCCCGACCCGCGTCGGGATCATTTTCACTATTTTGGACTGAACCCGGGTTTTGACCTGGATCTGGGGGTGTTGGATACGGTTTATCGGCAGCGGCAACAACAGTTTCACCCCGATTTGTTTGTCTCTCGTGGGGCGACGGAACGGCGTTATTCCATGGAGCATGTCACCCGTCTGAATGAGGGGTATCGGACCTTGAAGGATCCTTTGACGCGCGGGGAATATCTGTTGAAAGTGACGGGATTTCGGGAGCAAACACCGGAAAATGCCACACCGTCGGATCCTGCGTTTTTGCTTGAGATTATGGAATGGCGGGAGACCCTTGAGGAGGTAGACTTGAAGGGGAAGAATGCTGCCGTGCAGTTGCAACAATTGCGCGACCGGATGATGGAGACGTGTGATGCCGAGGTCGTTGCGCTTGGCAAGGGCTTTCATGATTGGTTTGTGGGTGGCAAGCGGGAGGGTTTGGCCGTTGCGGCCCAACATACGGATCGCCTGCGTTATTTCACCCGTTTTTTGGACGAGTTGGACCGAAAATCAGAGCTATTTTTTTAAAGGGGGACCGAACTATGACCCTGAAACCGTTATAAAAACAGGAACTTGATCATGTCCGTATTATTGGATATTGCCGAACCTGGGCAATCTTTACGCCCCCATGAAGTCCGTCCCGAAGATCGCAAGCGGGTGGTGGGGATCGATTTGGGAACGACGTTTTCTCTGGTGGCGGCGGTGGATGTTCAGGGAAAACCGGCGTGTATTCCCGATGATGAAGGGCGTGTGGCTTTGCCGTCGGTGGTGTGTTATCCGCAGGATGGGAGGATTTTGGTCGGGGATAAGGCCATTGCGGCGTCTGAGCAATATCCTGCCGACACCATCGTCTCGGTCAAACGGACCATGGGGCGCAGTTTGGATGATGTGGTCGCTTCGGAACATCGGACTGGATTTGGCTTGGAAGCGGGTGAGGGGGGGATGGTGCGCATTGTCACCAGCCATCATCGGGTTTCGCCGGTTGAGGTCTCGGCGCATATCCTTAAAGTTTTGGCTAGTCGTGCCGAGGAGGCCCTTGGGGGATCTTTGGATGGGGTGGTGATTACGGTTCCCGCCTATTTTGATGATGCCCAACGTCAAGCCACCAAAGATGCGGGACGTTTGGCGGGGTTGGAGGTGCTGCGCTTGGTGAACGAACCGACGGCGGCAGCATTGGCCTATGGTTTGGACCAGGGACGGGAAGGGTTGTACGCCATTTATGACCTGGGGGGCGGGACATTTGATATTTCGATTTTAAGGTTGACCCAGGGGGTTTTTCAGGTTTTGTCCACGGGGGGCGATTCGGCGTTGGGAGGGGATGATTTTGACCATCTTTTGTGTGAGTACATCCTGAAAGAGATGGATGAGGCCGATCCTTCCCCGGCGGTGTTGCAAATCTGCAAAGCGGCGGCCCGTCAGGCCAAGGAGATGTTGAGCCGTGTGGATGTTTGCGAGGTTCGGGTGGCACTTCCTCATGGGGAGCCGTTTGGTATTCGGGTGACACGGGAACTCTTTGAGGAGATGATCGACGATCTGGTCCGCGCCACGGGGACGCCGTGTCGGCGGGCCATGAAGGATGCCGGTATCCGGGGCCATGATCTTCAGGGGGTTGTGTTGGTTGGGGGATCGACGCGGGTTCCCATGGTGCGGCAATATGTCAAAGAACTCTTTGGCCGTGAACCGTTATCCGATCTGGATCCTGATCAAGTGGTTGCCCTGGGGGCGGCACTTCAGGCACAGCAGTTGTCTGGTACTGCCCGTGGAGACATGCTGCTGTTGGATGTGACGCCGCTCTCTTTGGGGATTGAGACCATGGGCGAGTTGGTGGAAAAAATCATTGCCCGCAATGCACCCATTCCGACGGCGCGATCTCAGGATTTCACCACCTTCAAGGATGGTCAGACCGCCATGGCCATCCATGTGCTTCAGGGGGAACGGGAACTGGTGAGTGATTGTCGATCATTGGCCCGTTTTGAGTTGCGGGGGATCCCCCCCATGACGGCGGGGGCGGCGCGTATTCGGGTGACCTTTCAGGTGGATGCCGATGGACTATTGACGGTATCGGCCCAGGAACAGACGACGGGGGTGCAACAATCGGTTGCGGTGAAGCCATCCTATGGCCTGGGTGATGCGGAGATCGAACGGATGTTGCGGGAGGCGATGGTCCATGGGGAGGCGGATTGGCGTCAACGATTGCTCCATGAGGCCAAGGTGGAAGCGGAACGGGTTTTGAGTGCTGCGGGGGCGGCCTTGCGGGAAGATGCTGATTTGTTGGATGACAATGAGTTGAAGCGGGTCAAGGGATTGATGTTGGCTTTGTGGGAAGCCAGTCAGAAGGAAGACCATGAAGGGATCAACCGTGCCCGGGAGACGTTGGACAGGGAAACGGTGTTTTTTGCCGAAAGACGGATGGATCGTAGCGTTCGCAAGGTGATGACCGGGCGCAAAGTGGATGAGTTTCAATAAAAGTTTGTGCGTGAATGACCACGATTGATGATTGGATACTTGAGGAGAACGTCATGCCCCGGATTACTTTTTTGCCCATGAATCAAACCGTCGAGGTGGCGGCGGGGACGAGCGTCCTTGAGGCGGCCCATGAACATGGAATTCAACTGGAGGGGGCCTGCGAAGGTTCTCTGGCCTGTTCCACCTGTCATGTGATCGTCGGTGCCTCCTGGTATGGTCGCTTGGACGAAGCGGCGGAAGATGAGGAGGACATGTTGGACCGTGCCTTTGGTGTGACACCGACGAGTCGCTTGGGGTGCCAATTGCAGGTGACCGAGGCGTTGGATGGGTTGGAGGTGACCATCCCGGAATATTCGGTCAATATCAGCGTGGATAAGAAAAAAGGGGGCAAGGGATGACATGGACCGATGTTCGTGAAAGATAAGAAAACATACTGGCACCGCTTGGTTGGCGAAACGTTGAAAGTATTGCTGGAACCTGTCGGTATTGAAGTGCGTATGGAAGTTCCTGTTGTTTCTGCGCCGCCTATCGCGGATCTTATCTTGATCCAACGCAAGGAAGTTGGCGAACAGGGCTGGACCCAGGAACAGCGTTTGCGTTTGGCCGATGGGCTGTGTGACCTTGATGCAGACCAGATCTTGGTCGAGTTAAAAATTACCGAGAGTTTGAACGAAGATGCTCTCATGCAATTTTCGGTATATGATCATTTGTATTTAAAATCTTCACAATTGAAACGCCATCAGTTACGGGGTGTTATCATTAGTTCTATAACATCTCAGAAAGACTTTTTGTCAAAATATTCATTCAAGCCTATTGGGCCGGTAGGTGTTTATGAATGTAAGCCCACTTGGGGCGGTGTTGTTCGACTGATTTTTTTGAATGAATTGGCGGATGAATCTCGAAACGCTCCGTTAAAATGCTTCGCAAGTCGTCAGGATGAGCAAAAAAAAGCGTTTGCGACGATAAAATACGCTGGGTTATTTAATCTTTCTGTGGCGTTTGGTCAAATGATTGTCGGTTTATGGAGATTGAAAATGAAAGGTGCATTGAATAGTCCTGATATGGAAGGGATCACTCCTGAGTATGTGGCGCAGCTTGGAAAAGAGTGGTTTGAGTCGATGGTGGACGCGACGCCGGAGGAAGAGCTTTTTTCTTTACCGAAGTTTGAGCATCGTTTGGTGCAAGAACATCGCGATGGACACCAAGAAGGCGAACGGGATGGAGAGGCCAAAATTTTGATGCGCCAGTTGCAACGCCGCTTTGGTATTGTCCCTGAATGGGTTCGTGAAAAAGTTGCCAAGGCTGAGTTGTCATTTCTTGAAAATTGGAGCCTTCGTATCTTTGATGCCCAATCTTTGGACGATATTTTTTTTGACAAGGTGTGATGTATTGTCGATGCCAGGATGGGTTGGAGATGACCATCCCGGAATATTCGGTCACTATCAGCGTGGATCAGAAAAAAGGGGGCCGGGGATGAAATGGACCGATGTTCGTGAAATTGGCATTGCTTTGGCGGATTCAAAGCCTGATATTGATCCTTTGGCGATCCGTTTTACCGACCTGATGCAATGGGTGATGGCACTGCCCGGATTTGATGATGATGTCAAACGGTGTAATGAAAAAATTCTTGAGACCATCCAGCAGGTTTGGCTGGAAGAACGGGATTGAGGGATGATTTCCAGCAGCACAGCTCCAGCGACCGCACCGACCGGGGATGAGACCGGGGATGAGAGCGACGCGATTGATTACCGGAAGGCGTTGCTTCGCCTCAACGATAATAAGTCCTTGTATGCCATTCTCTGCCGTCGTTTTCTTGCGGACCGGGAGCATACCCCGCAGACGATCCTGGCAGCCCTTGAGCGCGGCGATAGGATTGCGGCCATGCGACTGACGCATACCTTGAAATCTTTGGCGGGTTATGTGGGTGCTTTTGGCGTCTATGAATCTTCCCGGGATTTGGAGTGTGCGTTGAAGACGGCGGCCATGGATTCTTTGGCGTTATCGCTGGCGGGTTTGACCAACGAATTGCGTCGGGCTTTTCATTTTCTATCTTCCCGTTCCGACTTGACCCGCTGAGGATATTCCCCATGGTGAAGGGATGATGGCAACCACACCGGAAGAGGGCGATCAACGGCAAAACGACGAATTTGATACCCCCTGGAAGGAAGTTCTCCGATTATATTTTAGGGATTTTCTGGCGTTTTTTTTGCCGCAGGCCCACGATGGTATCGATTGGGGGCGTGGGTTTGAGTTTTTGGACAAGGAGTTGGCCCGGATCACCCGTGAGGCGGAAATGGGTGATCGGCGTATGGACAAGCTGGTCAAGGTGTGGCGGCGTGATGGGGTTGCGTTGTGGGTGTTGATTCACATAGAAATCCAGGGAGACCGTAAGACGAACTTTGCCGAAGGGATGTATGTCTACCAATATCGGGCTTATGATCTGTACCAAGTGCCGGTCGTTGGCTTGGCTATTTTGGCGGATGAGGAGGATGGTTGGCGACCGACGGAATTTAGTTATGATTTATGGGGAACGAAACAAAGTTATCAATTTACGTCGGTTAAATTGTTGGACTATTCAGAAGCTGCATTGGAACAATCGCGTAATCCGTTTGCGATTGTGACATTGGCGCACCTGCACGCCAAGAGGACCAAACATCGGACGGAGGATCGTTATCAAGCGAAATGGCATCTTGTCAAAAGGCCGTACCAGAGCGGTTTTGACCGTCAGCAAGTGATCAGCCTCTTTTGTTTTATCGACTGGGTGCTTCATCTACCCGAAGAAGCTGACAAACGATTGTGGATGGAGATTGTTGACTTTGAGGAGAGCAAGAAAATGCCCTACATTTCGAGTGTAGAACGGTTTGGGATGCAGAAGGGGATGCAGAAAGGTCATCGGGATGGGGAGGCCACGATTCTAACACGCCAACTTCAGCGTCGTTTTGGTGCTGTACCGGGTTGGGTGAGCGACAAAATCGCTGTAGCCGAGCCGCCGTCCCTGGAGGAATGGAGTCTTCGGATATTGGATGCCCAGTCCCTTGAGGCTGTTTTTTCCGACTAAAGTGTGATAGTCGCGCACATTATTTTGACATGGGCGAGCAAGGCACCCCGTTCATGGTGAGAACAGGCGGAATTGGGTACCGTGTTTTAAGGTGTCCTCAATATTTGTTTTTGGATCGGATGGTGTGGTTGTCTTGCGAATCCATACGGGAGACGATAAAACCATGCGTACCAAATCGCTCTGGCGGGTCGTCTGAGTTTTTCCAAACGCGCTTTTGAGATGGCTTCGGGCGGTTTGTTCGGATATGTCCAGTATTTTGGCACTCTCCTGAAGGCTTTGTCCCGAAACCAACTGCTCGACAACTTCGGCTTCGCGTCGGGTGAAACCAAATAACCGTTGCAATAATTCCGGGGGTGTTTCCTGAGGTTTTCGGGGGTCGGAGATAAAGACCACCGCCATGGGCTGGTCCGTAATGCCAACTCCCAGAGGGAGATTGCTGGATGCCAGGGGTGAAATCATGGCCCATAAAGGTTCGGCCACTTTCCTGCGGGTGACGGAAAAAGTTTGTGACGGGGTGGGGGAAGTCCCCTGGCTGAACGTTTTGACTGCACTGCCAAGGTAACGGTGGAAGGTTCTGTCCTCGTTGGCCATCTTCAGTGATAAATAGCCGGAACGGTTGGAAAGGCCGTCGTTCTGGTTTAAAAGTTCCTGGCCACTGTCGTTGGAAAAACGGATTTTCCCTTCCCCGGTCACAACAAAAAGCCCCATGGGAATGTGATCCAAGGCACTCATGGCCATCCGTTGATTCATGTCCATGCTCGCCAGTTGTTTATGGAGGGTAAAAGCGCGTTTAAAATGCGGAACCAGTTCTCCCATCAGGTCACATTCCTCCTGATCAAAGGGAACTTTTCCCGGATTGCGGAACACGCCAATACCCGTCAATGTCTTGTTGTTGCTACCAAGCAGGGTGACAATCAGGGAATACTCCGCTTTGGAATATTGAAGAACCTCCTGCCACATTTTGGAGGCATGTAATTGATCATCGGTTAGGTACATGCGGCAGGAAATGGGCTTTTCGGGGTAGCGATTACAGAGGATGAGGCGCGGGTCTTCGGGCATCAAACGTTCAAATTTTTGCTGTATTTCGGCGTCCCAGTAGCACTTATCTTGACTATCGGTCCACAACAGTGACACGTTAAACAAAGGATTTTCATGATCAAAATGGCCCAGGTGGGCGGCATCCCCTTCCAACAACAGGCACATCTCCCTGAGTACCCGTTCCCACTTTCTTTGATCGGTAACCGCATCGTAGAGGGCCTCGATGGTGATCATCAAGTTTTTATTGATTGCGGATGCCATCGATGTTATTTCTTCCCGATATCAAGGCAACTTTACCAGTGCCGCCACGATGGCGATTGATGCCGCCATCATCCCACCCAGGCGGATCAGGAGCCGCATTTCCATCTCTTTCATCTCATGCCTGAGGTTGGTTTCTAGTTCTTTTAAATCCCGTTTTGTTGCCAAACGTTCTTCGATCAGTTCGGTGTGTGTCTCGGCTAAAATCTTGGCCTGCTCCTCTGGCATACCGGCATCCTTGAGTTTCTTCACAAAGGCATATGTGTCGAACGTAATGGCTGCACTCACGGCAAAGCACTCCTTCCTCAAGATTATCACCGACCGCAGTATACCACGCGCCTCTACCAGATAACAGATGAATTTTTTTCTTGATGCATGGGATATGCCATGGAAATCCCCCCCCGATCAGTCTTTTGGATTGTCCCCATCCAGGTGTTTGGCAGTGACTTTGGCATATTTTAAAAAACTGTTGAAGGCACCGATGGCGATGTGAATCAAACCGGGAAGGCCGTCGAGGAAACCGAGGCGGAAAACATAAAATCGGATGAAACGGACCAGGGGGCTGAAGACGATGCGGTAGGGGGCGATGCGCTGACCAGACTGGTGGATCCGTTGGGCTTGCAGGGTGGTGTAAAGGTTTTGTTTGGCAATATAATCGGTCAGGGTTTGTTCCGATTCATGCAGAAGATCACCACGCAGTTGACCGATAGCTTCCCGGGTTTGAACCTTTTCGTGGATGGGATCATCGGACCAGGCGGCATGATGGCGGTGAAACAGGCGCAAACTCAGATCGGGGTACCCTTCGCCGTGTGCCAGCCAACGACCGAGAAAACGGTTGCGCCGGGGGAAACGGTATGCCTTGAACACCGGGTTTCCCAAAGTTTTTAGGATACTTTCACGCAACTCTGGGCTGACGCGCTCGTCGGCATCCAGACATAACACCCAATCATGTGTCGCCTGGGAGACGGCAAATTGTTTTTGTGGGCCATATCCCAGCCAAGGTTGAAACATGGTCCTAGCTCGGTATTCCTGGGCGATGGCCATAGTGTTGTCACGGCTCCCCGAATCGACGATCACAATCTCATCGGCGAATGCAACACTCTCCAGGCAATCCGTCAGGAGATGACCCGCGTCCCGGGTGATGAGGACGACGGAAAGAGGCGTTTTCTTCATCCTTGATGCTCCAA
Source organism: Magnetococcales bacterium (assembly GCA_015228925.1). Lineage (GTDB taxonomy): Bacteria > Pseudomonadota > Magnetococcia > Magnetococcales > UBA8363 > UBA8363. The sequence continues at coordinate 11,630 of JADGCQ010000026.1, read as the reverse complement.
CCATTTTTGGACCATCGTGGGGGTGATGGCGGCCATGCACGGTGGTGCCGCATCCCGATTGATGATCGGACAGATTTTTTGTCGGCATGGTGCCCGGGGGCAGGGGCCGCAATCATGGTCGTGGTTGCCGCTGACAGTCCCGACCAGGGCGGGATCGGTGGGTCCGTAGAGACACAGTGCCGGTGTCGCAAGGGCCGCTGCCAGATGGGCGGGGCCGGTATCTACCGCAACAACCAGGCGTGCGGTGGCTAAGACCCCCGCCAATTGTTCCAAGGTGGTTTTCTCCAAGACTTTTGCAGAGAGGGGGGCTGCGGCGGCTATCGCCTCGGCCCTTTTTTTTTCCATGGCGTTGCCCCAGGGTAACCTGATGGGACATGTCCCATCCAGGCTGGCGGCCAATTGTTGCCAATGGCCCTGCGGCCAATGTTTGCTGGGCCAGGTTGTCCCATGGATAAAAACCAGATGGTCGCTACGCTCTCGATCAGCCATCCATGGTCCCGCCAGACCATAATCGGGGGGCGTCGTCGGGGGGGGATATCCCAAAACCTGGGCGAAGAGTTGGCGTACACGGTCGATGGCGTGTTGTCCAGTGGCGATCTTCACCGGGTGATGATACCACCAGGAGGCCCAAGACTCCCGGGCACTGTGACGATCATGGCCCCAAACCTTCCCTTTGGCGAGGCGGGCGGGAATGGCACTTTTTAATAACCCCTGCGCATCGATGATGGCATCGTAGGTATGATGACGCAGTTCTTGGAGAAAATGGATCGGCTCCCCCCGGCCCAAGGCGGCGAGGGGATGGTGTCGCCAACGTCTCCAGGGAAAGGGGATGACGCGCGTGACCGCAGGGTGCCAGGATGGAATTTCCGCCAAGCTCTCTTCCACCAGCCAATGAAACTGGATGGTCCCCGACTGTTTGACCGCATCGGTGATTGCGGGCAACGTGTGCAGCACATCACCGAGAGAGGATGTTTTGACGATGAGTACCTTCATGGTGACAACACAGAACGCAACTGGTCCATCACCATCTGTGGCGTAATCTCCTCCAGGCAGGGTGCCTGGGGTTGCAGGGGACATTGGCGTTTAAAACAGGGGGCGCAGGGGAGGTTTCGGGTGAGAACGTGCGCTTGGGTGGACATGGGGGGGGTATGGTGGGGATCGGAGGAGCCAAAAATGGCGATGACGGGACGGTTGAGGGCGGCAGCAACGTGCATCAATCCAGAATCGTTGGTGACAACCCCCTGGACAAACGAAAGGAGATCCACAACCTCGGCCAGGGTGGTGGCACCCGCCAGATTGACCCCATGGGGTCCGGCGGCAGAGCGGATCGCCTCACCCAAAGGATATTCTTTTTGCGAACCCAGGGCCAATACCCGGTATCCCGCCTCGGCGCACAGGGTGGCCAGGGTTTGAAAATGGTGTATGGGCCAGCGCTTGGCAGGACCAAATTCAGCACCGGGACACAGGGCAATGTTATGGGGGTAATCGAGTCGCAATCCCAGGCCGCGAAAGGTGGCGCAGACCCGCTGGGGGAGATGGGTCAGGTGGGGGGGCGGCAGTGGGGTGGGGAGGGATTCGGTCCCGTCAAGACTGAGGGCGGCAAACCGTTGGGCGGTTTGCGGATATTTTTGGGGGTCGCAGCGGCGCAAATCATTGAGAACCCCCAGGCGGGCTTCCCCGATGAAGCCGGTACGGCGGGGAATTCGGGCAAAAAAGGGGATCAGGGCCGACTTGAATGCGTTGGGCAGGACGATGGCATGATGATACCTCCCTTGGAGGCCGTGCCCCAGATGCCATCGGATCCCCAGGCCCAATTGGCCGTGTTGCAACGGCATGGGGATCCCTTGGCGAATCTCAGGCATCCGTTCCACCAGGGGTTGGCTCCAGGGGGGGGCCAGGACATCGATGGGAACGGTGGGATATTTGATCTTGAGCAATTGAAACAGGGGGTGGGCCATGACCATATCGCCGACCCAGGAAGGGCCGACGACGAGTATGGCCGGGGCATTATGGGGGTGGGCAGGGGTCAAAGTCCCGCTTCCTTGGCCTGGACAAAGCTTTTGATCCCTTGCTCCAGGGTCATGGGACGATCATGCAGTCCGGGGATGGAGAGAAGATGGGAAATGTCGGCCTGGGTGAAATTTTGATACTTGGCGGCGAGTCCCTCAGGCATGGGGATATAGTGGGTTGGTTGCGATGGACGATTCATGGCGGTAAAAAGATTTTGGACGATGGCGTTGAAACTGCGGCTGATGCCGGTGCCGACGTTGAAGATCCCTTGGATGGGGGGGGATTGCTGAGCGAGGGCGATATTGATGCGGGCGACATCGGAAACATGGATGAAATCGCGGCTTTGTTCGCCATCGCTGTAGCCCCCAGATCCGGCAAAAAGGCGGGCGTGGCCGGTTTGGAGGATTTGATGATAAAGCTGATGGACCATGGAGGCCATCCGCCCTTTATGGCTTTCACGGGGACCGTAGACGTTGAAATAACGTAACCCGACAACGGTACTCTGGATGTTGGCCCGATGTTGCTGAACATAACGGTCGAAGAGGAGTTTGGAATACCCGTAGATGTTGAGTGGTTTTTCATGATCGGGGTGTTGGGTGAAGGTGGTGGAGGCCCCATAGGTTGCGGCGGAGGAGGCATAGATCAGGGGGATTTTCCGGGCAAAAGCAAAGTGAAATAATTCTTTGGAGTAGGCATAATTGTTATCCATCATGTAGAGTCCGTTGTACTCCATGGTATCGGAGCAGGCCCCCTGGTGATAGATGGCCGAGATGGGGGTTTCTTTGAAGCGGCCCTGGCGCAGGGCTTCGCGGAATTCGCGTTTATCGTGGTAGTCGGCGAATTGCAGATCGCGCAGATTGAGGAATTTATCACTTTTCTCCAGGTTATCCACCACCAGGATATCGGTCTGTCCTTGATCATTGAGGGCGGCGATAAGATTGGCACCGATGAATCCGGCACCTCCGGTGACGATGATCATGGTGGCACTCCTTTCAATGGGCGGTTTTGATGGTTTCAAGCAGGCGGCTGGAACTTTTTCCCTCCAGCAGGGGGACGAGAACGACCTTCCCCCCCCAGTGTTGCACCTGGGTATGACCGACGACTTGTTCCACGGTATAGTCGGCCCCTTTGACAAGGATGTGCGGTTTGAACAATTCGATGAGAGCGAGTGGCGTTTCATCGTTAAAAAAGACGACCATATCGACGGAGGCCAGGGCGGCGAGGATCCGGGCGCGGTCGTGTTCGTTGGTGACCGGTCGGGAGGGGCCTTTCAACTGGCGGACGGAGGCATCGGTGTTGAGTCCGACGATAAGTCGTTGTCCCAGGCGGCGGGCTTGTTCAAGATAGGTGACGTGTCCGGCGTGCAGAAGGTCGAAGCAGCCGTTGGTAAAGACGATTTTATTTCCAAGTTCGCGCCAGGCGTTGACGCGGGTGATGGCTTTGTTTTGATCACAGATTTTATCCGCTTCGCCCATGGTGACATCGGTGGAGAGGGCGGTGAGCAGTTCGGGATGGGTAATGGGGGTGGTTCCGACCTTGCCGACGACGACCCCTGCGGCCAGATTGGCCAGATGGATCGCTTCCATGCGTGACAGACCCGCTGCAAGCCCGGCGGCCAGGGTGGCGACGACGGTATCGCCGGCCCCGGAGACATCGAACACTTCCTTGGCCATGGCGGGGATGAGCCGGGGAGGGGTATCCTGTTCCAAGAGTGCGATTCCCAACTCGCTCAAAGTGACGGTGAGAAAATCCAGGCCCAGGGAGGGGATCATTTGTTCCCCTTTGGCGAGCAATCCGGCAAGATCGGCGTAAGGCCAGGGGATCGCCTCGGCCAGTTCTCGCCGATTGGGGGTGAGGGCGGTGGCCCCCTGGTAGCGGGAATAATCCACCCCTTTGGGATCGACGATGACCGGGAGGTTGCGGGAACGGGCCGCCTGGATGAGTGCTTGGCAGGTTTCCCGCCCCAGGGTTCCCTTGCCATAATCCGATAGGATTACGGCGGCGGGGGTGGGGGGGGTATCGAGGATTTGAATCACATGGGCGATGAAGCGGTCACGATCTTCGGCATCGGGGGGGCGTGTCTCTTCCAGGTCAAGACGGAGCATTTGTTGATGACCACCGATGATCCGGGTTTTGGTGATGGTGGGGTGGTGGGGAAGTTGGTGAATGGCGGAGGGGTCGATACCGGCGGCGGTGATGAGTTCGGTCAGTTTGACGCCGTCGGGATCATTGCCCACGAAACCAGCCAGACGGCATTGCAGGCCAAGGCGTACCAAGTTCATGGCCACGTTGGCGGCGGCCCCGGCACTTTCGCTTTCACGGTTCAGGCGGACGACGGGGACGGGGGCTTCCGGGGAAATGCGAGAAACTTCGCCCCACAGGTAGCGGTCCAACATTAAATCGCCGGCGACCAGAATGGTGGTGCCGGAGAAGCGTTGGGTGAGGGCATGTAGGAGTTTGGTATGTTGAATCGTCATCCAATGGAATCTTCATGGGGGTTGGCAGGGGATGGTTTGCGACCCATCGCGGACACCGGATGATTTCTAACATACGTCAACCTCTTTTTCCATCCCTCCAGAGAGGGGGAGTCAGAGGCAAGCGGTTTGTTTGCCTTCCATGGGCGATGATGATGGTCCGATTTTTCTGGATTTTCAATCAATGCGGGGCTACCCTGGCGAACGGGGAAATCGGGGGTGGATTGGAGGAGTTTACTTTTTGATCGATTGTTCGTCCAACCGGCTTAGGAGGCAAGGAAGTGAGTCCATGAGACATTTGACAGGTATCACGTGGTTGCCCGTTTTTTTCACGCTTGTGTTTATGGCGTTCTTTTTCCCTTTTTTTTTCACCCTTTCCGAAGCTGCGGATGCTCCAAACAATGGTGAAGGGAAAACGGGGAAGCACCGCGTCGTTATCGTGACCGACCCCTATAAGTCTATGGTTGAAATCCTCGATTCTTCCGTTGCCTATACCCCCGGTGTCGCTTTGCCCGATGGCAAGTATAAAATCAAGGTTTCCCACGTTGGCTATGTCAGCGAAACGGGAAGCATTGTGGTGGATGGTCGGGATGTGTCGGCCTTGGTTATCCTGAAAGAATTGCCGACACCGGAGGGGGTGGACAGCTTGTTGGAGGTGAAACAGACCCTGAACGAGGCGGTCGCTCAACTGGAACGGGAAAAACGTGCTGTCGCACGTGAAAAACAAAAGATTGCCGAGGATTGGCGTCAGATTCAGGCCGCCAGACAGAACTTGGCATCGGGGGGGCCGTCCCCTTTGGCGCATGAACGGGTGGGGGGGGACGGTTCCAATCAGGCGGAGAAGTTTCCCGATATTGGAACCATGGTCCTTGTTGAGAATCATGATTTTGTTGACTTGACCCCGATGGAGGAAACCGTCGCGCAGCCCTCCCGTCAGGAGGCCCTTGTACTTTTGCCTGTCCAGGATGTGAAAACCGAAGTTTCCGCACCGAAAGCCCCTCCCAGCCAGGATGCTGCCGATCCCCCGAAAGGTTTTCGCTACGACGGTCATTTTAAACATGGCGATGTTTATGCGCATACCGAAAAATTACGGATGCGCCGTGCGGCCCATCTTAATGCGGAGGTTGTGAAGGAATTGCCGCTCAACACACGGTTGCGGGTTTTGGATGCCAAGAATGGTTGGTTGCATGTGGTCTCTCCCGACGATGATGATGGGTGGGTTGCCGAGTTTCTGGTGAGGAATCATCTGAGTGGGCGAAGGGAGACGGCTCCTGTGGGTGCTGCGTTGTCTCCGGTCCCTTCAACGGATGCCGTGCCATCCACGACCGTGGGGGGTGTTTCCACGGACCGGCCTAACTCTGAAGTGGCTCCTCTGAGCCAATCTGCGGGCAAGGTGGACAGTAGTGCTGACTACGACGAGGTGTACGTTCATGGAGATAATGTGCGGTTGCGGCGTGCGGGAAGATCTGACTCTATGGTGGTGAAGGAGTTGGCGTCCAATACGCGCTTGCGTGTTGTGGATGTTGTGGATGGCTGGGTGCATGTGATTGATCCCGATAACGTGACGGGATGGGTGGCCAAGTTTTTGGTTGGCGATCATTCTCGTGAAAAACCGTCGGGCGTCGCGGAGGAATCGCCCCCATCTGCGACGGGGGGGGTGGTTGCGGACCAGGGGGAGGTGACGGAAGAAGCGTCTCAATGGTACGTTCAAACCTCATTTTATTGGGATTTAAAATCGGCGGAGGATGAAGTGTCCCTGTTGAAGGATAAGGGGTTCAAGGCGTTGGCTGTCAATAAAAAATTCCCTTCGGGTAAAGATGGATTCTTTGTGCGTATGGGTGGGTTTGATGGTCGGGCGGAGGCATTGTCGGCCATGGATCGATTTCACGATCAGTTTGGTAAGGAAGGGATGCTTGTCAAGCCGAAACAATGATTGCCATGCCTTATGATCTGTTGGCGGTCGTGGGGGCTACGGCATCGGGCAAAACCCGCCTTGGGGTACAATTGGCCTGTCATTTATCGGGAGAAATTATCTCCGCCGATTCCCGGCAGGTGTATCGGGGGCTGGATGTGGGGACTGGTAAGGATCTCCATGAATATGGTCTGGTCCCCTACCATCTCATAGACATCATCGATATACAGACCGAATTCAATGTGTTTGATTTTCAGGCCCGATGTTACCAAGCGATTGCGGACATCTCTCAGAGAGGCCATCTTCCCTGCCTCGTTGGCGGATCAGGACTCTACCTGGAATCGATTCTCCAAGGCTACCGGATGGTGCGGGTGCCGGAAAATCGGGAACTGCGCCGTGAATTGGAGGAACTTTCTGAAGCTGACCTGAAATTACGCTTGATAGCTTTGCAACCACGCCTGCACAATGATACCGATCTGTTGCACCGTGATAGGTTGGTGCGTGCCATCGAAATCGCTCAGGGAGACCCTCAAACGATACCTGCGACACATGGAACATTGAATCCCTTTGTCCTGGGGATTCACTGGCCCCGGGAGATTTTGCGTCACCGGATCTGGACTCGGCTTGAGATGCGTTTGCAGGGTGGGCTTGTCGAGGAGGTGCAACGATTGCTGGCGGAGGGGGTCTCTCATGAGCGTCTGGAATCCTTGGGATTGGAATATCGGTGGGTTGCGCGGTATCTGCGGGGGGAGATGAATCGGGAGAAGCTTCAAGAGGGGTTGTCCCGCGCCATTGGCCAATTTGCCAAACGTCAGGAAACTTGGTTTCGGCGTATGCAACGCCGTGGTGTCGCCATTCACTGGCTGGAAGGGGGGGATCATCTTATGCAGGAGGCCCTGGAACGGTGTTCCGAGGTGACATGGAAGCATCGTCCGGCCTCTTTTTCTTCCAAGGGCTTCGGCACTCTTTGAGGTTGTGGGGTGGTTTCTGTTAGTCTGAGGCCGCAGTGTGTTGGAAGTCGCTGGTAATCGAACCGAAGGGGGTGGACGAAAAATCATGGCCAAATTTGTTTTTGTTACCGGCGGTGTGGTCTCTTCGTTGGGCAAGGGGGTGGCCGCTGCCTCCCTGGGATGTTTGCTCCAGGCGCGTGGCTATAAGGTCACCATTCAAAAGCTTGACCCTTATATCAACGTTGATCCGGGGACCATGAGTCCCTTTCAGCATGGGGAAGTTTTCGTCACCGATGATGGTGCCGAGACCGACCTGGATTTGGGACATTATGAACGATTCCTGGGGATTCCCATGAGTCGGGCCAATAATTTCACCACGGGACGGATCTATCAGCGGGTGATTCGCAAGGAACGGCGGGGCGATTATTTGGGGTCCACGGTCCAGGTGATCCCGCACATTACCGATGCCATCAAGGAAGCGGTGATGAGCGTGGCCGGAGATGACCAGATTGCCATTATCGAGGTGGGGGGGACCGTGGGTGATATTGAATCACTCCCCTTTCTGGAAGCGATCCGCCAAATGCGCAACGATTTGGGGCGCAACAATACATTGTTTATCCACCTGACCCTCATGCCGTACATTCCCACCTCCGGCGAGTTGAAAACCAAACCTACCCAACATTCGGTCAAGGAACTGTTGGCCATCGGTATTCAGCCCGATATTTTGATTTGTCGTACCGACCGCGACATCCCCGCTGGCATTCGCAAAAAAATTGCCTTGTTTTGCAATGTTGATCCCGGTTCCGTGATCGCCTGTCGGGATCAAGATACCATTTATCGGGTTCCGTTCGCCTTGTATCTGGAAGGGCTTGCTCGCAAGGTGTTGCAACATCTGCAACTGACCAGTATGGAACCGGATATGGCGGATTGGGAGGAGGTTCTGGAGCGGACCATCAATCCTAAACACAAGGTGACCATCGGCATCGTCGGCAAGTATGTGGAACTGAAGGATGCCTATAAATCTTTGCATGAAGCACTCAATCATGGAGGGATTGCCAACAATACCCGGGTTAGTCTGCGCTGGGTGGATGCGGAAAAACTGGTTGAGGAAGAACCGGAAGTGTTGTTGGGGGGGGTGGATGGGGTATTGGTCCCTGGAGGTTTTGGCGTGCGCGGTGTTGACGGCAAGATCAAGGCGATTCAGTATGCACGGGAAGGAAAAATTCCGTACTTGGGTATTTGTCTTGGGATGCAAATGGCTGTCGTTGAGTTTGCCCGCAATGTTGCGGGGATTGTCCATGCCGATTCCACGGAGTTTGCCGAAAATACCGAGGATCCGGTGATCGCCCTGTTGACGGAATGGAAGGATGGCGATTTATCGTATCGCCGCGATGCCCAATCGGAAAAAGGGGGGACTATGCGTTTGGGATCCTATCGCTGCACCTTGCAACCCGACAGTCTTGCGGCCCGAGCCTATGGCGGTTTGGAAATTGCCGAACGCCATCGGCACCGTTATGAATTCAACAATAACTATCGCCAACGTCTGACGGATGCGGGTCTTAAGATCACCGGCACGTCTCCCGACGGTTCTTTGGTGGAAGTTGTGGAGATTTCCAACCATCCTTTTTTTATCGCCTGTCAGTTTCACCCTGAATTTACGTCGCGTCCTCGTGCCCCCAATCCGTTGTTTTCCGCCTTTATTTTGGCTAGTCTCCAGCATCGAGGAGTGCAACCATGAATCCTTCGGAACACCAGAAAACAGTGATGGTGGGTGACGTTTCATTTGGCAACCATCTACCATTGGCCATCATCGCTGGTCCTTGTGTTCTGGAAGGGGTTGACTATGACCAGGGTTTGGAGTTTGCTTTGCGGACTGCCGAGACGTTGCGCACCGTTTGTAGTGCCTACGGTTTTCCTCTGGTTTACAAGGCATCTTTTGACAAAGCCAATCGGACTTCGGCGACGAGTTATCGTGGTCCAGGGATGGATGTGGGTTTGCGCATTTTGGAGCGGGTGCGCCATGAACTGGGGGTGCCGGTGGTGACCGACGTGCATGAGACGCACCAGGCGCACCAGGTGGGCCATGTGGTGGACATGCTTCAGACCCCCGCTTTTTTATGCCGACAGACCGATTTTATTCAGGCTGTCGCCCAGGTTGGCAAGGCGATCATGATCAAGAAGGGGCAGTTTTTGGCTCCTAATGACATGGCGCAGGTGGCTGGCAAGGCGTTGCAGGTCGGTAATGGCCATATCCTGTTGTGTGAACGGGGGTTTTCTTTCGGCTATCACAATCTGGTGGTGGACATGCGTGGGCTGGCACTGATGGCCGATACGGGGTTTCCGGTGATTTTTGATGCGACCCATTCGGTACAACTTCCCGGTGGGGCGGGGCATGTCTCTTCGGGTGAACGGCGTTTTGTCGAACCGTTGGCCCGGGCGGCGACGGCGGTTGGGGTGGCGGGTATTTTTATTGAAACCCATCCCGATCCTGACCATGCCCCCTGTGATGGTCCGAACATGGTCCCTTTTGCGCACTTGCCGCGTTTGTTGGAGCAGTTGAAACGTCTTGATGAGGTGATTAAATCGTGAAAAAAACTATTCTTCATCCGAACCATGTAAACCTGGGGGCAACCATGGTCCCGTTTGGCGGCTGGGACATGCCGCTGCATTATGGATCGCAGTTGCGCGAGCATCTGGTGGTTCGGGAGGATTGCGGGGCTTTTGATGTTTCCCACATGGGGATTTTTGATTTGACGGGTCCGGGTGTGGATGATCTGCTGCGTCTGCTTTTGGCCAACGATGTGGCTAAAATTCCCCAGATTGGTCAGGGACAGTATACCGTCATGCTCAACGAGCGCGGTCATTGTGTGGATGACCTGATCGCTTACCGTTTGGGGGAGGCTTTTTTCTCTCTGGTGGTCAATGCGGGGACGTTGGAAAAAGATTTGGCTTGGATTCGCATTCATGCGGCGGCTTATGGGGTGGAGGTGAACTGGCGCAAGGATATGGCCATGATTGCCCTTCAGGGACCGCAGGTTGCCAAACGGCTGCAACATTGCCTGTTGGGTGAATTGGAAGATCGGATAGTGGCTTTGAAACCGTTCCATATTCTGGTTGCGGACGGGTGGCGCGTTGCCCGGACGGGGTACACGGGGGAAGATGGTTTTGAAATTATGGTGGATGCCGATAGGGCGGTTGCGTTGTGGGATGGATTGATGCGGGCGGGTATTGCCCCGATTGGGTTGGGTGCCAGGGATACCTTGCGTTTGGAGGCGGGGTTGAACCTGTACGGTCAGGATATGGATGAACAGACCAACCCGTTGGAATCGGGTTTGGGCTGGCTGGTGGCCTGGGAGCCGAAAACGCGGGACTTCATCGGTCGGCGCATGTTGGAAACCCATCATGGACAAGCGACCAATCGGCAGCGTCATGGATTGATATTGCGCGATAAGGGGGTATTGCGTAATCACCAGGAGGTTTTCAAGGATGGCCGCCGGATGGGGGAGATCACCAGCGGTGGTTATTCCCCCTCTTTGCAAAAAGGGATTGCCCTGGCCCGCCTGGAACCGGGATTGCGTGTGGGTGACACCTGCGAGGTGATGGTGCGCGGACGTGGCTTGGTCGCCGAGGTTGTCCGTCCCCCGTTTGTGGCGGGTCGCAAGGGGGGGTAGGTCTACACCCCCTGGGAATTATTGAAAGAAAAAAGGGGTCTAATGGTATGGTCCGCCCCGTTCCTAAACGGCATCGAAATGTGCCAAGATGGAATTCTTAACAACCATCTAAACGAAGAACGGAGCGAACCATGGACAAGAATAGCGCAGAAAAGGAAATCATGGCACTTGGAATCGACACTGGAAAGAATTCATTTCACCTGCATGGTGTCGATGCCAAGGGGCATCGGGTTTTGCGAAAGCATTTTAACCGTGAGAAGATGCTTGAATTCATGGTTAATTTAAAACCTTGTTTAGTAGGTATCGAAGCGTGCGGAGGTTCGCACCATTTGGCTAGGCAGTTGAAGGACTTGGGGCATGACGTTCGGATAATGGCACCGCAATTTGTCAAGCCCTACGTCAAGAGCAACAAAAGTGACAAACTAGACGCAGAGGCAATCTGTGAGGCAGTACAACGGCCCAGTATGCGATTTGTGCCGATGAAATCGACTAATCAGCAGGATTTACAAAGCTTGCATCGAATACGCAGCATGGCGGTTGCCCATCGGACCTCGTTGATTATCCCGAAGCATTTTTTTCGCGCTTCTTGTTTCTGCGAAAAAAATGCGCAGGG
>JADGCQ010000025.1:16154-38753 GCA_015228925.1 Magnetococcales bacterium | reverse complement strand
AAAACCCTGGGGGCAATCCCCCAGACCCCTTTTTTCTTTTAATAATATTTTTTATTGATACCAATAAAATAACGAATATCAATACGCCATGGTGCCAAGACATTTCAAATGCGATGACCCTGACCCTTGTGGGTAGAGAACTGGTGAGAGAGTGTCTGTTTGTCGTACAATCTCCCGGTCGGATTTGACGCAGGACATCAAAGAATTGGAGCAACGCATGGTGATCAAATTTGGAAGCCTGATGTTCGTGACCGTCGGGGCTACAACCGCGCTGGTAAAATTGCTTTTATTTTCCGTGGACAGGCAATCGGCATCGGGTACAATCCCAGGATCGCACGAAGTTTGATGCCAATAGCCTATCTGTCTTGAGGAAGGGTCATGCCCACAGAAACCGTCCTGGAACTGGTCATCGATGCCCTGAAAACCGCTTTGATGATTTCTGCCCCCATGCTCCTCACGGCTCTGGTGGTGGGTATCATTATTTCTTTGTTCCAATCGGTTACGCAAATTCAGGAAATGACGCTGACCTTCATTCCAAAAATTCTTGCCACCTTTTTAGCCCTTTCGCTGACGCTCCCTTGGATGTTGGAAACCATGATGGATTATTTCAAACGTCTCTTTGACGCTATTCCCGGCATCGTCCACTGACTTAAGGGAGGACGACGTTGGATCCCCTGGCACTCATCGACTTTCTAGGATTTTCCGTCGGGGAGGTGGAACGCGCCATGCTGATCCTGGCCAGGATCACCGGTTTGTTTCTCTCGGCACCGTTTTTTTCCCGTGCAGTCGGTCCAAATCGCGTTAAGGCGGCCCTGATACTGGCTTTGACGGTTGTGCTTTTTCCTTTGGTTTCACCCTGGAGCGGTGAAGGAGAAGGGCAGGTCATGTCCATGTTTGCCGCAGCCATCTCCGAAGTGATCATCGGGGCGGTCATCGGCATGTTGGTCCATTGGGTTTTGATCGCCGTTCAGACCGCCGGTTCCATCATCGGCTTCCAAATGGGGTTATCCATGGCCATGGTGATGGATCCCACGTCGGGTCTTCAGGAAGGTGTGTTGTCCAATCTGCTTTATATAACATTTTTGATGTTGTTCTTAGCGGTTGGTGGTCACTATCTGCTTCTCGAAGGGCTTGCCCGATCTTTTCATACCCTTCCCATCGGGGGGGGGCTGCCACATGCGGGTACCCTCTTGGAAGCGGCTTTGAAGGCGATGTCCACGATGTTTCAAATCGCACTCCTGATTGCGGCACCCATCATCGTTGCCAATACCCTTCTCTATATTGGATTGGGCTTGATCAATCGTGCCTCACCGCAAATTCAGGTGTTTTTTCTCTCCATGCCCATCGCACAGATGATCGGATTCATCATCATGGGTTTGACCATGCTTTTGTTCGGCAAAGTGATGATTCGCGAATTGGATACTTTTTTTGCGTTTTCCTTCAAAGCGGTTGGATTTTGAATGCCGTTCCTCCAAGGATCATGATTCATGGCTGAAGATACCGATCAAGACTCAAAAACCGAAGAACCGACCTCCAAAAGGATGCAGGATGCCCGCAATAAAGGGCAGGTCACCTCTTCCAAAGAGGTGGGGACCGCTTTGTTGTTGTTGGCGGCGACTGGTACGTTCTACTTCCAGGGGGAGAAACTTTGGATTTCCATGCAAACCACGATGCGTATCTTTTTTGGTGGTTTCATCAATGACCGTATCCAACCCCAGGGTGTTGTCGTTTTGCTTCAAGAAATATTGACCGCCATAGTTATGGATCTGGCACCCCTTTTTATCGCATTCATGGTTGTCGGCGTTTTGGGATCGGTTATTCAGCACGGATTTTTGATCACGTTTGAACCGTTGATGCCAAAATTCAACCGGGTCAATCCTATCCAGGGGTTTTCCAGACTTTTTTCTTTTCGCTCATTGGTCGAGTTGCTCAAGTCCATCTTGAAAATCACCGTGATCAGTATCGCGGTTTACATCGCGCTCAAGGGGGCTGCGCTGGATATTCTCAAGCTTTCCGATACCACTCTGGACCATGTGGTCACACTTCTTGGCGAAGAAACGTTTCATCTTTTTGTCCTTGTGACTATCGCGTTCATCGCCTTGGCGGTGATTGATTTCGTCTACCAACAGTTTGAACACATGAAGGGCCTGCGCATGACCAAGCAGGAGGTGAAAGACGAACAGAAACAGATGGAAGGTGACCCCATGATCAAGGGGCGTATCCGGCAGATTCAGCGGGAAATGGCCCAAAGGCGGATGATGGAAGAGGTTCCCAAGGCGGATGTTGTGATCACCAACCCCACCCACTATGCGGCGGCATTGCTGTATAAACAGGGTGATATGATGGCACCCAAACTGGTGGCCAAAGGGCGTGGCCTTGTCGCCGAGCGGATTCGGGAGATTGCCCGGAAAAATAATGTTACCTTGGTGGCCAATCCCCCGCTGGCCCGATCCTTGTATTCCGATGTCCCGTTGGATGCCGTCATCCCTCCGCAACTCTTCAAGGCGGTGGCGCAGGTGTTGGCTTATGTCTACAGCTTAAAGCGTCCCCGGGGTTGAAGTCGCGCCATTTCCAGGGCGTGTTGGTATTCGATCATTTTAGCGGTCATCTTTAAGGGTGCGCCATGAGTGAAATGACCATCTACCAAACAGAAAATGGTGTCGTTGAAGTCCGCATGGAAAGAGAGTCAGTTTGGCTTTCCCAGGAGCAGATGGGTCAGTTGTTTGGGCGTGAGCGGTCGGTCATTACCAAACATTTGCGCAATATTTTTACTGAAGAAGAGTTGACTGAAGAAAGCAATGTGCAATTTTTGCACATTGCTGGTTCAGATAAGCCGGTCAAGGTTTATAACCTTGATGTCATTATTTCCGTGGGTTATCGGGTCAATTCCGTGCGGGCTACCCGTTTTCGTCAGTGGGCTACCCGTATTCTGCGTGAGCATCTGACCCAGGGTTACACCCTCAATCGTCAACGTCTGGAGGCCAACGCCAGCGCACTGGAAGCCGCATTGCAACTGGTGAAAAAAGTCTCGCAAAGCGCGGAACTTTTGGCCGATACCGGACGCGGATTGGTGGATATCGTCACCCGTTACGCCCAGACGTTCTTGCTGCTGCAACGCTATGATGAAGGACTTTTGACTGAACCACCAGAGCAGAGCGGGGGCATTCTACCAACCTTGTCTAACGCCCGTAACTCTCTGGCGCGGCTTAAGGCCGATTTGATGGCGCGGGGCGAGGCCAGCGATCTTTTCGCTTTGGAGCGCGGCGATGGTTTCGCGGCATTGCTGGGCAATCTGGATCAAACCGTATTGGGGGAGCCAGCCTATCCCAGCGTGGAAACCAAGGCGGCTCATTTGCTCTATTTCGTCATCAAAAACCATCCGTTCGCTGATGGCAACAAACGTAGCGGTGCTTTTTTGTTTGTGGATTTTCTATATCAAAATAATCGTTTGTTGGATGCCGTCGGTATTCCGGTGATCAACGATATTGGTTTGGCGGCATTGGTGCTGTTGGTGGCGGAGTCCGATCCAGCACACAAAGAGACCATGATTCGTTTGATCATGAACATGCTAACGCGAAGGGTTTGATCATGAACAGAGCCGAAGCTTGCGTCAAACACATTGATTCTTGGCTGGCGGCGGGATGGGGGGTGGTTGTGGGGAGTCGCATCCGGCGGGAGTATCCGATCACGCTGGGTCGCATCGAGGGACGTGGCAAGTGCGGCAAGATTCTTTGTGCCGATTATTATCGAGATTCGAGGGTGATGGGGCCGCTCATGCCGGGGAGGAGATCATCCACCGGCCCTTCCATGCGGGCAATCATCCGTACCGTCTGACCGGCGGGGTTGATGCGGCCCCCAAAATTGCTGACACGGGCATGGTAACGTTGTTTGGTTTCATCCAGGACGATGGTGATTGGCATCCCTACCTGGGTGTTTGTGAACAGATGGGAAGGGAGGAGGCAATGAACCTCAAACGGTCCATCGCCGACAATATCCAATAATGGTTGACCCATGCTGACGCTTTCAAAAGGTTTGACGAGACGTTCCGCAATTTTTCCGGCAAATGGGGCGTAGAGGAGACATTTGTCCACTTCCGCCTGTTGAATGGCCACCTCGGCGACGGCCCCATGGCGTTCGGCTTCGATGAGTTCGACATCCAAGGTGCTTGTGGACCGCAATTCCACCAGTTTGCGGTTGACCTTGAGGCGTTGGTTGATGGCCTCCAATTGTGCGTTGGCCTTTTGCAACCGTCCCTCCCGATCCGGGCAATGAAAGCGGATCAACACCTCTCCCTTTTTAAAATGTTGGCGGGTTTCATGGCGTATTTCCAAAATGCGCCCCGCCAGTTCGCTGGAAAGGATCGCCTCTTGGGATGCAACCAATAATCCCCGTAACGGTTCGACCGGGGTCTCTTCTACGGTGGATAGATCATGAGTGCGGGAATAAGAACCGGGTTCACCGGCATGGCCAAGTGCCATCGGGACTACAAGGATGCTGAGGCATAAGGAAAGGATTGTGAATGTCATCCAGAGGTGCCTGGTAAAGGAATTTCAGCCAAAGTTCCCAATTCCACTTCACCCGATTGCCAGCATTGGATCACCTTCTCCAAGGCGACCGTTAGGGAGTCCAGATCGCTGGCTTTCATGATTTCAGGGAGGGGATCCAAACCGATGGACACATAGATCTGGCCAGCGGAGTTTTGCAGTTCGGCGTAGGAGAGGCCCAGTTGCAAACGGCGATAGATGGCCCGAGCCTGGGCTTGAATGACATCCAAACCGGTCATGGCTTGGCGGGCTTCGCTGGAATGCAATTGAATCTCATCGGCGGTTTGGCTCATGGTTTTGACCAGTTCATACTCTTCCTGCGTTTGGTTGAAGCGTAACAGGGCGACATGGACTTGCGTGAGAATGGCCATGCCCAACGACAGACGGCGAATGTTTCCGGTCTCTTCCCGAACGGATGCCACATCGATGGAATCATTGCCTGCCGCCAAATTGACCAGATTCCAGGCCATTTTGATCCCGCCATCGGCCCATTGCTGGTTGAACAGAAAACGGTTGCTGGAATGGTGGATACCCGCTTCAAAACTAATTCCGGGAAGGGCTTGCAATAGGGTCAATTTGGTTTCAGCCACATCGATCCGTTTTTGATAATCTTCTTCACGAAGTTCCGGGCGCAGGTAAAGGGCCATTTTTTCCATCAAATCGATATCATAGGGAATTTTTGGTACGGTCATGGTTTGACGGTCGAAAGTCACCAAGCTAAAATCCTCTTTGAGATCCATGTTCATGAGTGCAGCCAGTTGGGTCTTGGCAACGGACAGGTCGCGTTGCAGGGTGACGATTTGATAGACCGTTTCCAACAACCCCATACGATATTTCAGGGTATCCAGGGGTGGTTGCAGCAGGGCGTCACCCGATTTTTTGGCATCTTCGAGTGCCAAGTTGGCTTCATGGAGAAAGGTTGCGATATCTGGCAGCAATTCCTGGGCGACCGCAGCACGCCAGTAGGCTTGCCGCACCTCCTGAATGATATTATGGATCACTTTTCGCCGCCGTTGTTCGGTAACCAAGTAACGGTCGGCCTGTTGCCTGGCTTTGAAATAGCTGACCCCAAAATCAAGAACGTTCCAGGTCATGGCCAAGTCCACATCGCTGTAGGCTTTTTCGGAAGAGGTGGAGGATTCCAGGCTGCTTTCACCGGTGAGCAATGAGCGGCTTGAGGAACCCAGATCGTTGGAGCGTTTGGAATAACCGGCCAGGAGGGTCGCTTGTGGGAGGAGTTGATAACTGGAAATTCGGGTTTGTCCCATGGCCAAGGCCGATTCCATGGTTTTGAGGCGATTATCAAGATTATAGCGGATGGCACGAGCCATTGCTTCGGCCAGGGAAATGGCGCGAGTCGTCGGTTTGACACCTTCGTAAAAGGCGGCTGTGTCTTCCTGGACCCGTTGCAGGGTGCTGGACAGGGGGAGCGGTTCAGGTTTGACGGCGCAGGCGGAGAGAAACAGCATCATGGCGGCCAGCAGATAATGTATCCTGTTGGATTGAGTCGCCAAGCTGAGAGAAAGATGATCGTGGGACATAAACAATCCGCATTGCCTGGGAGAAAAGTGACCCGCCTGTCCGTGGTATGGTATCGGCGAAGTTCAGCCAAAGGATGACACCCTTTTCTCAAGGAATAGTCAGAATCTTTCATTTTCTATGCGGTGTTTTCCATCGTTATGTTGTTTTCTCCTTCCTGTGCCCACTGTTGCAACGTGACCAGATCCAACTTTCCCGATGCCAATAACGGTAATGTATCGTGATAAATAAATCGGGTCGGCAAAAGCAGCATACTCAGGCCACGTATCTGTAATATCTTGGAAAAGCTTTGCCGGTTGGCATTTTTTTCCGTGGTTACCATGACCAATGCCTCCCCTTTTTGTGCATTGGCGATGGCCACGACGCCATGGAGGGATTCTGGCCATTCATCCAGTGCCACCGCTTCGACCTGGGCCAGGGAAACCATTTCTCCCCCAATTTTGGCAAATCGCTTGGCACGTCCGATGATCCAGACGAAACCATCGTCATCCACCCGTACCACATCGCCAGTATCGTACCATCCCGGATGGTTGTTCACCTGGGGTGGGACCACGGTGCCTGGGGCATTTTCCAGCATGGTTCCGAGCATGATGTTGGGTCCATGGACCAGCAGGCGACCGCCGATTTCCACGCCGGCTACGGGTTCCAATTTCCAGGTGATCCCGGGGAGCAAGGTTCCCACGCTTCCCGAGCGGCAGGCTTCCGGGGCATTGACCGCCAGCACGGGTGCCGTTTCGGTGGCCCCATACCCTTCGAGGATGCGGATGCCAAATTTTTCTATCCACAGGGTTTGTGTCGCTGGTCGTAACGGTTCGGCCCCGGCAAAACAATAGCGCAGCGATGCAAAATCTTCCGGTTCGGCCATGCGACCATATCCTTTCAGGAAGGTATCGGTTCCGACCATAACCGTTGCCCTGATTTTCCAGGCTATTTTGGGTATGGCGCGATAATCGAGGGTTGCTGGATGGCAAAAAACCCGCATTCCCGCCAATAATGGTGCCAGGGTTGTCATGGTCAAGCCGAAGGCGTGAAACATGGGCAACACGTTGAGGATGACATCATGGGGACTCAGTTGGAGCCGGGTAAAGACCTGGGCGACATTGGCCAATAGGTTACTGTGGGATAAGACGATCCCTTTGGGTTTTCCTTCGGAGCCGGAGGTAAAGAGGACGACGGCGGGTGCGTGACCACCGACGGGCTGGGCCGCTTGATGCGGAAAATGGGAAAACCACCAGGCATGAAACAGCATTCTTGGGGTTACGGCTGGTTTCAGATCCTCCAGATAAAGAATTTCCAGGTCTGCCAGGGCATCCAACACGGGTTGGAGACGGGCTTTTTGAATGAACAGACGCGATGTCAGGATGAGACGGACCTGGGCGGTCTGGCAGGTGGTCAGGACTGTATCGGGGCCACTGGAAAAGTTCAGTATGGTGGGGATGCGACCACCCACCTGTAGGGCAAAGAAAGTGACCACTGCGCCAACGGTTGTCGGCAGCAGAATCCCGACCGTTTTTCCCGGCGCAGTTCGGGATTCAAGGAGACGGCTTAAGAGAATAGCCTTGAATATTAGTTTTTTATAGTTAAGCTGTTGGCCATTTTCATCGTCCAGGATGATTTTTCCATGCCCATGCAAGCGGGCCGATTGGAGTAAAGCACCCCATACCGTTTCACCCAGGGTATGGGATGTTACCATGGCCCGTCCCAGGGCATCTCGGAGTTGTCGCGGTCCGTGTAGACCGGGGAGATTTGGGTCCAGGAGAACCACCGAGAGTCGGATGGGGGGAAAATAAAATCGTTTGCGGTAACAGGGGGAAGTGGCATCCGGGTGAAATGGAGATCCCATCACGGCGAGGACGGCGCGTGGACAATCACCGTCGAATGTTTGGGAGATTTTACGAAAGTGGCCACCGGAAGGGGAGAGCGGTTCGGGAAAATAAACGGCTGTTTTTCCTTGGCGTACATGTTGGATCACCTGTTGTGGATCCACCTGCTCTTCCGCGAAAAAAAGGATTCCTCTCCACAGGGATTGGAGAAATGGGTTCGGAAGTTCTTTATCGGGGAGGATGATCCAGGAGCCACGACCGAGAACGGGGGCGATCAGCATCCAATCCCAGCGGGAGATGCGATTGGCCGCCACCAAGCGACCCGCCATGTTTTCAAGACCTGTTCCGCGAATGCGAAACAACAAGCGTATGATCCATTGTATCATAGAATTGATCCAATCACCGTTCAGGCATTGATCCTTGTTTTGGCCATTTGAATTTTCACAAATGCCGGAAAACTATTGAAAAGAAAGAAGGGGTCTGGGGAATTCTTTCCCCAGGGTTTTGATTCTCAACAAAAAGATTTCCATGTTCCTCTTTTGACGTTAATCAAAATGTTTCCGGTATCCAAGTATGAGCGATGATTTGGCCGAAACGAGGCTCAGAAACGGTTAAGACTCTTAAAAATGATGACTATTTTACATTCTTCAACTCGGGAAGATGGCGCAATTCCTCGGCGTGTTCCGAGGTGTAGCCTAATTGATCAAAGTCCAGAATCCCCTGTTCGGCATGGCATTCCCGGCAGGTGCGGCCATCGCGTTGAATGCCGTGATTGACCATGAGGGTTGCCATTTGGCGCATCCAATGGGTTTCAATATTTTTTAATTCATCCTCCGCCGACCAGGATTCCATACCCAAATGGGTCATGAAGGTCTCTTTCATGGTCGCCTGGAGAGGGGTCTCAACCATGCGCCGAACCATGGGATTTTTGAGGGCTATCTTGACAGATTGGATGGGATCGCCGGTTTTATGATAGCTCGCAATATCAAATGGCAGAATCATCGCGCCAAATAGCCCTTGATGGCTCATATCCTCGACCATTCTGGCATTGAATAATTGGAATGGCGTAATGCGGCTGATCCCTTGTTGCATCAAAGGGCGTATGTTTTCTTCGATCCAAAGCTCCCGTTTTTTCATTTGTTCTGGGGTAAAATGGTCCAAGGGGTTGGCCGCCTCACGGACATACCGATCCACATCGATATCGGGATAGATTGTTTTTAATCGTTCAGCCGTGCTGCGGATGGCGGCCAAAACTTCCGGGTCATCCAGGTGAACCAGTTGCTTCATCAACGGATTGTAACGGCCATCGCCGGAGGGATGGTCTCCCAGGGCGTTGGCCAGCAAGGTGCCCGTGCCGTTGAACCAAAGATAGATCATCCCTTGGCCGGGTTTTCCCGATTCAAAGACATCGACAGGGGTATGAATTCCCCCCTTTTGTTTGTCTCGAACCGGGTATCCCCAGTCACGCAGGACGACGCTGTCGGGGGCCAGCTCCCGGATATGACACGTTTCACAGGCCAAACGGGCGACATGGCCATTAAGGATGGCGCGGTTGTTGACATCGCGGACATGGGGGGTCTGGGTGTGACACCCTTCGCAGGAGACCCGCTTTTCGGGGAGTTCATGGGCGGCCAGATCGACCCGATGCACCCCATGGGGAATCTTGTGTCCCTGGGGGAGGTGGCAATCCAGACAGTCCATCCCCACGCGCGCATGGACATCGGTGGTGGGGCGGAATGGGATGGCCCGTTGGGTTTCTTCATAACCCTGAGGTTGGTGACAGTTCAGGCAATTGTCTACCTTGGGTGCCCCCACCGTCATGGCGGAACGCAATGAGCGATCCTGATTCCAACGGTGGCCTTGGTCATCGGTGATCACCACCCTTTGCTTCATATCATAAACATCGGCGTGGCAGATCAAGCAGTCGATCTCTTCCTTGGCACGGGAGGAGACATCCTCCACCGCTAACACGGAAAGGGTCCATGGGGATAATCCCCGATCATTTTTTTGGGAGCGAAAATGGGCGGTATCGACCACATCTTCCAAGGTGTTTATTTGGGAAAATCCCCCTTTGCCTGTGGCGGTATGCAGGGTGGCGTGACATTTGAGACAGGTGGCGGAACCCTCGTAGCCTTGGATTCCTGCGCGTTGAAAATAACCGATATGGGGGTAGGGGTTTTTCTCATGGACCGATTTTAATGCCATGACCCGTTCCCGTCGTAACCGTTCCATGTCGGCGTTTCCTTCATCGGGAATCACCGCCTTGGCGCGGTTTTGACGGTATGTCAGGGTCAGTTCATCGGCAAGGTCTTGGATCTCCCGGTCGGTCAAAGATTGTGAATTTTCAATAGCGGGGGGGGCGTTCTTGGCCCCGATAGATGGTTCAAAAAACAGCGGAACCAACCAAGCCTTACCCCCCCAGGCGAGCAGGATGATGAGGGTGATCAGGAGGATGGTTTGTTTTTTTGTTTTGATCATGTTACCGATGTTCATGAATGGTTTTGCCTCTTTCGGAATGCAAGATACCGTCCGACGCCATGGATGAAAACCCCCAATAATGCCCCGCCAATACTCAGGATTCCCAAAAAGTCCAACAGGGGATGCCGGGTCATGCCGATCACATAGTAATCACCCAGGACGACGCCGTTGACAAATCCGGCGTGGCGTTCACTCTCGTAGAGACGGTATTTGTAGAGCTTTGTCAACAGGATGGAATCACGGCTGTGGCAGGCGACGCAATCTTGTTCCGCACGCAGGGCCGGTTCAATGGCATGAATGACCGAGCCTGGCCTGGGTGTGTGACACTCCAGGCAGCGCACGGCCCTCAAATGCATGGGTGCTTTGGGTATGATACGGTGCTTTTCTTCCATCATCACCACTTCCTGATGGCATTTCAGGCAGAGGCCATTGTCGCGTTGGACCACATCCATCTCCGGCTTGGAAACATCTTCCAGGCGATTTTCATGGGGATTGTGGCAGGAAAAACAATCAAATCCTGCGACTCCCCTCTGGACGTGAACACTCTTTTGAAACTGGGCGGTAATGCCGACAAGACGCATCCGTTGCATCAATTTTTCGCCGGTGTGGCAGTCACCACAGGTATGGTAACGGGCAGTTTTTTCTAGGCGATGGGGTAAAAGTGTGAAGTCTCCCCGGTGACAGGTACCGCAGGATTGCCGTCCATGGTCAGAAAGAGAAAATTTTTTTGGATCCACATAAAAGTCCAATAACTTTCCCGATACGGGATGACGATAGCCCAAGGTAGGCATACCATGGCACCGCAGACACTGGGCATTTTCAGCGATGACCGACGCATTCCCGGTATCGGCTTTCAGGACGCCAGGGAGCAGTGTCAAGAGGGTCACGGCGATGGGTATAAAAATGCGGGGATTACACTCTTTCAACGAAGACCTTTCTGAAGCAATCTTGAAGTGCAATGATTTTTTAAGCGAAACACGCATGAGACGTGCCATTCATAATGTCTTGACACATGCGGTTCAAGTGAGACATTTTGTTCCACAGGTTGGGTTTCCACGTTTGCAACCGACGGAAGAATGATGATCAATCTCCCCAAAAAAATATTGTGCGTTGATGATGATCTCGGCATTCTCCACCTATTTTCGGTGGTGCTGACCGAGGCGGGATATGAGGTGGAACAGGCTGAATCGTTGACGATGGCCAGTGATCTGTTATCCAAGCGCAAGTTTGACCTTGTGGTTTCCGACATCATGCTGGGTGATGCCAATGGTCTGGATCTGGTCAGGAGCATTCGGCAGATCGACACGGCAACCTACGTGATCTTAGTGACGGGCAATCCGACCGTGGAGACGGCCCAGGAGGCATTGCATCAAGGTGTTTTCGACTATATTCCCAAGCCGTGTTCTCCGGCAACCTTGCGGGAACGGGTTCGTCGCGCTTTGGATCATAAGGCACTGCGTGATCAACGGTATGCCATCCAGCAAAATTTGCGTGCCATATTTCGCAGTGTCCAAGAGGCCATCATTTCGGTCGATGCCGATTACATGATTCGCGAAATCAACGATGCCGGGCAACGGATTTGTGGATTGTCATCGGAAATCATCGGGCAAAGATTTTTGGAGGTCATTCACTGCGAACCGTTGCTGGAATTGGTCAAAAGGGTTTTCCAGGAACGTCGGCCTGTGGAACGGGCTGAATTAACTTGTCAGAACGCCCAGGGTCGCCAACAGATTATCCATGTTTCTGTATCCCCTTTGTTGGATGAAGGGGGGCTGTTCACTGGGGTGGTGGTGGTGATCTTGGATTTTACCCGCATGGCGTTGTTGGAACAGAGTCGGCGTGAACGGAGCCGCTTTCATGGCATGATGGGTCAAAGTTTGAAAATGCGGCAGATTTATAGCCTGATCGAAGATTTGGCGGTGGTGGAAACGACGGTGTTGATCACCGGTGAAAGTGGGACGGGTAAGGAATTGGTCGCCGAGGCACTCCATTTTCAAGGGGGGCGCAGCAAGGGGCCTTTGGTGAAGGTCAATTGCGCGGGATTGACCGAAACCCTTTTGGAAAGCGAATTGTTTGGGCATGTCAAAGGGGCGTTCACCGGGGCCTTTCGCGATAAGTTGGGGCGGTTTCAAATGGCCGACAAAGGGACGCTTTTCCTGGATGAAATTGGTGATATCAGTGCCAATATGCAAACCCGATTATTGCGGGTTCTTCAGGAAAAAACCATCGAAAAGGTTGGTGATGCCCATCCTGTCGAGGTCGATGTGCGTATCATCGCTGCGACCAACCGCAATTTGGCACACAAAGTCGCTTCCGGGGTATTTCGGGAAGACCTCTATTATCGTTTGAACGTGGTGGAGGTCCAATTGCCACCCTTGCGGGAGCGGGCTGATGATATCGGTTTGTTGACGGACCATTTCATTCGTAAATTTTGCGTAAAATTTAACAAGGCCATCGATTCGGTCAGTGAGGAAGTGATGGTGGTATTGAAAAATTATGCGTGGCCCGGAAACATACGGGAGTTGGAACATGTCATCGAGCGGGCCTTTGTGGTTTGCCGTGATCGCATCATCGCATTGGAACACCTTCCGGGTTCCATGGTGGCGGGGCAAGTGCCAACCATGAAACCTTTCGTGAGTGACAATGAAGATAAACTGGGAAGCGATAATATTCTCAAGGTGTTGGAGCAGGTTCACTACAATAAGGGCAAAGCGGCTAAAATACTGGGAATCAGCCGGAGTACCCTCTACCGGAAACTGGAAAGTTTAAAAATAATCTAATCTCCCCATCAGTCGATTCCGATATACGGCATATCCCCGAATCAACCGCGTTTGTGAAGAGGCGAGGAGATGCAGATGAAGGATTTTTTCAAGACGGTGGGAAAGCGTGGCAAGTTCCTTTTACTGGCGGGCATGGCGGCCCCTGCGATGGCTGCGTGTGGACACGTCATCGACCCGACCATGTCGCAACTACCCGTCTACGATATGCCTGCGGCGGTGGTTGTCAAGACCCCTCCCGTGCAGTTGAATGGCGGTCCAGCCCCTTATCCTGGGATCGTTCCCGCCCAGGCACCTTTGGTTCCTGTCCATGGTGCGGCGGTTCTGGAACCCGGTGTGATGATGCGATCCGATGGTGCCACGGTGATTCAACAGTCACCCATTACCGTTCAACACCCTTCCATGACGATTCCCCAGCCCCCCATTTGGGTGGGAAATCCGCCGGTTGCCATTCCGTCGCCATCATTGACAATCAACCAACCCGGTTTTTCTTATAATCAATCGGAAATCGTGGTGCATCCACCGCGTGTGGAATTTGTGGAGACGGTGGTATTGCCAACGCAGGTGATTGCATCACAACCGGTTCCTGTTGCATCGCCGGCACCGCCGCCGCCGCCACCTGCGGCGCAACCGAAAGTGGAACCACCACCGCCGCCGCCACCACCGTCCTTACCCAAGGTTGAGCCGACCATTCCGCGAGAGGATCCCCTCCCGGACAAGTAGTACGGAATGGCTCATCAAGGTGAACTTGGAGGAATGTCTCATGTTTTTCAAGAAGAGAATCATTATATCGGCATTGTCGGGCCTGCTGGTGTCTTTGAGCCAAGCGGAGGCTGGACAGTTGATGGTACCACACCAGGATCAGGACGAGGTGATCGTTCACACCTATCCTGAAAAGTTTGCCCACCCTGTTGATTATTGGTGGCATTTGAATCCTTCAGAGACCGGTACGTGGGATTATTTTTCGCCGGTCAATGATCCCTTTCAACCCATCGTCGTGGAGCAGGGAGCTCCCGGCACCAAGCCCATGGTGGTATTGGGCGTTGGCTTGGAAAAGTTTGCGGCTAAATATGCATCCCCAGAGGTGACGGGGACGCCGCTCTACCACGGAAGAGGTCAATAAACGTTGTGCCTATCAGCTCAAAAGAAGGAATGAACATGACTACATCTTCTGCAAAAGGTCGCACATCGATTTCCCTGTTGGCTGGTGCTGCATTGATGGCTGCCGGTTTGGTTGCACCGCAAAACGCCCATGCTGACCTCGCTACGGCAACGATTTTGGGGGGGATGGCCCTTTTTACTTCTTTGGCACATGCTTCGGAGCCGGTGGCTCCGGTGATTGCCTATCCCCAGGCTTCTGTACCGCCGCCGGTCATGATGGCGCAACCGATGGCCATGCCAATGCCGATGTTGTCTCCCATTCATGAACCGATGGTTTACAGTTCGGTATCGCCGACGGCGGCTCCGGCACCGCAGATTCCTCAGATGCAGCAGATTTCCTATCAGGTCTCTGCGCCATCGGCACCGCCCATCAACATGCCCAGCTATCAGACGGGACCGTCTCCGGTGTATCAACAGTCGATGATGCAACCGCAAATGCCGCAACAGATGCAGCAACAGTCGTATCAGCAATATTCGACAGGGGGGATGCCTGTTACGGCGGGTTATCAACAAGGGCAGCAGCAGGGGTATCCCATGATGCAGCAGACTGCCATGATGCCTCAGCAACAGAATGGGGTGGTTTCCTATCAACCAGCGATGATGCCCCAGCAACAGGCCGCCATGATGCCCCAGCAACAGGCCGCCATGATGCCCCAGCAACAGGCCGCCATGATGCCTCAGGGGGGTTATGGTGCCAGTATGCCTTCGACCACGTTTGCCTACGCACGTTGAGTGTCGTCGGTATTTTTTTGAGCGGTCTTGATCCCGGCAGGTATGGGCAAGACCGCCAAACCGGTTTCCAGCACGCATGAAAGGGAATGAACATGGGATTTCCCGCAACGAAACGGCCTGAAGTATCGGCCCTTGTTCGAGGCTTGGTGATGGTTTTTCTGATCCAGGCGGCCCCTGTTTTGGCTGCTGATGGTGCGGGCAATATTTCGACGGATGCCGCGCCGGAAAAAAAGCCTCTCAGGGAGTTTATTTATTATCCCAACTACGCCCAATCGCCTTATCACTATCAGTCAACAGGCGATTTCTACGCAACGCCAATGGTTATTCCATCGTCTGTTCCGGTGGTGCGTCAACCATCACAGATTATCGTGCAGGCACCCCCATTGCTTCCCCTCCCGTTGGAAGGTTTTGGTCCGCCGCCGCAGGTGGTTGCCCGGCAGGGTGTTGCCCAATCCCCACCGAATGCCGCCCCAAGTCAGGCTTCGACGAAGGGGTTCAGTCTGCATGTCGGCAGTTTTATGGATTCCGCCAATGCGGATCTGCTATTGCAGCAGGTAACATCCGCAGGTGTGCCGGCTTATCGTAGGCCCATGTCCTACAATGGCACGGTTTGGGAGCAGATCCATGCGGGTCCGTTTGATAGCTATGAACAGGTGACACAGGTTTCCAAAGTGCTGCAAGATCGGTTGCAGATACAAGGACGGGTGGTGACCCACTGAGACGCAGGTATCGGCAACGATGAAGAAGACGATGGGAACGATGCCGGGTCAGTTGATCAGCCGCATGACTTGCTTGCGCAGGTAATCTGGATCAAAATCGGCCAGATCACACACAAATTTAAAATGAGTCCCCCCTTCCCGAAACCATTTACGGGCCGCTTCCTTTTCCTCAGGATCCTTGTGTGTTAGAGCATCATCGACTGCGGTTTCAAGAACGGCAATCCACAGTTTTTGTTCGGGCGAAGGAGACTGGTTGGATGTCATCGATTCAATATGGGCTTTCATGCGTACAAAACCTGTGTTAAAGGGTTGTCTCCTGGCGGGCTATTGCGACGGTGACGTGTCAAAAATTCCTCGCCAAGGGAGAATGATGGGTCTATGGTATTAGTGAAAGCAAGAAGTGGGCCTAAAATCTGGCCATAATACATTGTTCGGAGGGGGGAAGAGGGATCATGCCGATTCATGTGTTGACCGAAGGTAAAAGTGTGACCATTACGCTCGAAGAGCGTTTTAATTTTGAAATTCATCGGGAATTTCGTGATCTTTACGCCAAATGCCCACCCGATAGTTCCTTTGTCGTCAATATGGGCCGCGTTGAATATCTGGACAGTTCGGCATTGGGTATGTTGTTGCTTTTGCGCGAATATGCGGGTGGTGACCGGTCCCATGTCAGTATTATCAATTGTAATGCCATGGTGGAACGGATTTTCAAGGTTGCCAGCTTTGACCGCTTGTTTTCGGTTTCCTGAACAGGATGGGGGACTTTAAGCAGATGGGGTCATCATTTTTTTCAATAGACGTTGTTGGCGATGTCCATCAGCAGGCTTATGATCGGGGTGGCGTAAGCGTTGTTGGGACCAATGGAGTGCTTGGGCGAAGTCTTTGAGGCGGTGTTCATAATATTTGCACAGGGCTTCCATGGCTTCGGGATGGTTGCGGTGGGCGAGTTTGTTCCAAAGTGCCACGGCTCGGGGCCAGTCATTGTTCTGACGATACAGGGTGGCGAGTGCCAAAAGGCCGGCATCGTCGAGTGCTGTCAGGTTGCCCTGAAGAAGCTGAAGTGCCTGCTCGGTTTGTCCACCCTGGGCCATGGCCGTTGCCAGGGCGTGAATGTCGGCTTGGTGGGCGGCGGGAAATTGATAAACTTGATCCAATGCCGGAAGGAGTGCCGCCATGGCCAAGATATCCATGGCGTTGTGCCGCAGGGTCTCTGCCAAACGCTCGGTCCGACCGGAGTTAATCCATTGGGTCCATACCTGGGGAATGTCAGCCCCTGGAATGTCATTTTTTCGGGGGCGTCCCAATAGTTTGGCCTCTACGCTCCCCAGCTTGCAGTCGGGCCAGTGGCAGCGAAAGGCCCGCCGGACGGGATACAACAGATCCAGTGCATGAAGATTCTCCAGGGGATTGGCCAATCGGTGCAGACGATGGCGGCTGGCGAGCAGGGGAAGATCAAAACTTTTTCCGTTGTAGGTCAGGACGTGGCGTTTATTGTCGGTGTATTGCCTCAGGGTTTCCAACAGGCCCCATTCCCCGGAAAATCCGGTGATCAAGAGCAGGGTGACGCGGAAACCTGCCGCCGAGGTCTCTCCCAAACCAACCAAAAAGGGGACGGTCCCCGATCCACCGGATAAGCCGGTGGTTTCGGTATCCAGGAAGAGGGTTTTGTCCAGATGGAGTTCCTGGTCGGTGATGAGCGATGGGGGGAATCGCTGTGCATGGTGTGCCAAGGGGAAATGACCATAACGAAACCCTGGCTTGAGGGTTTTTTGTACTGTGATGAGTCCCGGTTTTTCAAGTTGGCCACCCAGGTGGTGGGCCAACGCTTCGTCCGAAAGCCTGGGGGATGGTCGGGCGGGTGGTGAACTGGGGCGTAGACGTTGCAGACGTTGGGCGAGTGACGGGGTTGTGATGCCGGTGGCATCGGGTGTGATCGTCGCTTGGGTTTTTCCTCGGATCAAAGCCAAGCGGTCCCTCAGGCGATTCATGGTACACTGGCCGTTTTGGGGTTAAACAGGTCGAGTACCTTGAGTGCCGCCTCTTTGGGGGAGAGTTCATGGGGGCGGTTTTCTTCGGGAACGGGACCGACACACGCGGGACATCCCCGGGTGCAGCGGCAGTTTTTGATCAGGTGGATCGCCTGGACCGTGAGAACGTCTTGTTGTTCATACAAAGGCTGCGACAAGCCAATCCCCCCGGGATAATTATCATAAAGAAAAACTGCCGGTTTGAACTGTGCCAAGGTGATACCAGGATGGTTGGCCAGGGAATGGATGGGATGCCCGTTGGCATCGCGTAATGTACCGCGTCCATGGTTTTCGACGGTGGCAAACCATTGGGCATTGCCATCGCCAACGGCGCGACCCAAATCATGGTGATCGGACATGGACAGCACGGCGGCGACGGTATGCAAGGTGTAGGCGGCTCCGAGAAATCCGTTGATGATATGGTCGGGATGGTCGAACGTTTGTTCCAGAATCGCCGGATCGGCCTCCCACCAGGTGGCGGTGGTATGCATCTCTTGATCGGGAAGGTTGATTTTGCCATAGCCGACGTTTTCATGGGTGTGGTAGCGAATTTTTTTGTATCCGGCGACGCGGCGGGTCAGATGGACTTCGCCATGGGCGGTGGATGCCCCGGGGATTTGACGCCGTTCAAAATCGGCAAGAATTTTTAAACGGCTGTAATCGATGGCGTCGGTGTAATAATCGGCGTCTGTTTTTCTAACAAAAGCTTTGCGTCCTTTCCAATCCAACTGTTCCACCTGATAGGACCGTGCCTGGACCATGTAGATGGCCTCTTCATGGAGCGTCATGGGGACGGCGGAAAAATCGACTTCGGCGATGACTTCGGCATGACCGTGGGTGCGGTCGATGACGACAAAATTGCCGTCGGCAACCGAGCGGAGAGAAACGGAGGCGGCGGGATAACTGTCTGCCATCCAAAACCAGCGTTGTCCCTCACGATGGATCACCTTTTCCTCGGCGAGGATTTCCAACATTTCCGTAAGGTTTTCAGGGCCGAACTGTTCGGAGGCATGAAAGGGGAGTTCAAAGGCGGCGCAACGGACGTGATCCATGAGGATCAGCAGTTGGTCGGGATGAACGCGGGCATGTTCGGGGGATGCGCCAAAAAAAAAGTCGGGATTGGTTGCGATGAACTGATCCAAAGGGGCACTGGAGGCGACCAAAACCCCCAAGGTTGGACGGTTACGACGGCCTGCGCGTCCCAGACGCTGCCAGGTAGCGGCGATGGTGCCGGGATAGCCGTTGAGGATGCACACATCCAGGGCACCGATATCGACGCCCAGTTCCAGGGCGGAGGTGGTGACGACAGCATCGAGGGTTCCCGAACGGAGACTTTTTTCGACATTTCGGCGTTCGGTGGGGAGATACCCGCCACGGTATCCGGCAATCCGGGGGGGATTGCGGGGGTCGTGGTCGAAGGTATCTTTCAGATAGCGGGTGATCACCTCGACCATCAGGCGGGAATGGGCAAAAACGATGCATTTAAGACCGGCGCGGATGGCGATCCGGGCGATGCGTGTGGTTTGGGAACGGGCCGATGCCCGCAAACCCAGATCGGGATTGATGACGGGGGGATTGAATACCAGCAGATGTTTTTCCCCCGCAGGGGCACCGTTTTGGTCGATGGTGATGACGGGTTCTCCCACCAGTCGGGTGGCCAAATCTCCGGGATTGGCGATGGTGGCGGAACACAGGATGAATACGGGCTTTGATCCGTAAAAGGTGGTGATCCGTTTCAGCCGCCGCAGCAGGTTGGCCATGTGGGCACCAAACACGCCGCGATAGGTGTGCAGTTCATCGATGACGATGAAGTGAAGATTTTCAAAAAACTGTGCCCATTTGGTGTGATGGGGGAGAATTCCTTGATGCAGCATGTCGGGGTTGGTGACGATGATATCCCCTTTGAGACGAATGGCCTTGCGTTGGTCGGACGGGGTATCGCCATCGAAGGTATGGGTTTTGATCCCCAAGGTTCCCGATTGATTCAAGGCGAGGAGTTCGGCAACCTGATCTTGGGATAGGGCTTTGGTGGGGAACAGGTAGAGTGCTTTTTTTTGTTCGGTGAGGGCCGCTTGCAGGACAGGGAGATTATAGCACAGTGTTTTACCGGAGGCGGTGGGGGTGACGATCACCGTATGTTGTCCGGCGCGGATGTTTTGCCAGGCGAGGGCTTGGTGGCGGTAGAGTTGATTCAGGCCACGTCCTTGAAGTGCCTGGAGGATGCGGGGGTCCAGGTCTGGGGGGAAGGGTGCGTATTCACCGGGGCGGTTGGGTATTTTCAGATGACCGACGATGCGATCGCGGTAGCGGCGCAGCAGGTGGTTGAGCAATGGCAAGGGGTCGATGGTTCGGGTGGATGGGTTCAAGGGGGTTCACCAATGCTGGGACTGATGAGACAAAAGGTGCTGGTCGATCCATGTAGGAAGGTTTTGCCATGGATGGGACCGATTTCGCCATGACAAAAAAATCCTCCGAGAGGGAGAGGACCGAGGGTGTCATGGAACAGGTTGGAATCATGATTGGCCAGGCCAAACAGTTCTTTGCCACGGCTCAGGCAGGAAAACATCAATCCACCGATGGGTAGGGGTTGTCTGGTTTGGCCATGGGCGAAGCGTTTGAGCAGGGTATCGAGTTCTTTGCGCGCGGCCAGGGGGTCGCGCAGGTGGAATTGGACGACTTGGTAGGGGGCGATGGTTGCCGCGATGGCCAGGTGACCTGTGGATGGTTCGCCGCCGATGATTTGGCGGATCAAAAAATCGCCGCTGTACAGGGTTTCCCGTTGCGGCGTTATGGCGATTCCCAAGGTGAGGGCTTGTTGAAACAATTCCTGGTCTGATTCGGACAAGGTTTCAAAGATTTGGCGTAGGGCTTCGATGGGGGAGTTGTTATCGAGTTCGTAGATGAGATGGTGTTTGCTTGCGGTGACGAACATGGGTTGACCGATGGGACGGCATCCTTGACTGACCAGGGGATGGATTTGGAGTGCCCCGGAAAGGGCGACACCGACTAGGCCGGTTTGGTAGATTCCGTCGTTGACGAGCATGATATGATCACCCGGTTTTCTGCCGCCACTGACGAGTCCACCCACCTTGATGCTGTCAGGAAATCCAAGATCCAGGGCAGTGAGAAAGGTTTCGATATCGAAGGTGAAGGGGTCGGATAGCAGGATGAAATGGGGTTTTGTGTGGGTGGTATCGATTTGGTTGTTGAGGGTTTCCAGGGCCGATTGGGGATCGTCGAAGGATTGTGCGGCGATATGAAAGGGTTGGATGGTCACCTGGGGAAGGTGTGCCATGGAGATGGAGATTGCTTTTTTATTTTCCAATTCGCGTCCTTGGGCGATGACGCCGCTGCTCAGGCATCCCAGCCATTGTTTTGCTTTCAGGCAGGTTGGGATCAATTGCATGAGTTGTTTGATTTCATTGCGACTATAGCCACAGATGAAGAGTATGGCCAGATGGGGCGTGTCGCCGGAGAACGTTTGGGAGAATTGTTCACCGATGGCCGTCATACCACGTTCCAGGTGGTCATCGGTGAGAAGCAGGGTTTCCCATTTCATAAAGTTGCTCCAAGGCAGCGCGGATGCGTTAAAAAGGGTGGATAGTGGGGTTACGGGTTCATGGTTACGAGACAGCAAGAAAAAGGCGGGCCGTAAAAACTGGCCCGCCTGAAAGGTTATGCGCGAAGAGAACGTTGTTTATTTCATGGGATCCAGTTGTACACGGCGATTTGTGGCCCGGCCCTGAATTGTGGTGTTATCGGCTGCGGGTCTGTCAAAACCGTAGCCTGTGGTGCTGATGCGTTTGGAAGAAATCCCCTTGCCGATGAGATAGGCTTTGACGGCATTGGCCCTCTTTTCGGAGAGTTTTTGGTTATGTTTACGGCTACCGGTATTATCGGTGTGGCCTTGGACTTCGACGTTCAGGTCAGGATTTTTGTTGAGAACCCCGAAGACGGCATCAAGGTTTTGAAAATCGATCGGTTTGATGACGGCTTTATCGATATCGAAGTGGAGGTTTTCCAGCACCCAACAGCCGGTTTGATTGACGTGGGCACCTGCGGGTGTTCCTGGGCATTTATCTTGGTGATCGAGGACGCCGTCACCATCGGAATCCATGGGGCAGCCATTCTTATCGACGATGACACCACGGGGGGTTCCAGGACATTTGTCGAGGGCATCGACGACACCATCACCATCGGAATCGAGCGGGCAGCCTTTGGCATCGACGGGAAAGCCTCTGGGGGTATTGGGACATTGATCGATGTCGTCCATGACGCCATCGCCATCGGAGTCCATTTCGCTCCGTTCGCAGAAATAACACTGGGTTCCCGCTCTGCCGACGGTTCCTTTACCCGCCTGTGGATGCCATTGTTTGAAGCCGCCGTTGTTCCACCCTTCCTGGATCGTGCTTGTGGATGTGCAGGACACCAGGGCGAGCGAGAGCAGGCCGAAGGTGGCCAGGGTCGCTAACCGGATTTTTCTCATGTGCAAACTCCCTGTAAGTATGATCAATTGGTCCATCATGGATTAAGTATTTATTTTCAAATATTTATCATCATGCGAAGTAAAGCCGGGACACCCATTTTTGTTTGGATAAGTGGATGACTCTGAGTACCACGGCTTGATTCTACCCGAATCTGGCCGATATGCCAACTATCTTTAATCGCAGGGCAATTGCATTTAGGATCCCTTGACATTAGGGCGCATTGATGTTCGATGACTTTTGAGATACACTCTAGAAAATTATTAAAAGAAAAAAGGGGTCTGGGGGATTGCCCCCAGGGTTTTGATTTTGTCT
>JADGCQ010000025.1:0-7028 GCA_015228925.1 Magnetococcales bacterium | reverse complement strand
AAAGTCAAAACCCTGGGGGCAATCCCCCAGACCCCTTTTTTCTTTTAATCATTTTATTGAACAAGTATCCGCTCCAAATTTTTCAGGGATTTTTGCATCAGATCCATCGCTTGGCGCATGGCGCGGCCATGCGTCCTGGATTGTTGTCTTAATGGATTTAATTGAGAGCGCGTTTTTTGAATCACCTCGTGGCGGGCCTGCGCCACCTCCCGACCGTCCTGAATGGCCTGATGCACCGCCTTCTCGATTTCCAAATGGCGATTTTTCAATGCCTCATGGTACGCCTGGGTTGCGACCCGATAACGGTCGCGTTCCTCAACAACCATCTGGCCAAAATAAGCGGCTTTATCACGCCAATAGCGGGCGGGGAAAAAAAAACGTTTCCCCTGATCCCATAACCCATCACCCACAGTCAACTCGGGATTGTCATCCATCCCATCGGCCTGTCTGCATCCAGGCAAAATAAGAACAGGTAACAAAATCAATAAAACGACGAAAAAATGCCGCAATGTCACCAGAACCTTCATGTCGTCTGTTCCAAAGCGGGTTTGATCCCCGGTCTATCGGGTCGCATATTCGTTGAGTTTGTTGCGCAGAGTGCGGATGGAAATGCCCAGGAGTTCCGCCGCACGGGTGCGGTTGCCGTTGACCTCATCCAGCGTGCGGTGAATCAAAATTTCTTCCATCTCCCGCACAGTGGTCCCGATGGGCAAGCGAATGGCCTCGGCATTGTCGCCATGGACCGCCGCAGAATGAGAAGAGAAGGGGGCCGGGCCACTTTCGTTGTCCGAAGGTTCAAAATCAATCATCAGATCGTCCGGTTCAATCACCCGCCCCTCGGCCATGAGCAAGGCGCGCTGAATCACATTTTCCAGTTCACGAATGTTCCCCGGCCAAGGATAGCCTTCCATGGCACTCAAAGCCGATGGGGAAAAGGGGATATCATTGCGCCCCAGTTCGATGATAAACCGTTTGCGGAAATGATTGGCCAAAAGCAAAATATCCCCCGGTCGCTTCCGCAATGGCGGCAAAGAGACCGGAAACACATTGAGGCGATAATAAAGATCTTCACGAAATTTGCCATCTTCCGCCCATTCCTTAAGGTCGCGGTTGGTCGAGGCCACTACCCGGACATCCAACGGTACCGCGCCACGCCCCCCGACCGGGTCCACTTCACGTTCCTGGAGTACCCGCAGCAGTTTGGCTTGCAGATTTAACGTCATTTCCGAGATTTCATCCAGAAAAATCGTTCCACCATTGGCCTGGAGAAATTTACCCTTCCGATCGGTGATGGCCCCCGTGAAGGCCCCCTTGGAATGTCCGAATAATTCCGATTCCAAAAGATTTTCCGGGAGGGCCGCACAGTTCAAGGCGACAAACGCCTGACTGGAACGATCCGAGACTTGATGGACAAAACGGGCGATCAATTCTTTTCCCGTACCACTCTCTCCCTGAATCAACACGGTGGCCTGGGATTTGCCGACACGGCGAATCTGGTTGAGCAACCGTTTCATGTTGGCATCGCTGGAAATCAGGCGACGACCACTGCCAAGTTCGGGATCGAAATAACGCGACGCATAGTTGGCAAGGTGATTTTTGAGCAACTCTTCTTCGATGGGCAGCAACAGATAATCCGCCGCACCGACGCCGATGGCTTCCCTGGCTTCGGTAACACTCCCCTGTACCGCAGCGGCCAACACCGGCAGACCACGATGCAGAAAATTGATTTCACGAATCCACTCCAGGGCTTCGTTCCCCGGTTGCAGCGAGATGATGACCATCCCCACCGTTGGAGAGCCAACCCGCAGGCGTGCTTCATCCCCGAACGGGAGCAGAATGGGGGCGTAGCCGTGTCCCTGCACCTGACCCGCCAGCTTGCGCACAGCGGGATTGTCATGTCCGATCAGAAGGATTTCATTGTGGTCCGTCATGACGGTCACCTGCCAACTTCCAGAGCCATTTCAAGTTGAGACGCATTTTCAGAAGAAATCTTGGCCCATGAAGTTCCTGGAGCCAGTTCGGCTGCTTTTTGATACCGTCCTTTTGCCCCTTCAAAATCGCCATTCCGTTGCAGGATGTCGCCGACCCGAATATTGGCCAAGGCACTGATTTCCTTATCGGTAGCTTCATCGGCAATCTTTACGAATGAAGGCAAGGCTTTCTCATCACCCTTCCAAAGTTGAATCACGGTGGCATAGTCATAATAATCCACACCATCACCCATGGGTCGGTTTCCAAGGAGAAATTCGTAATGTTTGACCGCATGGGGGAAGCGTCCCCGCCCCAGTTCCGCCTTGGCCATGTAGCGTAGACGCCGATCTTTGTCTTTTTCGTTCAACAGGCCATCTGGGAGGGGTTCCAAAATCAGTTGGACTGCTTCCCATTCATTTTTGGATAAACGGTTTTTGGCCTCGGCCAAACGAACTCTCGCCACTTCCCGGGTGATGATGCCCCCCAGTTTCCCCTCTTTGCGTGCAGACTGCAACCAGTCATCCGCAATCAAGGTTTGCGCCAGTTGCCGTAAGGCCTCGGCGGCAGGATCTTCCAATTTTTCCAAGACATGTTGGGCGGCCTGGCTGTTACCAAGCTGCATGAGTGCTTCAGCTAGGTGAATACGTGCCTGCGGAAATTCGGGATCTTGACGCCAATCGTGCCCATAAATTTCACCCAAAAGCGAGGCAAATTCGGGGCGTCCATCCTCCAAGGCGACGGCCATCCCTTGCACGAGTAGAGATCTTTTCAGCCGATCGGCGCGGCGGATGACGGCGACGCTCTGGGTCATGTTGAGCAGGTTGTTCAACGTTTCCAGACATTCGCGGAATTGTCCATCATAACCCAACAGTTCCGCACGGGTGAGATAAGCCTCCGCGAGGGCATTGGGCAGTGCGATGGTTTTGATGACCTGATCCAGTTTTTCCAGGCGTTCCTTGAAGGTCAACGCTTGGTCCATAGCCAACTCCAGGATTTTTCCCCAGACGGCGGCATCGGANNNCCTTAGGTCAACGCTTGGTCCATAGCCAACTCCAGGATTTTTCCCCAGACGGCGGCATCGGAACCTGGAAATTGTTTTTGGAGGCGGGCAAATAATCTTTTGGCATCTGCGAAATGTTCTTTGGCCTGATGCTTTTGTCCCTGAGTTTCCGCGCTACGGGACAGTTGAAAACTGGCCTCCGCAGCCCGCAACATGGCCCATGGGACGGTCCGTTCCCGGGTATGGAAGGCGTCCATAAACATGGCATAATGTTGAAAAGATTTCTGATACTGGCCATACTTATAATAAATGTCGGCAATCCCCATGATTTTATCGGGATCTTTTCCCAGATAACCCAGATGTTCCGAGGTGATCTGGTTCAGGGTGGCGATGGCGGCGTTATGGTCTTGTTTGAGATCATGGGCTTTGGCCAGAAGAAAAAGGGCCGATGCCGCTTTGTCTCCGTGTCCATTCGTCAGGGTCAACACCTGTTGCAGGTGATTTTCAGCTTCTTGAATGAATTTGGGATCGCCCGGATGGGTATTGGCCAAGCCAATGTTCGTTTTGGCGTTTTCCAGCAGTAAGGCACCTTTGTCCCTGGGCAGGTTGGGATCATGCATCATGGACAAGGCATTTTCAAAACGACCCGATTCATTGAGCAATTTGAGTTGCATAAACCGGTATTGGGAATAGTTGGGGGTATTGGGATGGCGGGCCAGGACCGCTTCCAACTCGTACAGCAGCCATCCCGGTTTCCAACCCATGTGGCGGTGGAGATCCAACATCAAAAAATCGATGACTTCACGGTTTGGTGTATCCGGGAAGGCATCCAACAGGCTTCCCAGGTAGGCGCGAGCCTGATCATAATGTCGTTCTTTTTCCGCATCTTTGGCCGCTTTCCAGAAGTAGTCTTCGGTGATACGCTTGTCGAGGAGGACGACTTCGGTGGCGGCAGGTTCATAGAGTGGAAAGATGCTGTGCAAGGGTTTGGAGGCCCCTTGTTCCAAATCATATTCACGATTGGCGATGATTTGTTTGGCGTTGTTACTGCGCCCTATGTCGCGGGGGCTAAGGATTTCAACGATGAAATACCCCGCTTTGGTACTTTCGTAGAAATGAACGGCGTCTGCTTTTTCGTTGAGCAGGACTTCAAGTTCGGCATGGCCTTCGGGAAACTCATAGACAAAAACGTTTTCCACGAGTCCCCCAGGATCCAGGGGACGCCAAGTATCGGCCAGTTTGGCCGCTTTCAGGTGGATACGGACGACGGGGTTGGCCCCCTTTTCAATATTCTTTTCAATCTCGGTGGTCCCGGTATGGGAGAGAACCAAGAGTGTGCCATCGCGCCCTGGAAGGACGAGACCTTCTCGAATTTCCATGGGTTGCGTGGGGTCGGGTTTGGGTTGTTCATCAATCTCAAATTCAAAAGTGGATCCAGCGACAGGATCTTCGGGACCAACGCGGGAACGAAAGCTGAGGTTGGCCTGTTTCAAACCGATGGTGACCATTAACCCCATTTTTGCTTCGGGTATGCTGGTAACGGCAAATGAACGGATCCATCGGGATTGATCGAGATGAAAGGTGCCGCTGGGAAGGGCGAGAATATTGGGTATTGTCAGCAGGAGTTGCTTGGGTTCGGTCAACGCCAGGGTGGGCTTTTGCGATCCTGGTGGAATGGCGAAAGAAAAGATTTCGCGTTCGCCATGGTTGGCGGTTGTATAATTCAATTGGGTGAAAAAGGCGGCGGCGGGAGTGGCGTCGAAAACCATCAATCCCAAAATGACCACCAAAGCCAAAAGCCCTTTGCAGGTCTGTGTGGATGCCAAATTCTCCCAAAGTCTTTCGGGTGTCATGTTTCAGCCCCCAAAGGTTCCAACCCTTTTTTCTTGATCTTTTCCACCAACGTGGTACGGTTCAAATTTAACAGGCGGGCCGCTTTGTTTTTGTTCCATCCGGTGGAATTGAGGGCCGATAAAATAAGATTATTCTCAAAATTGGCGACTTCGGTGTTAAAGTCGATCCCTTCCGTGACGATGGGATTATGCACATAATCGGTCATGAGAGGTGGCACGACGGGCCGTTCCCCCTCATCTTCATCCTCGTCCATGACGTGGGCGGCATTGTGGATATTGTCGGGAAGATCCTCGATTTTGACGGTATCATCGGCCAGAATGGTGAGCCGTTCGACAAGGTTTTCCAGTTCCCGAACATTGCCGGGCCACTGATAGCGGCGGAAGATATCGACGATCTCCTCACCGATGAAACTTTCAGCGACGGTGTTCCCGCATTTTTTCAAAAAGTGTTCCACCAAAAGCGGAATATCGGATGTGCGATCACGCAAGGGCGGCACGTTAATGGGGACGACGTTGAGACGATAATAAAGATCTTCTCGGAAACGGTTTTGTGCGACTTCGACTTCCAGGTTTTTATGGGTTGCGGTGATGACTCGGACATCCACCTTGATGGACTTGATGGCACCCACCGGCTCTACCATCTTTTCCTGGAGTACGCGCAACATTTTGACCTGGAGCTTTGGACTCATATCGCCGATCTCATCGAGAAACAGAGAACCTCCGCTGGCCAGTTCAAAACGTCCGATACGGTTGTGGGCGGCACCGGTAAAGGCCCCTCGGACATGCCCGAAGAGTTCGGACTCCAGAAGGTCTTCGGGGATGGCCCCGCAATTGACCGCGATGAATGCCTGATCGGCACGGGGGGATAACTGGTGCAGTGCTTTGGCGATCAACTCCTTACCGGTGCCGCTTTCACCGTGAATCAGCACGGTGGAACTGCTTGCGGCAACCCGTTCGATCATCTTGTACAGCTTCAGCATCCTGGGTGATTTGCCAATGATTCCGTACATAATGTCAAGAGGGCATTTTCTGTTAAATTATTATTCGTTAGGCCCCGAAGCGTCTCTGGGCGACGATAACCAATTGCGTCAAAATTCCAACGGCAGAGTACGACAATAATCCGTCATCAACAAGTTGCTTTTTTTCACAGGGTCACATTTTTTTACTTTTCCCTCCAACCGTTGCTGGATTCCGATGAAGAACAAACCATGGGTACGTCGTAAAAACTCTAAAAAAACATCATCATACCCAAAAGATGGGGCGACGGTTCATGCCTGGATCATTTTTTTGGCCGAACGGCTTGCTGAGTCGGGTCTAAGTTTCGAGAATGGCCTGCAAGAACCGTACCAGGAAGCCGAGTATCTGACCGCCTTCGCTTTTTCCATCTCTCTGGAATTATTGGATTCCTCTCCAAATCTTCGGGCGCCGGTCGATGCTCATGCCCGGATGGAGGCGATTATGGAGCAGCGTATTGTTCGGCGCATCCCTGCTGCTTATATCACGCGGGAGGCTTTTTTTGCGGGGCATCGTTTTATGGTGGATCAGCGGGTATTGATTCCCCGTTCGTTGATTGAAAATATTTTTGACGCTGAGGGTAGATTTGATGCGTGGGTGATGTTGCCTGAGAGACCTTTGTTTTTGGATTTATGTACGGGGAGTGGTTGTTTGGCGATTGCGTTGGCGTTGGCCTATCCCAACGCTCGGGTTCATGCGACTGATGATTCATTGCAGGCTTTGGAGGTTGCGCGGATCAATATTGCCAATTTTGGATTGTCTGACCGTGTTATGTTGTTTGAGGCGGATCTTTTTCGGGGGGTACCGTCGGTTCGGTATGACATGATTGTGACCAATCCTCCTTATGTTTCGCGGACGACCATGGCGTCTCTTCCTGAGGAATATCGGCATGAGCCGACCATGGCTTTGGATGGTGGTGTTACGGGATTGGATTTTGTTGGGCGGATTTTGCGTCAGGCTGGGGATTATCTGACGCCGGGGGGTGTTTTGATTTGTGAGGTTGGGGATGAGGGGGAAGAACAAATCCGGGAGGTATGGCCTGATTTTCCGGGGGAGTGGATTTGGTTTCATTTTGGCGGCAGTGGTGTTTTTTGCCTGGAGCGTTCTTTGTTTCCAGAGAAAGTGGTGATTTGAATAAAAAAAATTATTAAAAGAAAAAAGGGGTCTGGGGGATTGCCCCCAGGGTTTTG
>JADGCQ010000024.1 GCA_015228925.1 Magnetococcales bacterium | reverse complement strand
GGATAACCGCTGAAAGCATCTAAGCGGGAAGCCCCCCCCAAGACGAGTTTTCCCTTTTTCTCTTTCAAGATTAGGGACGCTCGCATTCAACTTTGAATCGGTCCAGTTTGTCGTCCGACTGGAACCGATCTTGTGTGAACACAAACTCTTCAACTTATGCCGCCAACTTGATCCCGTGAATTCAATCTCGCGATCCTTGCCGACGGTGAGCTGACATGAGTATGCGCCCACACCTATGGTTACATTAGATTGTCAAAGAACATCCAGGATGGGCCATTGCACCAGAGCCTGCTTGTGAAGCTTGAAACTTAAATTCCCGTTGCAACCGGCTTACATTCTTCTCTTTCGTATCTCTTCGTAAAACGCCGTCTGCACCAAGAAGAAACAGTCTAGCAAAGGAACCTTGAAGCGTCAACAAGAAAATGAAAAAAACGAAAGAAAAATTGAAAACCGTTGATTTCTAAAGAATATATTCCTTGACGATCTTGACTCCAAGGAACGCCAACACCAAAAACAGGTACCCCAGAACAATAAACCGCGCACCTTTGACGCCACGCCAACCCCAATAATACCGTCCAACAAACAGCGTCGCCAAAGTCCCCCAGGTCGCCCAGGTGAACACGACCTTGTGACTAAAAGCAAACAGCGTGCCGTGCTGTTGCCAAGAATAAACCCCTCCCGAAACAATCGACAAGGTTAATAATCCAAACCCTGCCCAAACCATTTGGTACAACGTTGTTTCCAAACGAAATAATGGCGGTAAAAATTCAAACACTCGCCCAAAATGCTTACTCTTGAGGGCATGATCCTGAAACGCATCCATCAAGGCTAAAATGGCGGCAATCGTCAACAAACCGTAGGCCAACAAAGACAAAACCAAGTGCGCGATAAAAATAGGACTGCTGAGCGTCAACATTGCCATACCGTGCGGTTCCGGCAAAATCCTTGACACCAACACCGATAAAGCCAACATCGGCAATACCACAATCCCCGCCCTGGGTACCTCCAAACTGGCGACACGACAGCTCACCAAATAAAGAAGGGCCACCGCCAACGAAATAAATTCCAACGATGTCGAAAGGTTAAAATCAACCTGCCCCTTATGGATAACGACAACCGCCGACAGGGCAATCAAATGGGTCAGAAACCCTGCTGCAACCAGCCACCACCCCCACAGCGACGCTTCACCTTGACCGCGCAATTGCTTGGCGGTAACAAGAAACGCCCCTATCCCATAGGCGATGGTAACCCATCCAATGACAAGGTGGTCCATCCATATGTTCATGATCGAACCTTTCTCTCCGCTTAGGGTTGATCACCAACCCACTCCGGTTGTATGAGTCATCATACCTCATTTTAAGGATAAACGCACATGACACTGGATACTCCCATCGCCATGATCGTCGTCGCTGCCGGAAGCGGTCAACGTTTCGGCGGTCCGTTGCCCAAACAATACCTGGATCTTGCCGGACAACCTGTCCTATTCCATACCTTAAAAGCCTTACATGATTTTCCAGAAATCAAAACCATTCTGCCGGTGATCGCCGCCGATGGAGACCCCCTGTGGAACCGCTGGATGGCACCCCGTATGGCGACACTACCCCGGGTCGCTTCACCCGTTACCGGCGGTGCCACACGTCAAGAATCGGTATGGAAAGGATTATTGGCACTCAATCTGCCCCAAGATGCCTGGGTCGGGATCCACGACGCTGCCCGCCCCTTCCCGGGAAAAAAACTCCTGGAACGTCTCATGGCGGGGCGGTCCACCAGTACCGCCTTGATTGCCGCCCTCCCCGCCGCCGATACCGTCAAACGTGTTGACCCCCAGCGCGGCATCATCTTGGAAACCTTGGAACGAACACAAATCTGGCTCGCCCAGACACCGCAATTGTTCCACTATGGCCAGATCCTGGATCTCCACAACCGCGCACGGACCTCTGGATTTAACGGTACCGATGATGCGTCACTCGCCGAATGGGGGGGAATAGCGGTAAAAATTGTCCTTGGAGATAGCCACAACATCAAAATCACTCAGCCCCAGGACTTGGAATGGGCACGCACATGGTTGGAGGAAAAACAATGATGAAATTACGTGTTGGTCAAGGATTGGATGTTCACCAGTGGATCGCGGGGCGTCCGCTGATGTTGGGAGGGGTCCAAATCCCCCACGACCGTGGATTATTGGGTCATTCCGATGCCGACGTACTCTTACACGCCATCATTGACGCACTGCTCGGTGGGGCGGGATTGGGCGATATTGGCCGCATGTTCCCCGACACCGATCCCAGCTATTCCGGCATCGATAGCAAAATCCTCCTGGCCACCGCCATGGAAAAAATCAAGTCCGCCGGATGGAACATCCTCAATATCGATGCCACCATCATCTGCCAACGCCCCAAACTCGCCCCGTTCATGCCAACCATGGGACAAACCATCGCACAAATCCTGGCCATCGACCCCACTGCCGTTAACGTCAAAGCGACCACCACCGAAAAACTGGGATTCACTGGCCGCAACGAAGGGGTCGCTGCCCAAGCGGTTGCCCTCCTGTACGCAGACTAACGGAGTAAAAACTCTCAACCAATTTCTTTATGGGCAAGGATCAAATCGCTATCCTTGACGTGTCGGACTGAAAAACCAAACCCTTTGACAAACTCAATCATCCGATGATTGGTTGGATCGACGTG
Source organism: Magnetococcales bacterium (assembly GCA_015228925.1). Classification (GTDB taxonomy): domain Bacteria; phylum Pseudomonadota; class Magnetococcia; order Magnetococcales; family UBA8363; genus UBA8363. The sequence goes on along the minus strand of JADGCQ010000024.1, from coordinate 36,421 downwards.
CCCTTCCATGACGCGAATACCACGGAGGCGGCAATAATCGATGGTTTTGGCCATCAACTTGGCCCCCAATCCCTGGCCCTTGATATCGGACCGAACCACGATGGCAAATTCACAGGAATCCCGGTCGAGGTCGAGAAAAATCCTGTTGACCCCCAAGGTCTCCTTTTGTCCCGTGGTGGTATTTTTACTGGAGGCGATAAAAGCCATTTCGCGGTTGTAATCAATTTGGGTCAAACGTGCCATCTCAAGGTGCGGCAAAGCCTTGCGGACCGAGAGAAAACGGAAAAACAAATCTTCCGGGGAAAGCTTGGCGATAAATTCATGATGTTGCGGTTCGTCTTCGGGACGGATGGGACGCAGTAGCACGGAACGATCATTCTTCAACGACCACGTTTCTTCCAACTCCTTGGGATAGGGCCGAATCGCCAAACGTTGTTCCACCCCCCCCTGACGGTAGGCGGTAGAAATGCGAATGCGGGCATCCACCGCAATGACGCCGTGTTCATCGGCAAACAGAGGATTAATGTCCAACTCCGCGATTTCAGGAATATCCACAATCAACTGGGAGAGTTGAATCAGCACGCTGCACAAAGAATCCATATGAATGGGTTTGCGATCCCGATATCCTTTGAGAAGTTTGTAGATTCGGGTGCGGGAAATCAATTCCCGGGCCAGATTGACGTTGAGAGGGGGCAAGGCAACGGCACTATCGTTGATCACCTCGACGGCGGTTCCACCCTGTCCAAACATGATCACCGGGCCAAAAATGGGATCGGTGGTCATCCCCACGAGCAATTCATGGGCACCGGGGCGAATGGCCATCTCCTGCACCGAAAAACCTTGAATCCTAGCATGGGGCATTTTTTTGCGGATGGTCTCCAGCATGGCGACGGCAGCCGATTGGACAACCTGGGGGGAATCCAAAAAAAGATCGACCCCACCGATGTCACTTTTGTGCGAAATGTCTTCGGAAAGTATTTTCAGGGCAATGGGAAATTTCATCTCTTTCGAAACGGCACAGGCATCCTCCGGCGTTTTGGCGATATGGGTTTTCACCGTGGGAATGCCGTAGGCGGCCAGTACCGCCTTGGATTCCGCTTCGCTCATGACTTCCTTGTCGGCAGCTAAACTATTTTCAATGACCAGTCGGGCAGTCGCAGTGGCCGGGATAAAATCCTCAAGGATGGAAGGGGGGGTTTCCATGAGCATTTCCTGGTTCTTGGCATAACGAACCATGTGCATGAAGGCGGTAACGGCCCGCTCTGGTGATTCATGGGTCGGAATTTCGGCCTGATGAAACGCCTCTTTGGCCGCAGCGACGCCGGTACCTCCGACCCAGCAGGTCAGAATGTTGGTATTAAATTGCTTGGCGGCGGCAATGGTGGCCAAAGCCGCTTCGGTACTATCCGCAGTGGCAAGAGGGGCGTGCATGACCAACAAGGCATCGACTTCGGCACTTCCAGCCAACAGTTTGACCGTTTTTTCATACCGATCACCGGAAGCATCACCGATAATGTCGATGGGATTGGACCGAGACCATGTGGGTGGGAGTATCGCATCCAGGGCCTGGATGGTTTCCGGTTTCAAGTGCGCCAGAGTACCCCCTTTTTCCATAAGGCTATCGACCGCAATGATCCCAATACCACCGCCATTGGTGACGATGCCCAACCGATTCCCCTTGATGGGACGTGCGCGGGCCAGGGTTTCCACGGCGGCAAACAGTTCATCGATTTCATAGACCCGAAGCATCCCTGCCCGACGAATGGCGGTATCGAATACCTGGTCGGAACCGGCCAAAGCACCTGTATGCGACATGGCGGCCTGGGCACCCTCTGGAGCGCGACCCGATTTGATCACCAGTATCGGTTTGTTGCGTGCGGCGGCGCGGGCCGCCGACATAAAGCTACGGCGTTCGTGAATCGATTCAATGTACAGAAGAATTGCCTTGGTTTTTGAATCCATTCCCAAATAGTCGATCACATCACCAAAATCCAGATCCAAACTGTCTCCCAGGGAGATGAAGTGGGAAAATCCAATATTCTGGCCGTTGGCCCAGTCCAGGACAGCGGTACACATGGCCCCAGATTGAGAAACAAAGGCAATGTGGCCCGGTTTGGCGGCAATGTGGGAAAAACTGGCGTTCAAACCGATGCTCGGTACCAGCAATCCCAAACAATTGGGGCCTAACAGGCGGAGTCCCCCCTTTCGTGACATGTTCAATATCACATCACGAAGGTTGGTACCGTGTTCATCGTGGTGTAATTGCAAGCCGGCGGTAATGACGATGGCGGCACGCACTTCGCGTTGAATCAATTTTTCAATAAGCTTCGGCACCGTTTTCGGAGGGGTGCAGATCACGGCCAAATCGGGAATTTTGGGGAGGGCCTCCACCGATGGATAGGCAAAAATACCACCCACCGATTCATGTTTGGGATTGACGGGCATGATGGGGCCGTTAAACCCACCCTGGATAAGGTTGCGACAAATCAGAGAACCGATGGAACCGGGGCGATTGGATGCACCCAATACGGCGACCGATGAGGGTTTGAACATGGATTTGAGATATTTAATGCTCATAGTGTTTCACCTATGCTATGCCATGACATGGTACGATTGAGCGGACCAGGCAGACGGCGTAATACCGTCAGGTGGAAGGTGCCTGGATCGTTTGTTCCTTGGGTTCTTTGGATTTCAATTGCCAACCCGATTCGCGGGTTTGAACCCAATATTCCATGCGACAACCCGCTTCACGATAACGCCGATACCGTTCCCGGGTCATTTGCATCCCTTCGGGGGTTTGGTCGCTGACAAAATCGAGGATCATGTCATAATCGGCAAATGTTTCAACGAAAAGGCCATGGGCTAACACCAAAATACTTGCACCATTGATATCCTTGGGTTCGGTACAAATGATGATGGGATGCATGGAGGCGTTGGGTCCAGTGCAAGGGCCGTGGGGCAAGAAAGAATCGACACTGTGGATCCATAAAAACTCATCCAGGTGCGCCGCATGTTGGGGAGAGGCGGCAACAAGACAGACTTTAAGATCTTTGCCATAGATACGCCCAAGCAGACCGACGAGTGGCTTTTCCATCGGCCCTTGTTGCAATTGGTAGAAACGGACTACCGTATCTCCTGGTTGTTGCCGGGCCACCTCTAAACCAGCTCCTTTTGGGCAAAACGGCACAGAAATCGTACCCCAACCCCCGTGGCCCCCTTGGGTTGGCTGGGTCTTTTGCTCCCCATATCCCAGGCGGTACCCGCAATGTCGATGTGTGCCCAGGGAATTTTTTTATCGATGAATCGGGACAAAAAACATCCGCCGGTGATGGCCCCCGCATCGCGGCCACCGACGTTCTTCATGTCGGCAACCGTCGATTTTAGCTGTTCCTGATAACCGGGAAATAGCGGAAGACGCCACATTTTTTCACCCACTTGGCTTCCAGCCCGTTCCAGCTTACGGAGAAATTGGGTATCAAACCCCATGAGGCCACTGGCCTCATGTCCCAAGGCAATCACACAGGCCCCGGTCAGTGTTGCCAGATCGATGACCATGTTGGGTTCAAAAGATTGAGCATGGTGCAGGGCATCGGCCAAAATCAACCGACCTTCGGCATCGGTATTGATGACTTCAACCCATTGACCGCTGGCCGTCTCAATGACATCCCCCGGACGTTGGGCATGGCCGGAAGGGAGATTCTCGGCAGCGGGAATCAGACCGACGACATTGACCGGGAGATTCATAGACGCGATGGCATGTATAAACCCCAGGACAGCGGCCCCACCCGCCATATCAAATTTCATCTCCTCCATCTTGGCACCGGGTTTCAGAGAAATCCCCCCAGAATCGAAGGTAACCGCCTTACCGACGACCGCCAACACCGGACGATCTTCTCCCTGCCGATATTCCATGATGATGAGGCGCGGCGGATGGGCACTCCCCTGACCCACCGCCAGGATGCCATGCATCCGATTTTTCTTCAGCTCCTTTTCATTCCAAACGGTCACCTGGATGGGGAGGTTTTCGGCCATTTTCCGGGCTTCGCCAGCCAATCGTTCCGGGGTCAGCCAATTGCCCGGCATATTGCCCAAATCTTGAGCAAGAAATTGGCCATCGCAGATATGGCGCAAACGTTCCAGTTTATCGGACATGCGATTCTTCTGCTTCTCCTTGACCGCCAACCCCAGAATGATGGATTTTTCAGGGGGCTGTTCGTTTTCGCCATTTTTGGATTTGAACCGGTCAAAGCGGTAGCTGCCTCTCCAGGCCCCTTCCGCCAGGGCCTGGATGCACCGCCCTTTGGAGATGCCGTTGTGATTGTTCATGGGAATGAGGCATCCAAGCCGAGAGATGCCGTGTGCTTGAGACGTTTTGACCAGGCGGGCACCGATATCTTCCAAGGTACGGGGGGTGATGCCATCGCGTTTGCCCAACCCTATGAGCAGCAGACGTGCAGGACCGAATGATTCACGGACAATGGGGAGGATCAAAAATTCCCCCTCCTTGCCCTGCATCCATCCCGCCGACAACGCCTGCTTGACCTCGGCGAACCATCCCGCACTGATCCCCTCAAGGGCTTTTTGGGGAGAGCCATCGGCGTAAATACCCATGGCGACGGCATCACACGACCAGGATAGGGGAGCGTTGGCAAAAAGTTCCACGATTGTACGCGCATTGTTCATCGCCTTGGTTCCTTATTTTTTTCGGGCATGTTACATCCCCAGGCATTTTGTTGGAAAAGGTGGTAGGCTACCATACCATGACCAAGCTCTTCAGATACATTTTCTCGGAATGCGCCATCGCTTCGGTGCTGGTGCTGTTTGTGCTGACTTTTTTGATCCTGTTGCCCAGAATGCTCGTGCTGCTGGACTTGTGGGTCAACAAAGGGGTGGCGGTCAGCGTCTTTATCGACATGATCTTGTGGCTCATACCCCAATTTATTGTTGCGGTGGCACCCATGGCGTTGTTGATTGGTATTTTACTGGCACTGGGCCGTTTGGCCCAGGATAGCGAAACCGTGGTCCTCAAAGCCAGTGGGGTGAGTCTCTATCAAATACTGTTCCCCATTGCAACATTGGTCAGCCTGTTTACCATTTTGAACATTGTTCTCAATATGACCCTGGTCCCCGCCAGTTTCCATCGATTCGCCATTTTACGTAGCGCACTGCTTTCGTCCAACACTCTGGCACTAAAACCGCAAACATTCAATCAAACCATCTCAGGATTGACCATCTATATCCATGAAAGATCGGAAATCGGCGGCATACTTCATGGTATCTTGATTCACGACGAACGCAAGCCCGATGAAATCGTCACGCTGACCGCCCGCAGTGGGCAACTCCTGATCCAAGGTGCCCAAAATTCAATTCTGCTGCTCCAAGACGGCAGCCGACACGAAAAATTGCCGGGGGGACGTTTTCGTCAACTCCGTTTCTCCAGTTATAACCTTGATCTGGGAGTCTCTTTGGGTTTGCGGGAAGAACAGCATCAATCAAGCCATAAAGAAATGGGTTTGACGCATCTTTGGCGTGCCATCGCCATGGATGACCCCGAAGAATCCTTGAAAGCCAATGCCGAATTGCATCGGCGACTGGCCTTTCCGGTGGCCGGGTTTATCCTGGGTTTATTTTCGGTCTCTCTGGGTCTCCAACAATCCCATCGCACGGGGCGTGCCTATGGATTTGTCGTCGCCGTCCTGGTGCTGATTCTGCACTTTATGTTGCTCTCTTTCGGAGAGGCTGCCGTGCAACGGGGACTCATGCCCACAGTGGTTGGATTCTGGTTTCCCAATGCTCTGATGGCCATCGTGACCCTGTACGTCACAATCCATACGGCACGGGATGGATCATTCAAGGTGTTTATCTGGCTCTCCCAGTTTATCTCATTGTTGCCACAGAGATTTCTCCGGGAACCAGGTACCCTCGGTGAAGGTCGGACCTGATGCCTATCCTATTTCAATACCTCCTGAAACTTTTTTTGCGAAGCTTCTTGCACATCATCGCCGTCTTCATCGGATTGTTCTTCCTGATTGACGGCATCGAAAGTGTGCGACGCTACTCGCAAAAAATTAATTTTGACTGGATGGATGTTGGTCTGTTGATTCTCAGTCGGTTGCCATCCTTTCTGGGGATGCTGCTCCCCTCGTTCGCCCTCATGGCTGCCATGATGGTGTTGACCTCCCTGAGCCGTCAAAGTGAAATCACTGTGATGCGGGCCAGCGGCGTCTCCATCTATCGGATCATCATTCCATTTCTCATGGGAGGGATGGTGATTGCCGCGATCCATTATCTCCTTCAGGAACAAATTATCTGGCGGTGTAATCAAGCGGAACAATATCTGCAAAACCAGATCAATGGCCGCATGTTGGCATCCAAATCGGAATCGGGAAGTTTTTGGTTGCGGAGTGGTCGTCAGATCATTCATGCCGCCAAAGCCAATCCATCGGGTATCGAACTGGAAGATGTCAGCGTTTTCCGTTTTGATGAAGATAATGGCCTAGTCAGCCGCATCGATGCTGAAAATGCCTATTATCAACAAGGTCGCTGGTTTTTAAGCAATGGCACCTTGTATCATTTTGGTTCGGAGGCCAATGCCGAGCCTTTTCTACGCAAAGAGTGGCCGATTACCTTGGAGCCGGTGCAAATGGATCGTACACGACCGGAACCGATGAATTTATCGTTGATACAACTGTGGGATTTAATGAATCGGTTGAAACGGGAAGGGGTGGATACCGTCACTTATGAAATGACATTTCATCGCAAGGTGGTGGACCCGCTAACGACCATGACCGCCATCCTGTTGGGATTTCCATTTGCCATGCGGTTACCGCGTCAGGGTGGGACCACCTGGGGGATCTTTTTGGGCCTGCTCCTGGGGTTTGCCATGTTTGTCATCGTCGATTTATCTACTGCCTTGGGGATGGGTAACCGTTTGCCGCCCATGGTGGCGGCCTGGGCACCCGAACTGTTTTTTCTGGGCATCGGAGGGTTTTTCTTTCTACATCTGGCGGAACCCAGGCGCAGTGTATGATGGGAAAAAAACGGGCAGGATGGCCGAAACGATGATCGAGGCCCGCAACCCGCAATAGACGCTATTTCCTCAAAGCATCCAGAACACGATTCACGGCACTTTCAGAAACTGTTTCAGCGTGTTCCAACTTGCTGATATACGCCTGGGAAACTTCCATTTTTCTGGCTAAATCAACTTGTTTGATACCCGCTTTCATCCGAGCCAAGGCAACCGGATTTTGTACAAAATCGGCTGGATCAAAAGGGACGAACTCTCCTTCTTGCCCTTTGCTGAGACCCAAAACCGAAAGTTCATCTTCAATTTGCTCCCGGAGTGACGCATAGACCCCCACAGGCAAAAGCACGTATTCATCCTGTCCATTGATATTTTTAATGACTTGAAGATTCATTTGTATACATCTCCCCTGGATCGAATACGTTCTGAAGACGATCACTGGGCGAAAGGCTCTGAAGTTTCCGCTTGGCTTCACGCCGGATTTTAATTGGATAGCCCATGGTTAACACTATAACCATTCCAGGTTATAACGCAACCAAAAACAACCTCGCCCCTTGGGACGGTTTTAAGGAAGACAGGCCCAATGTTCCATGCGTCACACACGGCACCGCACGGGGAAAATGCGATGCATATTATGCGGCGTAGGTTTGGATGGTATCGCAATCCCTGGTCTCCTCGACCGCTGGGTTGGACAACTTTTCGGAGGGGTGAATATACAGGCGTCGATTGACGAACAAACTGTTGCCTTCCTGTTTCTTGGCCTCTTTCTTGGCTTGGCTGGCCAGGGTGGCGACCTCATAATAATTGCGACACCGCGTCACATCGGGGGTGGCAATCCCGATGGACAGACTCAATAATCCAAAAAAAGTGGGATTTCCCTTGCGGTTGGCCGCATAAATACCGCCTGCGGCGATGTCTTGTTCGTCATAGAATCCAGGGACCACCGTGGCAAACGCAGAAAGGCAATCCTGACAGATTTGTTCCCATTCACCACTGCGAATGATCATGATGAAATCATCGCCACCAATATGGCCGAGAAAATCCCATCCCCGATCCAGATGACTCATCAAAACCGTGGCCGTGGCACGAATGACGGCATCCCCTTTTGAAAAACCATAAATGTCGTTATAGGGTTTAAAATTATCCAAATCGCAGTAGGCGATGGCAAAAGCTTGTTGTTGCCGCAAACACTCCTCCACAGTCTCCTGGATGGGACCATTGCCCGGTAACATGGTCAGAGGGTTGGTATTGCGCGCACTCAACACCTGCAACTGGGTAATCCGTCGCAGCAGATCCATGATGTTGACAATCCCCTTGTAAATACCAAGGTGCGTCACGATAAATTCCCCTTCCTGAAGCTCCGACCTTTGGCTTGTCATCGCCTGACTCACCTGTTCCAGAGGGGTGTCCTGTTCAAAAACAGGGTGCATGGTATCCAGTACGGTCAGGATGGGTTTGCGATCATACAACGAATGGCCATAGGCCGATAAAAACAACCCCAAAAAAGCGTTGCGAAAGACAATCCCCACAGGACGGCCATCCTGAACCACAGGTAAGGAACGCAAATTGTCCCGCGAACCAAAAATTCCCACAACCGTCTCACACAAAACATCTGGGGCGATGGGTTTGACCCATACCGTCAACTCGGCCAGGGTCGCTCCGCGATGTCCCGTCATCCCGGATGGAATTCCATCGATCTTTTCAACTTCCGTGGATGATCTTCCAGTTTGCGTGGTCGGTGGCCAGGGAAGTTTGATTTCTTCATGCAGGGTCGTCATGGGAACCCCAATCAAAAAACCTTGCATAAAATCTACTTCCAAATCGCGCAGCAGGTGTAAAACTTCCGGTGTCTCAACCCCCTCGGCGACAACTTGGCAGCCAGTATCGTGCGCCATTCGGATCATGGAACGGACAAAATCCTGGTTGAGCGGGTTGGTTGTAATATCCTTCAAAAAACAAAGATCCAATTTCACATAGTCGGGTTTGAGTTCAAACCATGCCCGTAACCCGGAATGTCCCGCCCCCAGATCATCAATGGCCACTTTGAAACCTTTGGACCGATAATGCTCAACCGCCTGGACGATGATATCATAGTCGGGGATGGGAAGATTTTCGGTAATCTCGATGACCACCTGACTCGGCTTGATCCCCAATGCATCCATAAAGCGGGTCGTCGTCCCGCGCGTATGACCTGGATTCAATAGGCCATGGGGACTGACGTTGAGAAATAGTTTGGTTTGTGTCATGTTCCGGGCAAAGGCTTCCAAAGAAAGTTTCCGGCACAACATCTCCAAATCCCGACTCCGATTTAAAGACTCCGCCATGGAAAATAAATCCACTGGCATATGCAATGGACTTTCCTCGGGTCCACGAATCAATGCCTCATGGCCAAATACTTGGTTCTGGCCGGTGGCAATGATGGGCATAAAATGAGGCGTCAACGACGGTCGATCAAGAATGGCATTGAATTCGTGTACAGGGGGGAGTCCGGTCGATGCGGGCGTGTCCATGCCACACTCCCCACTGCTCTTCCGACAAACCTGTTGAAAGGCGCGCCGCCGTGTATGCTGCGCTCTCGCGATAATGTCCTTGAGCATAACGACACAATCCTGGAAAAATAGGGGACAACGAAGGGTTTTCTTATGACCTGGATAACGCTAAATGTGTGCCAGTCCAGGAACTATGCCGGGGAAAAATCGAAGGGAATATATAAAATATATTTATATTATAATTATATACATATATTTTCCACAGGTAAACAAACAAGCGAAGAACACCATGAATGGCATCCCCTTAAAAAAATAATCTGAAAAATAGTTTCTGTTTTTTGAAAGGTTCTTGTGAAAACGTCACTGGGCGGGGATGGGCATTTTTTCCAGAATGGCATTGACCCAAGCTTCCTTGGCCTTTTGTAACATGGGGCTGGGATGGGCGTATAGGCCGGGGCTGCCGGGAATTTCCACCCCGATGATACGCTCCTGAGGGAGTGTGGCCAAACATTGGTGGGCCAAGGGGAGGAGACCAGGATGGCGTCCCCATCCCACCAAAAGGGGAATGGGGGTATCCTGGCCCATGCGCACCTTGCGTTCGGCACTCCTGACTGGGGAAAACAAAGAGTGGGCAGATCCGTCGGGATGGGTTTCCAATTCTTGAAAACGTTGGATAAAAATGGGACTTTTGGTTTCGCGCAGGTCCGAAAGGTTGAGAACCCGGGCATGACCAAAGCCCCGGGCCAACATGATCCGCATCACCTGATATTGGGTGTTGTCGGGACGGGTGGGTGTCCGTTCGCCAAAAGGGTCGAAATCCTGCGGTTGTGTCATCTGTTGCGGTTGGTAATTCGGGTCCAGAGGGCGCGAAGAACCGGGATTCATCATGATCACCAGCAGATCGGGAACCCTGTGTCCGATCAAGTCGGGATGGGCGGGGAGGCAATCCTTGTGAATCAATTCCAATACCGGACGTAAATCCAGCGTGAGAGAACCCAGGCGAAGCGTGATAAATTGCCCAAAAACGTGGATGACCTTCTTGATGTCGGCGGCTTTGAGCTGGTTGACATGGCCTGGAAACATGGGAGGATGCCTTTTAATCTGGAGAATACGGGGCGCGGCGATCAGGATATTTTTATGGGTCTTCCCAAAAGCGTTTCTTGAGCCACTCTTCCGGGGGCAAGTAATGGTTTATTTCTTCCTGGGAAAAAGAAAAGCGGTAGTTGTCACAATAGTCAAGAATGATATCCCTGGCTTTCAACACCTTACGGGTCACTTCGGTGTGTACCGCATCGGGAGATGGGGCATGATCGGGATGCCAAACCTGCAACAATTGGTGGGTACGCCCTTTCAATTCGTTCCGGGTGACGCTTAAGCCCAATCCAAGGACTCTTCTGGCCCATGCCAGACGATCATGCAGCCCCGTTTTTTCGTCTGGAGGCTCACCAGCCTGGATGATTGTCCATACTTCGTTTATGTTGCCCGTGTTATGGGTCATTGCATCAATCATTCACTTGTGAGGGTCAGCAATCATGGAAATCACCTATTATCACAATCCCCGGTGCAGCAAATCCCGTTCCGGTCTGGAACTTCTACAGGACAAAGGGGTGCAACCCACAGTTGTCGAATATCTCGTCAAGCCCCCCACCCGAGAACAATTGTGGGACATTCTGAACAAATTGGGACTTCAGCCCAGACAATTGATGCGTCAAAAAGAGCCGGAATACAAGGAAAACAACCTGGATGATCCCAACCTCTCCTCGGAGAGCCTGGTGGCGGCCATGATCCAATTTCCCAAGTTAATTGAACGGCCTATCGGTGTGACCTCCGCAAAAGCCGCCGTGGGACGGCCCACGGAAAACCTTCTGAATTTACTTTCCTAAACGAAGTACACACCCGATAACCTGCCAACGAAAGTGCCGTCAAGCGGAAAAGCATGGCAGAGATGCGCTTGTGGATGCTATATTTCACCGCACTGTGAAAATGCGACATCAAAACGTACCTCACGAAGGCCGTCGTCCAAAAAGAGGGGGCACCATGACACACCAGCACCAAGAATCGGATCACGTCATACACCCGCACCATTTCATCGATCAGGTGGTCAACGGCTACTGTCGTGACCCGTTTGCATTCCTGGGGATGCATCAACTCCACGATGGTTCCCTGGTGGTGCGTACCTTCCTCCCCGGTGCCTTGTACATTGAACTGGTCAACCGGGATACTGGAAAAAATATGGGAAGGATGGAGTTGATCCATGATTGGGGTCTCTATGCCATCCACCTGCGCCAGCCCGCCGAACGGTTCAATCATCGCTTTACGGTAGACTTCGGTGCTGGCCCCGTGCCGTTGGAAGATGCCTACCGCATCCCCCCCATCCTGGGCGAAGTGGATGTCTACCTGTTTTCGGAAGGTCGGCATTGGCGATTGTATGATCACCTCGGTGCCCACCCCAAAAACATCGGTGGTGTTCAAGGGACCGCCTTTGCGGTTTGGGCACCCAATGCCCAGCGCGTCAGTGTCGTCGGTAATTTCAATAATTGGGATGGACGCAGACATTCCATGCGTCTCCGACAGGAATGTGGCCTTTGGGAACTCTTCGTCCCCGGCGTCCATGCGGGGGATCTTTACAAATTTGAAATCAAGGGGATCCACGGAGACCTGCAACCCGTCAAATCCGATCCCTTCGCCTTTGCGAGCGAACTGCCGCCGGGCAATGCCTCCATCGTCCAAGCCCCCAGTTCCTATGAATGGCAGGACGGCGATTGGATGGCGGCGAGAAAGAAGCATGATTATTATCACAACCCCATGAGTATCTATGAACTCCACATCGGGTCGTGGCGACGTAAACCAGAAGAGGGAAATCGCAGCCTTTCCTATCGGGAACTGGCCGATGAATTGGTCCCTTACGTCAAAGATCTGGGATTTACCCATGTGGAATTTCTCCCACTCTCGGAGTTTCCCTTTGAAGGATCCTGGGGGTATCAACCAACAGGTTTGTTCGCCCCAACCTGCCGTTACGGTCAACCCGATGATCTGCGCTACCTTGTCGATCGTCTGCATCAGGCAGGGATCGGGGTGATCATGGATTGGGTGGTCGGCCATTTTCCCACCGATGGCCATGGCTTGGGCAATTTTGACGGTACCGCCCTTTATGAACATGCCGATCCCAGACGCGGATTCCACCCCGATTGGAACACGTTGGTCTATAACTTCGGGCGCAAGGAGGTCAGTAATTTTCTGATTGCCAACGCCTTGTTCTGGATCGAACATTTTCATCTGGATGCCCTCCGGGTGGATGCCGTCGCCTCCATGCTTTACAACGACTATGCCCGCAAGGAAGGGGAATGGATCCCCAATCAATATGGTGGCAAGGAAAATCTGGAAGCCATCGATTTCATTCGGCTTCTCAATACCAAGATCTATGAAGATGGTCAGGGAGCCATTACCATCGCCGAAGAATCCACCGCTTGGCCTGGGGTCTCCCGCCCCATCAGCGAGGGGGGGTTGGGTTTTGGATTTAAATGGAACATGGGATGGATGAACGATACCTTGGAATATATGCACAAGGAACCGGTCCATCGGATGCATCACCATAACCATTTAACCTTTGGGATGCTCTATTGTTTCCACGAAAATTTTATCCTCCCGCTATCCCACGATGAAGTGGTCCACGGCAAGGGGTCGCTTCTGGATCAAATGACGGGCGATGCGTGGCAAAAATTTGCCAATCTTCGTTGCTACTATACCTTTATGTTTTGCTACTCAGGAAAAAAACTGTTGTTCATGGGGGATGAATTTGCCCAAGGACAGCAGTGGAACCATCTGGTCAGCCTGGATTGGCATTTGTTGGAAAGGGTTCCGTTCCACCAGGGAATTTGGCGTCTTGTTCAGGATCTTAATCGACTGTATCGTGGTTTGCTCTCGTTGCACGATCTGGATCATGATCCCGCCGGTTTTGAATGGATCGAGTGTAATGATCATCAACAAAGCGTCCTCTCCTGGATCCGTCGCGGTCGCCATTCGGGAGATATCGTCATCGTCTGCAATTTTACCCCGGTCGTCCGCGGTAATTTTCATCTGGGGGTTGCCAAACCCGGTGTCTACACGGAAATTTTCAATAGTGATTCGGAAAAATATTCCGGTTCCAACGTCGGCAACGGTGGCCGTGTGCAAACGGTCGAGGTTTCTGCCCATGGACGGCCCAACTCATTACCTTTGACGTTGCCACCACTGGCGGGATTGATCCTGATCCATCAGCGGACCGGTGAGGATGACCGTGATTATGCTGCGGACAATTCGGGACAAACGATCGCCCAGGATATGGCCAGATCGTCTTTGGAACATGGACCATCGCAAGAAGGGGTGAAAGGCAACAATTCTGGCCAACGTGAAGCGGGGTATCCCCCGGAATGACGTAACCTGTGGGGAAGGGTCGCGTAGCCATTGAAGAGCATTGGTCGTAATCGATGAGACCTCCGCTCCGGTTGGGGTGGAGGTTTGTTTATCATTTCAGGTTGCCCATGTCGTCGCCCCTTAGGGTAAGGGGGATGAGCGGGTCACTGCACGGGAGGATTCAATCCATGTATATCGTAACGGTTTCTTCTGAATTAGCCCCTGTTGCCAAAGTCGGCGGGCTTGCCGATATGGTTTATGGATTGTGTCGTGAACTCAGTATTCGAGGCAACACCGTCGAGGTCATTCTCCCTAAATATGATTGCATTCGTCATGATCACATTTGGGGCATGGCGGTTTGTTATGAAAATTTGTGGGTTCCATGGTGGAACGGCGCGATTCGTTGTACGGTCTGGTCGGGTCATGTCCATGGCCAATTGTGTTATTTCATCGACTCCCATTCCGATGACCATTTTTTCAATCGCGGTACTTTTTATGGTTTTTACGATGAAGCCATGCGGTATGCGTTTTTCACCCGCGCCGCCTTGGAGTTCATGTACAAATCGGGAAAACGTCCCGACATCATCCATTCCCACGATTGGCAGACGGGTTTGACGGCGGCCATCCTTTTTGAAATCTATGCCCCATTGGGGATGGGCAACTGTCGGGTCATTCATACCATCCATAATTTTAAACATCAGGGCCACGCCGGGGTGGAGGCGTTGTATGCGACAGGTCTCAACCGTCCTGAATATTATTATTCCTTGGACCGGATGGGAGATGACCACAACCCTTTTTCCATCAATTTTACCAAAGCGGCCATTATCTATTCCAATTTTGTCACCACGGTCTCTCGCAAACATGCCTGGGAAGCGATGTACACCGATCAAGGGTATGGTATGGGTCATACCCTACACCGGTTCGGTTCCAAGTTTGGCGGCGTGTTGAATGGGTTGGATTATGACATGTGGAACCCGGAGTTTGACCCCCACATTCCCGGACATTATTCGGTCAGAGATTTGGACGATTTACCAGGGAAAAGGGAAAACAAAATCGCTTTGCGGCATCGGTTGATGCTGGAACAGTGTGATCGGCCCATCGTGGCCTATGTGGGACGGTTGGATACCCAGAAAGGGGTGCATTTGATTCGCCATGCCCTTTTTACCGCAATCCATAACAATGCCCAATTTATCCTTTTAGGGACGAGTCCCGAATATGGGATCAATGATTATTTCTGGCATTTAAAAGGGCTGCTTAACGATAACCCCCATTGCCATCTTGAAATCGGCTTTAACGAAGAACTTTCGCGTTTGATTTATTCGGGTTCCGACATGTTTGTCGTTCCCAGTTTGTTTGAACCGTGTGGGCTGACGCAATTGATTGCCATGCGTTATGGGACGGTTCCCATCGTTCGGGCTGTGGGGGGGTTGGTGGATACCGTATTTGATTGGGATTTCTCCATGCGGCCTATGGAAGAGAGAAACGGTTTTGTCTTTGAATCCGCCGATTATGCGGGTCTTGAATCGGCGATGTTTCGTGCTTTTGGGTTATACCATAACCAGGAATATTGGAAAAAAATTCGTGGCAACTGCATGAAAATGGATTATTCCTGGAACCATCCGGGGGTAGACTACCTGAACATTTATGAATTCATTCGGCATCGTTAAGCGATGTCGTCTGGAATACCAATAATGGTGTAACCGCCCAGCCCCCCATCATTAAAATTATTGAAAGAAAAAAGGGGTCTGGGGGATTGCCCCCAGGGTTTTGACTTTAAGCAAAAAGCTTCATTTTTCGTTTTTGAATTTGCTTTTGAATTGAAACAAAGTCAAAAGCGAAGAATGAAGCTTTTTATTTGAGTTCAAAAACAAAATCAAAACCCTGGGGGCAATCCCCCAGACCCCTTTTTTCTTTCAATAATTTTCTAGGGAGGGATTTGATCGGTTACAATGACGGCCCAGCGGCCATAAGGAGCCTACCATGAAGGAACTACCAGAGACTGTTGGTGGTTTGCCTAATATATCTGGATCCAACCTATGGATCGATGCCTGTTTGGAGGCAAGCCGGGGTCGTCCCGCTTTCCTTGCGGAGAGCGATATCCGGTTTGCTGCGATTCAGAGCGCGTTTGCCATTGGGCTGCATATGCATCAACCGCTGATTCCCGCCGGAGGTAGTCCACTGACGCAGGCGGAGATTATCAGCAATCTGCAACACATGATGAACCATCCGGGCATTGGGGATAATCACAATGCAGCGGTTTTTCTCGATTGTTATCATCGCATCGGTCGTATGCTCAAGGAATTGATCCACGAAGGGCGTTCCCCTCGGGTGATGCTGGATTATTCGGGGACTCTTTTTCATGGTTTACGCAAGATGGGGGCGGATCATGCCCTAGCCGACCTCAAGGAGATTACCGTTCATCCCGAATACAGGCGCAGTGTGGAATGGTTGGGTGTCCCCTGGGGGCATCCGGTGGCCCCTTCGACCCCGGTTCAGGATTATCGTTTGCATGTTCGGGCATGGCGGCATCATTTTGCGGCTATCTTTGGTGTGGAGGCGTTGTCCCGTGTTCGGGGCTTTTCTCCGTCGGAGATGGCCCTTCCGAATCACCCGGATGTGGCATGGCATTTTGTCAAAACGCTCAAGGATTCTGGGTACCAGTGGGTTTTGGTTCAGGAGCATACGGTGGAGCAGCCTGAAAATGGACATCATTCCCACCAGCCCCACATTCCCCATCGCTTGGTTTGCACCCATTCGGATGGTCGCAGCGAGAGTATCATTGCCATCATCAAAACCCAGGGTTCCGATACCAAGTTGGTGGGGCAGATGCAGCCTTATTATGGGGCAAAAAGTTTGGACTTATGGCCATTGGGTGGAAAAAAAATACCGCCGTTGGTGACTCAGATTGCCGATGGCGAAAATGGCGGGGTGATGATGAATGAATTCCCGCCCAAGTTTATGGATGTCATGCGGGAGTGTTCGGGGAGCCGTCATCCGGCGATGAATGTCACGGAATATTTGGAACATTTGTTTGCTTCGGGGATTGGGGAGACCGATTTGCCGGTGGTACAGCCGGTGTTGCAGCGTCGCTTATGGGAAAGGATGAAACCGGGTGATGGGCCGGAGGTTTTGTCCCAGGTGATTGCCTCCTTGAAGAAGGAGGATCATCGGTTTCATATGGATGGTGGTTCTTGGACCCAGAATATTTCCTGGGTCAGTGGCTATGAAAATGTCCTGGGGCCGATGGAGGAGGCGAGTGCCATGTTTCATAGCAAGATTCCTGATCCTGAGCGGGTTTCTGATGAGTTCCGCTACAAGAATGCCTTGTTCCATCTTTTGTCGTCGCAAACGAGTTGTTATCGCTATTGGGGAGAGGGGGAGTGGACTGACTTTGGCCGTGAGATCTGCCGCCGGACCACAGACATTCTCCGGTATGATTTTTAACAGAAACGGTTGCGAGGGTTCGGGGAGATGATCCTCCCTGGACCTCCGCAATATTGAGTAGGGGGTTCGCCGCCATGCGACTTCAGCCAGCCTTTGGGATCTCTTGAACCAGCTTGGGCTTGAGATTGACGGTCTTTCGCCCCGACTCCTCCTCCAGCCGCTTTATATCCTTGTAGATGGCTTCCAAGTCATCGTTGAACCGGGCGGCATGTTCATCCCGGATCTTGCGGATCTCTTCAACGATGGGGTCTTTCCACATGGTTATTCCTCAGTAATTTGTTCCAGTGTGGTGATGACCGGAGGTTTAAAGCCATGTTTTGGTTTCATGATCCCGTTTGCTCCTGGTCTCCATGTTTGTATTCGGTGAAGCCTTCCAATAAAGCACCGAAAGAGGTTGGCTTGTACTGCTCAAACCCCTCCTGGTCCACAAAGGCAAAGTCGAAACGGGCATCGCTTTGAATGATCGTGATATCCTCGCACCACTGCTTGTTGGTCCACCCCTTGAGTTACCGCCCCCGCTCGTCGAACAGTGATCCCTGGGCTGCTGTATCCTCTGGCTTTTCCGCCCGGGGTTCATCCACATGTTCAATGGTTTGGAAGGGCAGAACGATGTTGCAGACCTCGTTGGTTTTGCCGTTCCAGACTAGCTCCACCTCTCGTTTGTCCTCAAACAACAGAAAGCGATACTTGTCCGGCAGCGGCTTGCCCGCCCCCAGCCGTTGGATGATGTCCCGCAGCTCGTTGTCGGAGAGTTTTAAGGTTCCCTTGCCGGGTGTGTTGGACAAAATATCGCCAGTGGCCATGATTGGTGTCCTTAAGTGGTCATCATCGTCCTAGACCCAATCTTCCACGCCATGGCGCAACTCCCCCAGTGTGACGCTGGAAATGGTGATCCGGTCAATGGGAAGTTTAACAAGGTGTTCATGCACCGTCGGCGGCTTGCCCTTGACGATGTAGATACAGATATTGGTATCCAACATCCACATCAGAGCGACTCCCGCTCCTGTGGCGGTCGGTCCTGACGGGCTTCCAGGAAATCATCCGATACGGTTTCAGACATAGCGAAAAACGGATCCCACGACTGCGGACGGGGAGAGAAAACCACCTCTTCTCCCGCACGACGAATGGAGACCTCATCCCCATGGAAGCGAAATTCCCGAGGCAACCGCACGGCTTGGCTGCGGCCATTGGTAAATAGTTTGGCAGTCTGATGGGGCATGCCATGGTCTCCCGGAAATGGTAATGATATATACCCCAGCATACACCATCACCGTAAAAGTTCAATCTCCTGATCAGACCATATCATTGGACCCCTTCTTTCTTTTCAATAATTTCCTAGGGGGGGATCCGAACGGGTACTGTTCACCTACACCAACAAATCATCACGACTAAATGCAATCACAAAACCGCCTATTTTGGGTTGTTCATACGAGAAGCTAATAACATACCTCCCTTTTTCATTCCTGGTTGAGGCCAACCGTTTCCTTGAGACAATCAGTTGGCCGTCCTGCATTTCGTACAAAACAGGAGAAGCGGGTTCAAATTCACATTCCAAAGCATATTCCAAGCTCTCTATCCCTTCGGGAAAAATGGATAAATCAATCGTGTCCGTATCGCGTACTAAAACAATACACTTTGGCCAACAAAATGTAATCTTTGCAGAAAACTCATCATGCTGATGAACCGCCGATTTTAGTCCAAAGACAAATTCCTTCAACGTAGGACTCGTGTCACTTGTTTGACGTAATGCCAATTCCGCCCCTTTCTCATCTGTTGCTTTGAGATTGATATCTCGAGCATTGAGTACAGATGATGCACCTACACGAAAAATAAAATCTTTTGTAACTCCAGGCTTTATCCTTACAGCCTTCCTTTCATATTCCCCATAATAATTTCCATCTTTATCAACATAGGCATTAAAAACTAACTTCACATATCTATGGTCGTGGTCAATGAAAGATCCGCCTAGATTGAGATCCTGTTGAATAGAATGGTAGTCCACACCGGCCTCAAAACCAAGCAGACCCGCATAGATACTGCCGGTTGATGATTGATTGGCCTTTATATCTTGCAATTCTTTCCGCATACCTAAACATTCTTTTCTGAGTTGATTGTTCAATTCCTCAAGCTTTTCTTGTTCAGAACCTTGGACACTCGTTGATATAAAAAAGATGCTGATAATGGCTACGAACACTAATAATAGGACAATTTTAAACTCTACACCGATCATACTGACAGAAGCGAGAACAACCAAAACCCCCAAAGCAAATAGAGCTATTTGGTTATTCAGTTTTTTTACTATAGATCCAAGAAGAGGAAACGCCGCCTTCATGACTCCATGAGGTTCAGCATTATCCTTGCCATCAAAGGAAGAAATATCTTTCTCTTCCAAGCGTTTCCTTGAGTCTCCTGAATGGTCAGTCATATTATTTGTTTCGTATAGGACATCATTGATCTCTTTATTTCACAAGACACAGCTATTTTATCATAGATAAGTGTATTCTGTTTGTCAATTATTTTGTTCGTTTGGACTTAGCCCATAAAAAAAGTGACCGGGAAACCAACCCCGGTCACTCTGACTCCCATCACCAGCAAAACCTTCCTACAAACCCATCCCCATCTGGATATAACCACACGGACAGGCCAAGTGACACACATGGCAACCGTTACACCGTGTGTAATCGGTATGCATCACCTTACCCTGGGGACGCTTGAAGCTGCGCTCAATCGCTTCCCTCGGGCAATAAATCCGACACTGATCACACGCAAAACAAAGGCCGCAACTCATACACCTCTTGGACTCGGCCAAAGCCTGCTCAAATTCAATCGTGTGCGTCGTCTCCTTGAAAGTCCGCGTCGCCTCTTCCACAGGAATCTGCTTTTCTTCATTGCGCTTCATCGGCGGATAAAAACTCATCCGCATCTCGGAATGCTTCACCGGACGCGCCTTGTGGACAGCATTCAGATTTTCACCCTTCAAATACGCATGAATGGTACGCGCCGCAAGACGTCCATGTCCCACGGACCGGGTGGAAATACCCAAGCCAATAACATCCCCACCCGCAAAAACACCCGGTGTCGCCGTCGCAAAAGCCTTGTCCACCGACAGCCAACCCCATTTGTCGGCCAACGTCTCCATCCCCTGTTCCAACTCAGGAACCTGCCCAATACCCATGATGATGGTGTCGCAAGCCACAACAAACTCAGAACCCGCAACCGGAATGGGACGCCGACGCCCCGAACTGTCTGGGGCACCCAGTTCCATACGAACACACTTAACACCCGTTGCCCGACCACCATCCGTCACAATCCCCACAGGGGCGGTCAACAGTTCAAAATGAATCCCTTCATGCTCCGCTTCCACCACATCCTTGGCAATGGCCGGCATCTCATCCTTGGTACGACGATACAAAACCGTAACCTTGGAATATTTGGAAACCCTCAAAGCGGAACGGGCTGAATCCAATGCCGTCTTCTCAATGGAAACAGTCTCCTCATCATGCTGTGCCTTCCGATCTACCTCTTCCCGCGCTTGATCATAAGCATCCGCATTCCCCGACGCCTCAGCCGCATCCAGCTCCGCCTGAAGTCGCAACGAAACACGCGCAGCATCCATGGCACTGTCACCACCACCGATGACAACCACCTGGGAACCAATCTCCACCTTGGCCCCGGAATTGACCCGGTTCAAAAAGGAAGCGGCAGTAAATACATTCGCCGAATCCTCACCCTCGATGTTCATGATGCTCCCTTTGTGCGCACCAAGGCCCAGAAACACCGCATCAAACTGCTTCTTCAAATCCTCAAAGGAGATGTCCCGACCAATACGGGTATTGCATTTCAGCTCCACCCCCAAATCAAGGATGTTCTGCACCTCGGCATCCAAGATATCCTCGGGAAGACGATAGCTGGGAATACCATACCGCAACATACCACCCGTCTTGGCAAACGCCTCGAAGATGGTAACCTTGTGCCCTTTGCGCGCCAACTGATAAGCACAAGAAAGCCCGGCTGGCCCAGAACCAATCACCGCAACTTTCTTACCCGACATCTTGTCGGTCAACTTCTTATACTTCAACTTGCGGTTCAAACCATGGTCGCCAATAAACCGTTCCATATTGTTGATGGCAACCGAACCATCGGTCAAAAACTGCCGATTGCACCCAGATTCACACGGATGCGGACAAATCCGACCATGGGTGGAAGGCAAAGGATTCTTGTCGGTCAACAACTCCCACGCCTCATCCAAAGCCTGCTCATGGGTCTTCTTGAACATCCCCGCCTGGGCGATGGTCGTCAAATACCCCCGAATATCCTCACTGCTGGGGCATGCATCCCGGCAGGGGGGAATCCTTTGAACATAGGTCGGACACTTCCAGCTACTTCCATTGCGTACAACAATCTCTTCGGCAACAAACCGCCCCAACTTGGCTTCCAGATCCTCCCTGGAAATTTGTGTCAGTATGGACGTCTCTATCATTAACTGATTCCTCCCGGAGTGACAAAGTTACCAAACCAAATCAGAGTCGGAGCATGGCCGACCTGTTAAGGGTTGAAAGGGCTTCCGGGCTGTCATCAATGTGATAGCGCGTAAAAGGAAAACCAGTCTTCTCAAAGAACCGTTGCCAACCGATCCTTTCAATCCATTCCCCAAGACGCTCCCAGGGCCTACCACCTTCTTTGTAAGCCTTCAAAATAGTCTTGACCGCCGCCGACACTTCCGGCCAACGCGGCGGATTGTTGGGGATGCCCCAAACCGCCAGCTTCATGAATGTGGGCGCACTCCGGGCATTGGACATTTTACCACCAACCCAGATGGAAAGGGTATCGGTCTCAGCATCCCGAATTTCCATGCTGGGGCATTGCCCATGACAGGCTCCGCAATACATACACTTCTCTTCAACCACTTCAACAGTTTCCATACCATTGATCACTGCCGGACGAATGGCCGCCGCTGGGCAAATGGCAACCACCTTGGGCAATTCACAAATCTGCATCTGCTTGTGGTTGATACGCGGCGCATGGTGATGTTGCACGATGATCGCAATGTCACCATGGCTCGCACAGTTGATCTGACAGCAAGAAGAAGAAATATGGACCCGGTTGGGCAACTCTTCCGTCTTGAAATCATGAATCAGATCGTCCATCAACGCCTTCACCGAACCCGCCGCATCCGAGCCGGGCAGGTTGCAATGTAACCAACCTTGCGTGTGTGAAATATTGGAAACCGACGGACCTGTCCCACCCAATGGCCAACCCAGATCCTTTTCCACCGCATGAATCAAAGGTTCCAAATTAGCCTTGTTGCCTACCAAAAACTCAATGTTCGAGCGGGTCGTGAAACGCAAATGCCCTTCACAATACTTATCGGCAATCGCACACACCTTACGCACGGTATCGGCACTCATCGTCCTGGGCGATCCAGCCCTCACGGTGTAGAGCTTGTCCCCATTTTCCGCAACATGGACAAGCACACCAGGACGCAATCTCTCATGATAATCCCACTTGCCATAATTCTTGGCCATGAGCGGGTGTAGATATTTCGTGTAATCGGGAGCGCCCTGGTCCCGGGGCGCCAACGTGGGTTGACTCATAATGCTGTTGACTCCTTGTTAGAAAATTCTCTGTTGGCAACGATCACAACGATCTACATGCTTTCCCTGGATTCAGGCTCACGATTCCAAACCGGAGGATTCTGTTCCCGCTCACCTTCAAACCGGCTCGGTCCCAGTTCCTCAAATTTGATGTAGGAGGTCGTCCGCGGACGGACAACCATCTGTGGGTCTGGCTCAACTTCGATCCCCTTGAGGAAGGTCAACATACCGATGCGGTAGATGAACTCACCAACCCGCTCATGATCCATGCCGTTGTCGTTCCAGAATTCCCAAACTTTCTCGACAAAATCGGTGAAATTGTTCATATCCTCTTCGGTTTCAAGCTTGATGAAAGGAAGCAGAACCGAACTCATGGTATCACCGATCTTGAGGGTACGATGACCGCCGACAAGGATGGTGGCTCCCTTGTCTTTACCCGGCTTGAGGGCTTTGTGCATCACGTTGATGCAATGCATGCAACGGACGCAATCGCTGTTATCAACCACAAGCTCCTTGCCACGGACCGAAAGGCAACGGGTGGGGCAACGGGTCAAAACATTGTCAATCAGGTATTCCATCCCTTTTTGATCGATAAACTCGGCAACCTTCGCCTGATCAACCTGCATGGCACCCCGCCATGTCCCGATGATGGGCATGTCGGAACGGACGATGGCATTGGCGCAATCGTTGGGGCATCCAGAGAGTTTGAATTTGAATTTATAAACAAACTCAGGACGATGGAGATAATGAATGAACGTGTCGGTAATATGCTTGGTCATCTTCATGGTGTCATAGCACGCCATCTCGCAACGGGCTTGACCCACGCAGCATTGCAGGGTGCGCATGGCCGCACCAGAACCACCGATATCCCAACCGTTGCTCATCAAATCTTCCGCGCACTGCAAAGAACCCGCATCGTTGAAACCCAACAGGAGAACGTCGCCCGACATACCATGAAACTGGAGGATGCCTGCACCATTCTTTTCCGCAATGTCCGCCAAGTTGCGCAACGCATCGGTGCTGTACACCCAACCTGGGGGTTCGATGACACGGACGGTGTGAAAATTGGCCAGATCGGGATAAACATCCGCTTTCTCGGAAACCCGCGCAATGATACCACCACCGTAACCGGGGGCGTTGAGAATTTTTCCAATCCAATAGTTCCAACGGGTCTGATAGGAATCTTCCAACTGGTTCAACAATTGGACGACAACGGGCTTTTTCTTGGAATACTCTTTCAGGTCGGTGACGAAACTGGGCCATTCACCCGACTCAAGTTCGTTCAACATGGTGGTGTTCAAGGCCATTTCCTTAACACTCATAAATATAACTCCTCGGAAATTGTGGTAGATGCTTTCCAGTGTGCGGACCCCGGAGGGGACTAGCCCCACTTACAAGCGGTGCGTCCTGATCGTTACGACCAGCAGATTCAGTGTCCCACGGATTCTACATGGCATAAGCGTTCAAGACAACTCGTGAAGGATCAAATTTTCAGATTTGATCCTCCCTCCTCCCAATCAACCATGATCGATCGGTCATCCGTGACATTACCAAGCGACGGCGGGTTCCTTGCAACCATCAAGAGCTATGGACCCACCGCACTCTAAAACTAACACACACGCCAAAAAAGGCAACCGTTTTGCCGCAGGCAGGACTCATTTTTTCCGGTCCGAATCACCCACTGCCAATCATGCCATCCTTACTTGCCCGCAATGTGATCCATTGGACAAACTCCGAGAGTTCATGATCCGATGCCATCTCATCGGCGCAAGCACATTGCGTGGAACCATAAATGTGGATTTCGCCATCATCCCGCACAACCGCAGCACCATAGCCACCAAACGCGACAAACAACGCCTCCAGCTCTTCCCGTCGCAATGTTCCATCGGTGAGCCAAGCAGCAATGATATCCTGGGCAGCCATGATCCATCCTCCGTCACAAAGGCAATTCGATCTGCTTGAGTTTATTCAATTCTACCGGGGCAATCTTTTTAATCCTGGTCCCCCCACCCCGTACCTTCGCCAATTCATAAGCATCGATAATCTTGCCGTCGGTATCCATCACCCAGGCATGGCTGATCCCGGAAGCTGCGGAAAGCAACGCTCTCGCTTCACGCTGGGCCTTGTTGCGACTCCCTTCGATGGCGATCGTGGAATTGCTTTGGCCATAAGAACGGATCGTGAAAGCGGGGGGACCGGGCAACATCTCAGGCTGTGGAGGAGCAACCGCAACAGTCTCCTCAACGCTGACCGTTGCCACGTCAGGCAACCTGACATCATCACCCGGTTCTTCATTCCCACATCCCTGAAAATGACCGTCGCCGCGATGACAAAAACAATGTTCAAAGCCAACATACCAGCGACCATCACCCATGGTAATCGCGGAGCCATCCTTGAAAATAAATCGCTTTTTTCCAAAAGCCTCTTCCACCCGGACCGACCGTTCACCACAAAGCGCGGCTAAAGATTCCCCCTGTGCCGTTTGAAAAACACGGTCATCATGATTCAATCGTTGGGCAATGGTTGCAGCAATCGTCTCCATAACCGCCTCCTTGGAATTACGGATCCTGGGGAATGTTCATTTCCAAAAGAATGTGCATCCGTTTTCTGAGAAACACACGGGCCAATCGAAACCAGCGTCGTGTACCAAGACGGTGAATCAACCGAACCTTCCCAGGAAAGTCAAGAAGAAGAATTCCAAGAAACACAACCACCAAGCCTGGCCCTGGAATACCCGGAACCGCAAGAACCAACCCAATAACAATACATAAAATACCCAAACCCTGACGGATAAAAAAAGTCCCGATTCCCGTCCCTGGCTTCCCAAGGACACTCAGCCGCAACAGCCTGCCGGTCATCATGACGCGCACCGTTCCACGCCTTGCAGGCGAACCAAAATCCGGCGCAATATAGATAAGTTATCTTTGCCAGACTCCTCACCTTCAAGGACAACCACCCCCATGATGACAGGACCGTGGCCCCGGACCATATCCCAAAGGATCATTGCCGGTTTCATCATTGTCGTCAGCCTCATGAGCTTGGTCACCTGGTTGGGTGTGGATCTGCTGGACCGCACCCGCAAGACGTTGGAACTCGTCGTCACCATCGATGCCCAGAATCTACGGCAAATTACCAGTATGGTTCAAGATTTAATCGCCCTACAACGGGCAGAAAAAAATCTTATTCTCGTCCGCAGCCCGGTAGAGATGGATCACTATGAGCAGGTCATGGCCACCATCGACACCAATCTGCGCCAGCGTCTCCCGGCTCTCATGGCCTCGGTCGATGCCCAAGATCGGCACAAACTAGACACCCTACGCAGCATCCTTGAGAACTACAGCCATGTTCAACAGGAAATCGTCCATCTGTCCCGAAAAAATTCCAATGTTGAAGCACGCAACCTTTCCCAAGGCAAGGGACAGGAAACGTTTGTCCAATTGGCACTGGGTATCGAATCCCTTGTAGACCGAAGCGAGTTGCGCGTCAAACAAACATCCCGAATCCTCGCCCATTCGGCCATGGCCAAATCACATATTGCCAGTCAACTGCTCGACGATCTGTTGGAAACCCAAAAAAACGAAAAGATACTCTTGTTCGAGGATGGAACGACACAATCGGAACCCTTGATTCAGTCAATCATCGTCTCGCGCCAACGGGTTCTGGAGACCACCTCCAAACTAGAGTCCCTGGCCAGTCGCACCGAAGAGGAGCTATTGGCACAATTTCGGAATCGGTGGCTTGAATATTTTGAAACCAGCGAAAAAGTCATCGGCCATATCCAAAACGGTTCCAAAGCCAAAGCCAGAGAAGTCTACAAAAAAACAGGGCGACCGCAACATGAAATGGCTCTCAAAATATTTCGACAACTGATCCAACAAACCGATATGGATGTCCTGAAAGCGCGTCGGGAAATGGAAAATGCCATTGAAAAAGCCCATTTGGGTAACCGTATCAACCGTAACCTATTCAAAATTCATCGCGCCGAGAAAGATTTGATTTTGACCCAAGATACCCGCAGAATGAATGAATATGCTGCCCGTATCGTCCTGTTGCAGTCCAACGTCACCGACCAATTGCAACGGCTGTCGCAATCGACAGCACCAGCCGACGGTACGACACTGGAGTCGCTCAAACAACAGTTTGAAGAATTTGTCCAAATATCCATGCAGGTTGTGGAACTCGCCCGGGAGAACGCCAATCATCGCGCCTTTGAACTCTCTTCGGGCAAGGGGCGGATGCTGGTGGACAATGCCGAACGTATTCTCGTCGAACTCGTCCACAAAAAGGAAAAAGATATGCAATCGGCCTTGAAACAGGCCGAAAGCACTTACATGGCCTCGCGATTGGCGGGTGTTGGACTGGCCCTGGCCGCCATGATCCTGTGTGCCCTGATTGCCCGTTGGATCATCCGTATCCTTTCCCATCGCATCCGGGCCTTGGCCAATCATGCCCATGCCATCTCCCTCGGCCAAATGGCCCAGGATGAAAATCCTCGCGCCCAGGATGAGTTGACCATCATCGGTGATGCCCTGAACACCATTTCCGAACAATACCTGGCCATCACCAACATCGCCAATCGCGTGGTGGAAGGCGATTTTTCCAACCGCCTGCAATTGCGTTCCCCGCAAGATCAGATGTCCAAGGCCATCAATGAAATCATTGAAAACATGGAGAAAATCATCAGCCAAGCCCATGCCATCTCCCAAGGCCGTTTCGATATCAAAGTCACCCCCCGCTCCCCCCATGACCGCCTCAGCCAAGCTTTGAAAACCATGGCCTCCAATCTTCAGGTCGCCGACCAGGAAAACCGGATGCGTCGCTGGAAACAGGATGGACTGTTGGATCTGGCCGAAGCCATGCGCGGACGCCTGACCATCCAAGAGTTGTCCAACCGCATCGTCCAATCCCTCTGTCGTCATTTGCATTCGGTTTCCGGGGTCATCTACCTGGTCGTCAGTGGTACCCACAAAGAAGGGTTGCAATGGTCCGGCTCCCATGCCGCCCCCTTGGGGATCGATAAAGACCAAGTATTCGATCTGGGTGACGGTTTCATCGGCCAAGCGGCCAACAAAACAGGAGCGACCCTTTGGACCGATTTATCCCGTTTTCAATGGAGCATCGCCACCGGCATCGGAACCATTCAACCCACCGCCCTGCTTCTTGCCCCATTCCACAACGATGGTAAACCCCGTGGTGTCATCGCCCTGGCCTTTTTGGAACCTCCCGAGGATCGGGTGGTCCAATTCTTCGAAGAGATCATGGATGCCATCGCCATGGCCTTTGAAACCGCCCAAGCACGCCCTTTGGCCGACGCCCTGAACGCCTCCAGGACCATGGCGACCGAACTGCAACAGACCAACGCCCGTCTACGGCAACAATCGGTCGATCTGGAAGAGGCCCGGACCATCCTGGAACAACAAAATCTGTCCCTCAGGAATGCCCAAGAAACGCTGGAAAAACAAGCCGAAAAGCTGAAAATATCCGACCAATACAAAAGTGAATTTTTGGCAACCATGAGCCATGAATTGCGCACTCCGATGAATGGATTGCTGGGAATGGCGCAACTCCTCGAAAAAACCCCCTTAAGCCCCAAACAAAAAGATTTCGTCGATACCATCCTCCGTTCCGGTCACAGCCTCCTATTCATGATTGACGATATCCTGGATCTCTCCAAGGTTGAAGCGGGAATGCTGACCTTGCAACACAGACCATTCTCCTTACACCCCCTCTTTCAATCCGTTCACAACCTGATGCGCACCAAAGCGGCTGAAAAAGCCATCGATCTACAGATGGTGATCGCTCCCACCGTTCCCCCATCATTCATCGGTGATTCGGGACGTTTGCACCAAGTCGTCCTGAATTTGGTTGGCAACGCCATCAAGTTTACCGAACAGGGGAGGGTCCATGTCCATGCGTACACCGAAGAGGGAAAGACCGAACCGTATTGGTTGCACATCGAAATCACCGATACCGGCATCGGTATTGACGATAGCGTGAAAGAATCTTTATTTCACCCTTTCACTCAGGGTGGTGAACATATTTCCCGTCGTTATGGGGGGACAGGATTGGGACTGGCCATCAGCAAATCCTTGTTGACCGCCATGGGGGGAGATATTGGCCTGGAAAGCAAACCGGGACAGGGAAGTCGTTTTTGGATCCGCCTCCCTTTGGAAACCGGGGATGATCCTGGCGAGACGATGGCCTATCCCACCCCATGGTCCCCCCTGACCCAACCCATGCGTATCCTGCTGGTGGAAGACGAACCCACCAACCAACAAGTTGCCTTGGGAATGCTGGAACATCTGGGTGCCCAGGCAACCCTGGCCTCATGGGGTCACGAAGCCTTGGAAAAAATACAGGCAGACCATTTTGATCTGGTTTTGATGGATATCCGCCTTCCCGATCTGGATGGTTTGGAAGTGACCAGGGCCATCCGTGGCATCACCGATCAAACCAAAGCCACGGTCCCCATCATTGCTTTGACCTCCTGCGCGATGAAATCGGAAGTGGATCGCTGTTATATGGCGGGGATGGATGGATTTTTAGCGAAACCCATTTTGTTCGAGAAGCTTGCCCAACTGCTCCATACCCTGGCCAAAAAGGAACCGTTCTCCGAGATGGGGGATTGGATGCAATCGACCCCTCTTTCTCTGGAAAGTCTCCTCCTGGATACCAGCCCATTGGAAAAAATAGCTCGTGATTTATCGCCAGATCGTTTTGCCCACGTTTTGTCATCGTGCCGTATTGCAATACAACAATCGACTACCGCTTTGTTGCAGGCACTTGCGGCGCAGAACCATCAGGAAGTGATCCACCATGCCCACCGCCTTAGGGGTGCCACAGGCACCGTGGGATTGCGCCGTTTGCAGCATTTGGCCACAACATTGGAACACCGTAGCGACCCAGAATCCCAGGATTGGAACCTCCAGGCGACAACCCTTAAAAATCTTTTTGACGAATCCATGGATGCCATCGACCACCAGATCCAGGCCAACGGCTGGCAAACGATCGTGGAAAACGATCCTTGAGAGCGGATCAGTCAGGATTCGACGGCCAAGCGATAGCCGTGACCTGGGACGGTCAATACCAACGTCGGCTTTTTGGGATCGGATTCAATTTTTTTACGAATGCGGCTGACCAACACATCGATGGCCCGATCCGACGGCGGTTCACTCCCATAAGAAACTGCGTCAATCAGGGCGTCACGCGATTTGATCCGCCCTTTGGACAAGGCCAGAGAGGCCAAAAGATCGAATTCAGCTCGGGTCAACCCCGCATTGTGACCATCATCATGGATCAAAGTGCGATGTCCCAGATGAAGATGCCAACGGCCCAGACGTCGTTTCTCCGCCTCTTCAGGAGTTTTCCATGGCTGTGTTCTTTGAACGCTTTTGCCACGGCGTTCCAGGATATTGCGGATGCGCAGCAGAAGTTCCCTGGGATCAAACGGTTTGGTGACATAATCGTCCGCTCCCAGTTCCAAACCGGCGATCCGATCTTCCCTGCCATCTCTGGCACTGACGATCATGAAGGGGGTTTGAGATCGTGATTGAATCTGCCGCCCCACGACCAAACCGTCCTCATCGGGCAATTCCAGATCCAATAAGACCAGATCCACCGTCTGCCGCCCCATGACCTGATGGAATTCCCGGGCACTGCGCGCCTTGATGACACGGTATCCCGATTCTTCCAGATAGGCCGCCATCACCTCCAGGAGGGCACTGTCGTCTTCAACGACCAGTATGATCGGACCGCCAGCCAAAGGTCATCCTCGTTGGTGAAAGTGGAAGAGAATGTTCCAAAGAAACAAAACAGAAACAATTGAGAAATATCTGGGAAAACCAAATAGGTTACTAAGCAGAGTATTCGACGAGTATGGATCGTACCCATGAAGGGAATCTTATAGTCGCACATCCATCCTCCGGCAACCCTTAAGTTCCGTGTAGCGCGAAACTTTTGAACCGGATGGAAATACTGCCCTTTGGCATTACAGGAGAATTGAGCATGATGATCAAGAAAATCGGCATGTTGATGGTGTCCAGCTTTTTTGTCTCTTCCCTGGCGATTGCCGCCGCCCCCCCGGAAGATCAGGAAATTGACAAGCGGACCTGCCAAAAATGGGCGCAGGAAGATGGCATTGCTGCGGACAAGATGGAAGGTTACATCACCAAGTGCATGGCGGAATTGGCTGGAACCGTGGACCAGTATGGCGGACAGGATGCCATTCCCGACAGTGCCCCCCCGATGGGTAGCGCAGCTCCAGCGGCGACTGCTCCCGCAGCCACGGCTCCTGCGGCACCCGCAGTGCCTGTGACCGCCCCCGCAGCAACCGCCCCAGCTCCTGCCAAAACGGCCCCTGCCAAAAAATAATGCAACAATCGGGACCGTTTCACCCCGATATTCAAAAAGGCCGACCCAAATCTGACCCGGGTCGGCCTTTTCTCACCCTGAGCGAGGGTTCTTTAATACTTAATACATAAACGCGGTCACAACCCATCTTTGCATCGGCAAATTCACCCCCTGAAATTGGTCCCCCCCCTCTTCCAGCGATCACCATGATAGATGTTCTTCATCTTTTTGGATAGCTGTAAGAAATTACAGGTACTCATGATGACGTGTTCGATAGAAAAATTATCTCAGAACGAGCCAATGTGTTCACAAAGGTTGTTGCGGCTTGCCGATGGAACCGTTCCCCCAGGGGAATAATCGCGGAACCCCGGCAATGCGTGATTTTAGAGTATGTTATAAAGAACGGCGCGGGCCACCGCTTGAATTTTATTGGTGGCATGGAGTTTGTTCTGGGCGTTGGTGAGATGAAAATTCACGGTCCGTTCGGATATGTTCAAGATCATTCCTGTCTCCCAGGTGGTTTTTCCGTCTGCGGCCCAGCGCAGACATTCCCTCTCCCGTTGTGACAGTGGTATGGCAACGCCAGGTGGTTTCCACCCTTTCAATTCAATATATTTCATGTGTAAAAATGGGAAAAAAGTATGGGCAGCAAATAAATTTTGGTTGGTGGCTTCGATTCCCCCTTTGTTTTGATCCCTGTTTTGCAGTGTCAAAACCCCTTTATCGCCGTGTCTGCCGTGGGTGGATAATGAAAATCCGTAGCCATGGTAACCAAAATCGATAATATCCTTGACAACCGCTTGGACCGGCTCTGGATGATTTGGCAATTGTTTTAGATCTTCTTTTATAAATTTATTGTCATAAATTAACGGGGTTGTTTCAAACCACAGATGTTTGAATCTGGGGCAGTTGGAAGCGTGGATGGCGACGTAGCGATCAACAAATTCTTGATCCCAACAATGAAGGACATCAAAAGAACTGGCATTAAAAGAATCAGGCAATTTGACCGTGTAGGCCCAGGTTTCAAAACCACAACGCGCGAGAATGTCGCCAATAGATGCTTTAAAAGCCTCAACGGTCGGAATCGCTTGTAATTTCTCGATCACGTCAAAAGGGTTCAGCATAACACACCGTCGGAAGTTTCTTTCATAGTATCAATACTTAACATCGATACGGAAAATTCTGAGGACACACAATCAGCCTTGTAGGCGTTGCGTCGTGTGTCCCCAGAATTCCGACAGGTTTTGATTTTTTCTCAAGACCTCATATGGGAAAATTCAGGGAGAGGCTTCCGGCCATTGAGCCTGTTCCAAAGATTTTTAACCGCATATTGGTTTGGATTGGAGACCCCAAGCCCATAGACAAAACAAACGACAACGAACAAAAATAAAAAGATATAAGAAAGCATGACCACTCCCGGTGATAGTATTCTGGACCCTCGGATGCCCTGCCAACCCTACTGATAACCGATTGGAAAGGACCATCCATCCTCGCTGCAAAGGGTAAAGCAAGTGTTATACCATCCCATGTTAATGGCTTCCAGACAATCACATCGATCCGCCCCTTTCTGCTCGCAAGTCACAAAAATCCGTGCTATATTCGCGTCATAGAAAATATGTAATGGTTGCCTCATAAAAGCTTGTGGTTATGAAACAAGAATTTGGAAAACCATCACCCGGGGAATATCGGATCCAAGGTTATGAGTGAAATCGCAGTCTTCTTTTCCCAAGCGATACTGGTTGTCGGGATTCCCTACTTGGTTTGGCGCATTCCTGGAGTACGTCATGTCGTCCCTCTGGTCGTCGTACAGATTCTACTTGGGCTGGCTCTGGGTCCATCGATCATGGGGCGGTATTTTCCAGATCTGTGGTCTATTCTGTTTTCCGATGCCTCCTTGCAAAGATTGATGGGATCTTCCTGGCTGGCGATTGTCCTGTTTACTTTTCTGACAGGATTGCATTGGCAAACTGCCGAACTCAAACCGATGGGGCGTCGTTTTGTCTGGATGAGTGTGTCAAGTTTTCTGGTTCCCTGTCTGGTGGGAATTTTGACAGGCTGGTTCATCGCGATCCTGTACCCCGAAACCCTGGGTGCGCGCGCGGATATCTGGAAGTTTGCCATTGCTATTGGTTTGAGCATCAGCGTGACCGCTTTGCCGGTACTCGGGGCGATACTGCGTGAAATGGATCTGATGGAACACCCCTTGGGCCGGATGACCCTGGGGATGGCGGCGGTGAACGATGCGATTCTTTGGTGTTTCCTCTCCTTATTTCTGGCGGGGTTGGTGGGAGATGGGGGAAGCATCGAAAGTACGGTGATGATTCCCCTGCGTATCGTCCTTTACCTAGCGATCATGCTTTTTGTGGTCAAACCCATCATGCACTGGATATTGGGGCACTGTGGCATTGTCGGCGACGGCGGGCTGGTGGCGGTGTTTGTTTCGGTATTTGGTTCGGCTCTGGCGACCGAGCAGATCGGGTTACATGCAGCCCTTGGGGGGTTCATGATTGGAATCATCATTCCCCGACCCTTCAAGCATTTCCTCATCGAACGATTGGAACCCATCACCGTCGTATTGCTTTTGCCGTTCTTCTTTGCGATGACCGGCATGAAAACATCGTTTGATCTGACCTCTTACACCATTTTGTCCATCACGGGCATCACTGTCGTTCTCAGCATGATTGGAAAATTTCTCGGAACGACGCTGCCGGCACTCCGAATGGGAGAAAGCTGGCCGGATTCGGTTGCCATGGGGATTCTGATGCAAACAAAGGGGATGATGGAGGTGCTGTTGCTGACCATTTTTCGGGATGCCAACATCATTTCCGCCACATGTTTTTCAGCCATGATGTTCATGGCGATCATTTCCACCTCGCTGACCATGCCCATGCTGCGGCTCGTTATCCCCTGGATCGGGAAACCATCCCACAGTTCAGATCATGGGAGAATCAAGCATTAAAAATTTTCGCTTTTCGTAGTATATACCAATGTTATCATGAAGATCGTGCTAACTTCTTTGAGAGAAAAGGCCCCATATCATGAACAATACACGCATCGTCAGTGATCCCCGCGTCTGCGGCGGTGCGTCGGTCTTCAGGGGTACCCGCGTCCTGTTGCGCACCATCCTCGCTAGCCTAGCGGAAGGTGATGACCCTGAAGAAATACTCAAAGACTACCCCATCATCACCATGGAAGACATCCGGGCGGCTATCGCCTTTGCCGCAGCATCCGCCGTGGAAGATATGCCCTGGCCAGGGGTACCTAAAGTCGCATGAAGATCAAACATTCGCGTGTCCCCCCCCCTCGCAACAAGAATCAAAACCGCCAAGCCAATCATCCCGCTGCTAACTTCCCATAAGAAATGAACTTTGGACCCCATGCACCCGCTCGCAAAGAAAAATGACGACGCCGGTAAAGCTACCTGAGAAGAATGCCGATACGGGGTAAAGGATGCCGGTATGATGGTGTGTACCCCTCAGGATGTCGCGCTCAAACTGGACTGAAAAGAGAAGACAAATAACCATGACTACTTTAAAGAAAACGAAAACCAGGATTGCCATGTCGGCCTGCGCCGCCATCGTGGCCGGAAGCCTGGCCGGCCCGCCAGACGCCCATGCGGACGTCGTAACCGCTACCGTACTCGGAGGTGCCGCCCTCCTCAGTACACTCATGCATGCTTCACAACCCATGCCCGTAGAGGTCGCGGTGCCGCCGCCACCACCACCGCAACCCTATCCCATGATGGCGGCACCACAACCCATGGCCATGCCCGTGCAACAGCCTATGATCTATACATCTGTGGCCCCCTGCGCCACACCCATTCAACAATTCCCGATCTATCAACCGGTCACCATTCCCGTTCCGGTGGCGCAACCCTATGCGGTTCCCGTCCCTGTGGCGCAACCTTATGCGGTTCCCGTCCCCGTGGCGCAACCTTATGCGGTTCCCGTCCCCGTGGCACAGCCGGTCTCTTATCAGATCACCACACGGGTCATTCAACCCGTGACCTACCAATTGACCACACAGATCGCGCAACCCATGCCCGTCTGTGTCCCAGGACCAGCGATGGTCTGTCGATAGGCTGACATAAGCCCTCTCTAACCCAAGGAAAGCATCACAACGTGTCGTCCATTTTCAAATCGCAGGTGGTCAATCCAGTGTCCGTCGGGGGGAAGAATCCCCTCTCCCCCCGACCTTATTCGCTACTCCGATCAGACCAATAGGGGCCGTTCGCCATCCGGTCATGATGGACAATATAACCCTGGATAATATTCCGAAACCATGGAACACCAGAGATGGTTGTGACACTAGAGAAGTTCTCAGTCGGCGACAGGGGTTTTAGGGGGGAATCCCCCACACCTCCCTGTTTCGGATCGCACGCCAAGCTTGCGCTATACGGGGAGTCCGACGAAACGACAGGATTCAACGAATCAGCCGACGAGGCAGCACCGGAAGATAAAAAGAAACCGGTCAAACATAACGCCGTCGGGCTGAGGTAGGCCAAAAAAGAATATTGCAAACGGAATCGCGTCATAGTCATTATGGAAAGTAAACTGAATATTGGATGGACCTGTCCCATCGCACTACCGGCGTTGTTGACAGAGGGTAGCAAACCCGGCTGCTTTGCATCAATGTATCAAAGAAATATGACACCAACCAAGATGTTTGATGGATCGGATATGATTTCACTCACATCAACTCAATCAAAGACAAGGCCATGAATACTTCATTGAAAAAACGCTTATCCATCTCATTGCCGCTGTGTGCCGCAGTCATGGCCGCAGGCTTGATCGCCCCTCCAAAAGCCGAAGCCGATGTCGCCGTGGCCACCGCCCTCGGCGGTGCCGCCCTCCTGGGGACGCTGCTGCATTCGTCATCCCATCACCACGGCTACCCCTATGCGGTCGGCTACCCCTATGCGCACCCGGTGGTAGCACCCTACGCCTATCCGGCACCCGTAGTCGTTGCCCCTTATCCCTATTATCGGCCAGCACCCGCCTACGTCTACTACCCCTATTGATCCAAAATTTTCAACCGGGGGGAATCTCCCCCCGGACCCCAGGGCAATCGCATTAAAAATATTATTAAAAGAAAAAAGGGGTCTGGGGGATTGCCCCCAGGGTTTTGAT
>JADGCQ010000023.1:12805-39485 GCA_015228925.1 Magnetococcales bacterium | reverse complement strand
AATCAAAACCCTGGGGGCAATCCCCCAGACCCCTTTTTTCTTTCAATAATTTTAAAAGCTTGGTGTTTTTATTTGCCTGGATAACGGAGTTGACATGCCATTTATACCACACACCGATGACGATGTTCGGGAGATGCTTTCGACCATTGGGATAGACGGTCTGGATCGTCTGTTTGAGGAGATTGAGCCGGGATTGCTGGCGGCACCCTTGAATCTTCCCGAACCGTTGTCGGAGATGGCGGTGACGCGGCTTATGCGGCAGCGGGCGGCCCAGGATCGGGGGGCCGTGTGTTTTGTCGGGGCGGGATCTTATGTCCATCATATTCCGGCGGTGGTTTGGCAGGTGGCCTCCCGTGGGGAGTTTTATACGGCATACACCCCGTACCAGGCGGAAGCGAGTCAGGGGACACTTCAGGTTTTGTATGAATTCCAAACCATGATGGCTTCCCTGACGGGGATGGATGTTTCCAATGCCTCGTTGTACGACGGGGCCAGTGCCTTGGCGGAAGCGGTGTTGATGGCGATACGCATCCGGGGGGATAAAAGCCGACGGATTTTAATGCCAAACACGGTGAATCCCCGCTATTTTGAAACGGTGCGGTCCTTGGTGCATCATCAGGGGATTGAACTGTGCCGGATACCGTTTTGTAACCGGGAAGGGAACGTCGATCCCGAAGCGTTGGCACCGTGGGAAAAAGAGGGGTATGCGGCTTTGGTGATCCCGCAGCCCAATTTTTTTGGGGTTTTGGAAGAGGTGGATGCTTTGACCGACCGTGCCCATGGGGCGGGTTCTCTGGTGATTGGGGTGGTCAATCCGATATCGTTGGGATTATTGGTGCCGCCGGGTGAATGGGGGGCGAAGGGGGCCGATATCGCCTGTGGCGAGGGTCAACCTTTGGGGGCACCCCCCTCTTCGGGAGGGCCGGGGTTTGGATTTTTATGTTGTCGCACCGCCCATATGCGCCAGATTCCGGGTCGCATTGTGGGCCGGACGGTGGATCATCGTGCGGGGAAACCGGGCTATGTGCTGACATTGCAGGCGCGGGAACAACATATACGCCGTTCCAAGGCGACATCCAACATTTGCACCAACCAGGGGTTGATGACGGTCGCGGCGGCGGTGCATCTATCGCTTTTGGGGCCGGATGGATTGCGGCGGACGGCGGTGGATTGTCATACCGGGACCGGGGAGTTTTTGCAGATGTTGCTGCAATTGCCTGGGGTGACGCGGGTATTTTCCCGGCCATTTTTTCATGAGGTGGTGGTCCGGTTGCCAAAGCGGGTGGCGGAGGTTTTGGCCTACATGGAACCCTTGGGGATTGCATTGGGTTATGGTCTTCAAAATGATTTTCCCGACCTTGAGGATACCTTGTTGATTTGCGTGACCGAGGTGGTGTCGCGGGATGATATGGAAACGACGATAGCGGCTTTGCGGGAGGCACTGGCATGAGCGACATCAAGGGGCAGGAGATTCGGAAGCCGGTCATTTTCGAGGAAAGTCGAAATGGGCGTTCGGGGGCGGTCAAGGGGGGAGATTCCCAGGGTTTGGATGCGGCGGTGGCGGATATTCCTGGGCGGTTTTTGCGGGTGAAAAAACCGTTATTGCCGGAAGTTTCCGAGTTGCAGACGGTGCGGCATTTTACCCGGTTGTCGCAACATAATTTTTCGGTGGATACCCATTATTATCCCTTGGGTTCGTGTACGATGAAGTATAATCCGAGGGTGTGTCACACGATGTCGATGTTGCCGGAATTTTTGGAACGGCACCCTTTGGCTCCCCAAAGTTTGGGACAGGGGGTGATGCAATGTTTGTTTGAATTGGGCGAATATATCAAGGAGATTACCGGCACGGTGGGGGTCTCTTTGACCCCGATGGCGGGTGCCCAGGGGGAGTTTGCCGGGGTTGCGATGATCCGTGCGTATCATGTGGATCGTGGGGATCATCACCGGACCGAGATGTTGGTTCCCGATGCGGCCCACGGGACTAATCCGGCGACGGCGGCCATGTGTGGTCTGAGTGTGCGGGAAATTCCCACGGATGCCAACGGGGATGTTGACCTGGAGGCGTTGAGACGGGCATTGGGTCCGCAGACGGCGGGGTTGATGTTGACCAATCCCTCGACGCTGGGGGTTTTTGAACGGCGGGTGCGGGAGATTTCCGATCTGGTGCATCAGGCGGGTGGATTGCTTTATTATGACGGTGCCAATCTGAATGCCATCACGGGTCGTGTGCGACCGGGTGACATGGGATTTGACGCGATTCATGTCAACGTCCATAAAACCTTTGCCACCCCCCATGGCGGTGGTGGTCCAGGGGCGGGTCCGGTAGGGGTTTCGGAAAGGCTGGTCCCTTATTTGCCGGTTCCCATGGTGGTTCGGACGGAGGATGGCCAGGGGTATCGTTGGCGCGACGGTGCCGATGCGCCGCGCTCCATTGGGCGGTTGTCGGCGTTTGCGGGGAATATTGGCATTTTATTGCGGGCTTATGTGTATGTACGGCTTTTGGGGCGCGATGGGATGCGGCGTGTTTCCGATTATTCCACCCTCAATGCCAACTATTTGATGGCGCGATTGCGGCAGGGGGGATTTCAGTTGGCCTATCCCCATCGTCGGGCGACGCATGAGTTTATTATCACGCTGAAACGTGAATCGGAGCAGTGGGGCGTGTCAGCCCTGGATTTTGCGAAGCGGTTGTTGGATTATGGCTTTTACGCGCCGACGGTTTATTTTCCCATGTTGGTGCCGGAATGTTTGTTGATTGAACCGACTGAGACGGAAACAAAGGAAGAACTGGATCGTTTTGCGGATGCGCTGTTGGCGATTCGCAAAGAGGCTGAGACCGATCCTGATTGTGTTAAATTAGCTCCCCATCATGTTCCCGTACCCGGTGGGGGGCTTGGAAGGCTGGACGATACCCGTGCGGCACGTAAACCCGACCTAATATGGAGAAGGACGCTTGAACATGAATGAAATCGTACATGTCAAAGGTAGAGAAATCGTTGATTCCCGTGGCAATCCCACCGTTGAAGTGGATGTTGTCACCAAGAGCGGTGCCATGGGCCGTGCGGCGGTGCCGTCTGGAGCCTCCACCGGCGAGCGTGAAGCGTTGGAATTGCGCGATGGTGACAAGAGCCGTTATTTGGGCAAAGGGGTGCTGAAGGCGGTTTCGGCGGTCAATGGTGAGTTGGCCAAGGCGGTCATCGGTATGAGTGCCACCGACCAACGTGGTGTTGATGCGCGGATGATGGAAGTGGACGGTACCGACGGCAAATCCCGTATGGGTGCCAATGCCATTCTGGGTGTTTCCATGGCGGTTGCCAAAGCGGGTGCGGCGGCGACGGGTCAACCGTTGTATCGGTATCTGGGTGGGATCAACGCCCATGTATTGCCGGTTCCGATGATGAACATCATCAACGGTGGCGCACATGCCGACAACAACGTGGATATTCAAGAATTCATGGTATTGCCGGTGTCGGCCAAGTCGGTTGCCGAGGCGGTGCGGATGGGTGCCGAGGTATTCCACAACCTGAAAAAAGTTCTCCAAGGGTTGAAGCTCAACACGGCAGTGGGTGATGAAGGTGGGTTTGCCCCCAACCTGACTTCCAATGAAGAGGCCCTCAAGGTGATCATGGAAGCCATTGTCAAGGCGGGTTATAAGCCTGGTGAAGACATCATGTTGGGCTTGGACTGCGCCTCGTCCGAGTTTTACGACAAGGGGACGGGCATTTATAATTTGTCTGGTGAAGGGCGGAAGTTCAACGTGGACGAGATGGTTGGTTTCTACGAGGATTTGGCCAAAAAATATCCGATTATTTCCATTGAAGATGCGTTTGACCAAAACGATTGGAATGGTTGGGGCAAGATGACCAAGGCGTTGGGCAACAAGATTCAGTTGGTGGGTGATGATTTGTTTGTGACCAATCCCAAGATTTTGGCCAAGGGTGTTCGTGAAGGGATTGCCAACTCCATTTTGGTGAAGGTCAACCAGATTGGTACTTTGACCGAGACCATGGATGCGGTGCAGATGGCACAACGGGCCAATTATACTTGTGTGATCTCTCACCGTTCCGGTGAAACGGAAGATGCCACCATCGCCGACATTGCGGTGGGGACGAATGCGGGTCAGATCAAGACGGGTTCTATGAACCGTTCCGACCGGATTGCCAAGTACAACCAGTTGATTCGCATTGAAGAGGAATTGGGTGCCCAAGCCCGTTATGCGGGAGCCAAGGCGTTTTACAACTTGGCCATGGGACAACCCTGAGCCGTATGACAGGGTGCGGCTAGACCTTGGACTGTAAGATCATGACCCCCAGGCTGTTTGAGCCTGGGGGTTTTTGTCTGTGTCAATAAAAATTTACAACTGTAAAAAATAAATTAATTTGAAAACTATTTTTACATATTCTTAGAAAATTATTAAAAGAAAAAAGGGGTCTGGGGGATTGCCCCCAGGGTTTTGATTTTAAACAAGAAGCTCCATTTTTTCTTATTAATTTTGACAGTCAATGGATCGTTTTTTCGTCAGGGTTATGGGGTGATTCTCCTTGGTATGTTTTCTGCTCTTTTATGAGCAATGAATGATTCGCTGGGCGGGTTTCAATCGTGAACATGGCGAACGACTGAGGGAGGGTGATCATGATGTATTCGTTGATGGATTTACTGCGCAAATTGGTTTTGGGTGTGGTGGTTGTGATGGTGTTGATGATTTATGGGGACAGATTTCTCCCCGATGGGATTCGATTTTTGCGCGTTGTCAGCGACCAATCGGTTGCGGTGACGGGTGATCGGTGATTTTGGTTGGGGGGGAAGGCAATCAGTGCGATGGGAACATTTTGAGGATGGCGATAATGAACATGGCTTGTCCTGTTGCGACGCCAAACATCCACTTGATGGTTTCGGCTTTGAGTTCAGAGATTGCCAATTTCAGGTCGGCCCTTGTGGCTTCCATATCGGCCTTTGTGGCCAACGTTTTGATCGCAGACTCCTGTATCTGTTCCATAAAGTCCGTTTGCGTCTCAGCCAACGCTTCCGCCTGCTTTTCTTCAAACCCGGCGGCTTTGAGTGTTTTGATGTATTGATGTGTATCAAACGTCATCGTCGTCATAGCAATTCTCCCTCACCCACGGCGTACCCAAGCAAAGAACCATTTGACAAAAAACCTGCCACCAGCGGAGGAGCAACGTACTTCAGTGTTTGAATGTGATGATCAGTTCTTTCAGATTTCCATTCCCCCGAATTATGCCCGAATCGGGGGCAGGAGGCAATATTAAAATTATTAATGATTGCAATGGGGAAAACGGTAATATGGTCCCAGGTTGAGTTGGTAGACCGTTTGCGGAACCTGGAAATTTGTTCGGATTTTTCTGGATATTGTCTTGCATTGTTGTGGACAGATAAAAAACGGTGTCCTACAATTGCCCGACATTTGCTCCCCGTCCGACACGCTGAAAGGCCTCGAACGGGGTTATTTGTTTCTGGGGCTGGTGTCGTGATCGAACCTGAAATCAAGCTTGGCGACATGTTCCAGGCGTTCTCTGGCCTCAGCCCATGGGATACTGGTGGTGCGTCCCTCCTCAAGGTCCACGGCGCGTTTTTGTACCGTCTCCTTCCACGCTTCATTGTACCATCCTGATGGCGTCATCTATGGGGTTCCCTTTTTTCTCCGGTCGCGCCAATAATCTCCGGGAACGGTAATGGGATGGGGTTTGTCGGCGTCTATCCCAAAATCTTGAAATGCCCGCATGACCGTCTCCAAGGCGATGGTCCCCCGATGATGCAAACTTTCCAGGGCCGCCAGGGCGATAAAATGGCGGTCTACCTCAAAAAACTCCCGCAACGAT
The DNA here is from genome assembly GCA_015228925.1 of Magnetococcales bacterium. Taxonomy (GTDB): domain Bacteria; phylum Pseudomonadota; class Magnetococcia; order Magnetococcales; family UBA8363; genus UBA8363. Next base: position 33,645 of record JADGCQ010000023.1, on the reverse strand, counting down.
GCCCGGCTGTCACTGCGGCCAAAGCCGTCCGTTCCCAAACTGCTCCAACCATGTTTCACCCAGCGTGCTACCGCATCGGGTAGGGCGGTGACATAATCGGTGGCGGCAACCACCGGCGCAGGTTGCCCTTCCAGGCATTGGGTCACATAGGGGATGCGTGGCGTCTCCTGGGGATGCATACGGTTGTAACGATCTGCCTCCATGGCGTCACGGCGTAACTCCTTGTAGCTGGTCACCGACCACGCCAACGCCCCAACGCCATACCCTGCCAATAGCTCCTGCGCCGCCAATACCTCGTTCAAAATGGCACCGCTGCCCAAAAGATGCACAGGGTGCCTCCCTTCCGGGATGGGAGACGGGCGAAAGAGATACATTCCCCGCAATATCCCCTCCCTGACCCCTTCGGGCATGGGCGGCTGGCGATAGTTTTCGTTCATGACGGTGATGTAGTAGAAACAATCGGCCCGTTCCACAAACATCCGTTGCATCCCCTCCTGAATGATAACCTCCAACTCAAACGCAAAAGCGGGATCATAAGCCCGAACCGTGGGGACCGAGAGTGCCAGCAGATGGCTGGCCCCATCCTGATGCTGTAACCCTTCTCCCGCCAGGGTGGTGCGTCCCGCCGTGGCACCGATTAAAAATCCCCGTGCCCCCATATCGGTCCCCGCCCAGATTAAATCACCCACCCGCTGAAAGCCAAACATCGAATAGTAGATGAAAAACGGGACCATGGTGACGCCAAAATTGGCAAAGGAAGTACCGGCGGCAATAAAGGATCCCATCGCCCCCGCTTCGGTGATCCCCTCTTCAAGAATCTGCCCGTCGCGGGCCTCCTTGTAATAGAGGAGGGTTTTGGAATCCACCGGCTCATAAAGTTGTCCCCCATGGGCATAAATGCCACACTGCCGGAACAACGCTTCCATGCCAAAAGTGCGGGCCTCGTCGGAGACAATCGGGACAATGCGTGGTCCAACCCCCTTCTCCCGCAATAATCGACCCAACAAACGGACAAACGCCATGGTGGTGGAGATGGCATGATCCCCGGTTCCGTTTTGATACTCGGAAAAAAGGGTGGCGTCGGGCATTTCAATGGGGGCCGCCGGGGTGCGGCGTAACGGAAGGCTCCCCCCCAGATTTTCCCGTTGCTGCTTGAGATAACGCATCTCTTCGGTGGTTTCGGAGGGCTTGAAAAAGGGGGTGCGTGCCGCATCCTCATCGGAAAACGGCAGGTCAAAACGGGCGCGAAACCGCTGAACATCGGCGATGGAGAGTTGTTTCTGGGTATGGGTGATGTTCATCGATTCCCCAGCAGGCCCCATGCCGTACCCTTTGATGGTTTTGGCCAGGATGACCGTCGGTCGCCCCCGATGGGTCATGGCGGCCTGATAGGCGGCAAAAACTTTTTTGCGATCATGTCCGCCACGGCTCAGTTTGCGTAATTCTTCGTCGGAGAGACGCGCCGCGAGCTTTTCCAAGCGTTCATCGCCGCCAAACACCTTGCGGCGGACATACTCGCCCGATTCGATGGCCAACCGTTGATATTCGCCATCCACCAGTTCTCCCAGGCGTTGCCGCAATACCCCCTCCGTATCGCGATCAAACAGGGGATCCCAGTCCGAACCCCAGATTACCTTGATGACATGCCAACCGACCCCGCGAAAATTGGCTTCCAATTCCTGGATGATCCGACCATTGCCGCGCACGGGGCCGTCCAGGCGTTGCAGGTTGCAGTTGATGACGAAAACCAGGTTATCCAAACCTTCCCGCGCCGCCAGAGAAATCGCCCCCAGGGCTTCGGGTTCATCGGTTTCGCCATCGCCGATGAAAGACCAGATTTTGGCATCGTTCCGTTCTTTGAGACCACGATCTTCCAGGTAACGGCGAAAACGGGCCAGATAAATCGCTACAATCGGTCCCAACCCCATGGAGGCGGTGGGAACCTGCCAGAAATGCGGCATCAGGCGGGGATGTGGATAGGAGGGTAAGCCACCCCCCTCGCGCAATTCGCGCCGATAGTTGGCCAAGTCCAATTCCGCCAGACGCCCTTCGAGAAAAGCCCGTGCATAAATACCGGGTGCGGCGTGGGCCTGGACGAATACCATGTCGCCGCCACAGGGGTGATCGGGACCACGGAAAAAATGGTTGAATCCCACCTCGTACAGGGTGGCTGCCGAGGCGTAGGTGGAGATATGACCGCCAATGCCACTCTCCTCCTGGTTGGCACGGACCACCATGGCCATGGCGTTCCAGCGGATCAGGCTTTCAATGCGCCGTTCCATGTCGGGGTTGCCTGGGAACAGCGGTTGTTCTTGGGGAGAGATGGTATTGGTATAGGAGGTGTTGGCGGAAAAAGGGACTCCGACGCCTAGGGCCTGGGCCTGATCCTGAAGCAGGTGCAGCAATGCCACAACCCGTTCGGATCCCGATTCTCGGAACACATGTTCCAAAGATTCGCGCCATTCACGGTTTTCTAACTCTTGTTCTGGGGTTGGGATCCTGTTGTTCATGGATGGATGGCCTTTCTTTGGTCCACAATCCCGGTCCCCGGTATGGGGAGGTTTCGGACCTGTTCAAGAATATATCCCAGACAATCCTGGCGGATGATTTGAAGGTTCATGGTCAACATGGCCGGCACAAAAGAGGATGCGGTGATTAGCTTTGAGTCTTCCAGGGAAAAAAAACGGTCGAAGATATCGTATCCCTCCGGGTCGATGACCTCCAGGCAGGGGTGTTTGGGATCACAACCGACGGCAAAGAGTGTCCCCTGGGGCATCATCTGGAAATTATCGCGTGCGGGGTCCACCATGAAACAGACGGTCTGGGCCGCCTGGGGATCAAAACCAAATGGGTGTGATGGTGATACTTTGATGGTGGCGGCAATGCGATAAAGATTCAACGTTTCCATGGGACCGGGATCTTGGGGGAGGTCTTTTAGGTTGAGTATCCAATCGAGAAAACGGACGCTGTTTTCCACCCCCTCCCGCTGGCCCGGCGTACCACACTCGATGGTGACTGCCGGACAGAGTTCCCCGAAGGCGGAAGATTGCGCCGCATGGGGTTGAAGAAAAAAAACCAGTTTATTGCTGAACATTCGTGCCAGGGCAATGCTGGGGGGATCCAGGCGGGGGACCATGGCATAATCGGGGTTGGCGGCGGAATTGTTGTGGATATCGATGGCGGCGAATACCTGCCGCTGGGCCATTTCGCGGAGGATGTCGTTGGCCATGGAAAATTCGTCTCCCCCAGTGCCGCACCAGATGCGGTTGTAATCGGGCTGATGGTCCAAACGACGGCGTTGCCACCGGGCCGCTTCGACGTTACCGATGAAAATGGAGAGGGATCGCGGCAGTGTGTACCGCGCATATTGGGTCAAGAGTTGTTGCACGGCGAGCAACCCGGTGGTCTCATCGCCGTGCAGCAGGACCGAAATAAACAGTGGATGCGGGTTTTTTCCCGTGAGATGACACAGGGTGGGGCCGGGGAGGATCTGGTGTAGCTGGGTGGCCGAGGCGGTGAGGAGGCCATCCGGGATATGGTGGGTGATGGTGAGCATCAGAGTTTCCAGGTGTGAACCGGCTCCATGGTGCGTTGCCTTTGCAGATAGGCCAAAGTCAGGGCACTCATGTCGGGGCCGTGGTGGTTGACGTAGGCACGTTGCCAGGTGGCACCATTTTGACCGGTTTGCAACCGTCCTTCGATGATGCCAAGAAAGGCATCACTGTCGGCCCGGTCCAGTCCGGCGTGGTCCAATCCTTTGCGGGCCAGGGGGAGAAGTTCGCGGTAGAGAAGTTTCCGCAGAGAGACGCGATTGCCCTGGGTCCAGACCAATTGGGCGTCCAGGCCGTATCGCGCCGCTTGATAAAATCCCGACTGGGCCTCAAAAAAGGGGATCAGGCTTTCCGGTGGGGTTTTGAGGGTGGCCAGAGCGGTGACCAATCCGTAGAACAGGGCGGCGTTGGCGATGCAATCCACGACGGTGGGACCGGCGGAGGTGACCCGGTGTTCCAGGCGTAGGTGGGGTTGTCCCCTCTCGTCAAAACCGACCAAGGGTCGGTTCCAACGCCAAATGGTGCCATTGTGCATACGGACATGATGCATGTGTTCCGGGCGGTCACTGGAGCCGATGGGGAGCAGCGGTGGAAAGGATTGTTGGTTTTCCAGGAAAAGTTCCATCAACGATTCTCGGACATAGCTGTGACCGAAGCCGACGCGGGGTAGGGGACCGCTCAAGGCACGATCCCGACCGAGGGGGACCGCCTGTTCAAAGACTGGGATGCGGGTTTCATCCCAAAGCGATTTTCCGAACAGGAATGGGGCATTGGCGGCGATGGCCACCATGGGGGCCGATGCAATCAGGGCGGCATTATAAATCCGTACCGCATCTTCCTGGTTGATCTGAAGGTGAATTTGGAACGATGTGGTGGCGGCTTCCACCAGGATATCGGGATGTTCCAGGCGCAAATGTTCCCGTCCGGCGATGTTCAACTCGAACGGGGCGTCTCCGTGCATACGGATGACTTGTTCGTTCAAGGCCATGTAGCGGCTCAACGGGGTCATATTGCGGGAGGTGAGATCGGCAAAGGTGACCGTGGGGAGGATCCCGATCATCATGAGGCCCATCTCCATTTCCCTGGCGGTTTGATCACAAAAAGACCAGGTATTGGCTAGGGAATCATGCATCTGGCGCAGGGCATCGCCTTTGAGGGGGCGTTCCTGGGTATTCAACTCCACATTGAACAGCGACAGTTCCGGCACCAGGGGATAATCGCCCAACCGTTCCAGGAACGGTTGGTTCAGAGGGGCTGGTATCCCGTGAGAATCCACCAGCCAAGCTTCCAGTTCAAATCCCCCCCACCCCTGGTCATGAAGAAAGCGTTTTTCGGAAAACCAAGTACCGAGAAGTTCCGTTTCTCGCGCCAGACGAGAGCTAAAGAGGAAAAAATCAAAAGGACTGAACCGACTTGGTTTGGTCTCTAAACCCATGGACGCCCCCTAACCGGAAAAACTATAGACGATCAATCCCCCCAGGGAGAAGTCTTCAAAATTTGACAATATCCTCAAATCTATAGCTACGTCCAGGAACGTTCCACTGTCAAGAGGATTTCCAGTGTGGTATGCTTTTCAGGAAAGGAGAAGGAGATATGACAACGATCACGTTCGATACCCTGGAATTTGCCGAAGAATTGAAGGCTGCCGGGATTCCCGATGAACAGGCGAAAGCGCAGACTCGCGCACTTTCAAGAGCCTTGGAGTCCAAGGGATTGGCGGCACAATACGATGTCGAACGGGTGCGCCGTGACATGGCTACAAAAGACGATATCGCTAAGCTTGACAAAGAATTGGCCATCATCAAGTGGATGTTGGCACTGGTCATTGTCGTGACCGTCATTCCCGCCTTAAAATCGCTGTTTATCCCCTGAAGCCGGATTATCAAGTCGGAATATTGGAAAAACGAGGGGGATGCCTATGTTCATCCTGGGTGTGCCTGTTTGTGTTGGCAGGGCAATTGCATTTGGAATCCCTTGATATTAGGGCGTATTGATATCCGATAACTTGAGATACACCCTAGAAAATTATTAAAAGAAAAAAGGGGTCTGGGGGATTGCCCCCAGGGTTTTGATTTTGATTTTGTTTTTGACTTTGTTTTTCACGCGCCCCTTTTCCCGAAGCATTTTTCCCGTGCCTTTTCTTTTAAAGGGAAAAATGCGCAGGCGCGCGCCTTAGCGTGGTATTTTTCGCGCCTTCTGCGAAAAATACCACGCATCATGCCATGTTTAACGCCTTCAACAGAGCATGATATTTGCCTTTATTTTTTTCTTGAGGTAGAACAAAAAAAAACAGGCGGACTTTACAAAGTCCGCCTGTTTTTTGAACCAAAAAATCGCCACCCTAATGTAACAATCCTGAGTGGCGGGAGCGACGGGGCTCGAACCCGCGACCTCCGGCGTGACAGGCCGGCATTCTAACCAACTGAACTACGCCCCCGTTCGTGAGAACAACAATGTACCTTTGCTCCCGGAAAACTGCAAGGTGAAACATCATCTAAAAGGACAGGATCTTGTGAAAAAGTCGAAACCCTTCCTCTTTCCTAATGGTAGGCGGAACAGGGCTTGAACCTGCGACCCCCGGCTTGTAAGGCCGATGCTCTCCCAGCTGAGCTATCCGCCCATGGCTCCCCGTCAATGAACCTCAACCCCTCTACAACAAAGCATGATCAAGCTACGGCATCCTTCAACCCTTTGCCAGGACGAAATTTGGGCTGTTTGGCGGCGGGAATCTGAATCTCGGCACCTGTGCGCGGATTACGCCCTGTCCTCGCTGCCCTTTCCGTAACTGTAAAGGTGCCAAACCCCACCAAACTGACCTGATCGCCTGCCTTGAGTGCCCCCTCGATGGCACTGAGGACAGCATCAATCGCTTCGGCTGACTGAGCCTTGGTTAAATGAGTCTTCGCTGCTACAGAATCAACAAGCTCGGTTTTGTTCAAAGGACTTCCCTCCCCTTGGTTTCGTCTAGTTATATGGCCCCCGTCGATAAGAAGCCCACCGTTGCATCCAAATGATAAATTCCGAACCAAAGCCCACAGGGCTTTATGTACTTACCCTGATATAGTATCGGGACAAGTCGGTGTCAAGCCCATTTCATTCAGTGTGTTATGGAAATCGGTTCCACATGGGTAAGATCCCCAGGCAGAATGGCCGGGGCGACCTTCCCCTCCGATTCTCCCTCCTGTACCGCATTGATTTCCCGTACCAAAGCCATTTTTAACACTTCATCCATGTGACTGACCGGATGGATCTCAATATCTTTGAGAATGGCCAGAGCGATCTCTTTGAGATCTTTGACGTTTTCCGTTGGAATCAAAACATGCTTGATCCCCGCACGGTGCGCAGCCAAAAGTTTTTCTTTAAGGCCACCAATCACCAATACACGTCCTCGAAGTGTAATTTCACCCGTCATCGCCACATCCTTGCGTACCGGAATCCCCGTGAGAATGCTAGCAATGGTCGTGGTGATGGCGATCCCCGCCGACGGACCGTCCTTAGGGGTCGCCCCCTCAGGGACGTGAATGTGAAAATCGTGTTTTTGGAAAAAATCTTCGGTCTTCATCCCCCAATCCCGCGAACGGGAGCGGGCATAAGTCATGGCCGCCTGGGCAGACTCCTGCATGACATCGCCCAACTTTCCGGTAATGGTCAGCTTGCCTTTCCCGTCCAGAATCGAAGCCTCAATGGAAAGCAATTCCCCACCAACCTCGGTCCAGGCCAACCCGGTGGTGACACCAATCAAATCGGTCTCCTCCGCCAAGCCAAAATGGTACTTCTTGACCCCCAGATATTTCCCCAAACTTTTGGCCCCAATGCTCAAACCTTCGCGTTTTGCATCGGTCAAAAGAATCCTGGCCGTCTTGCGACAAAGGCTGGCAATCTCCCTCTCAAGGCTGCGGACCCCCGCTTCTCGTGTGTAATAGCGGATGATATCCAGAATACCCCCTTCGGACAGACGAAATTCCCCCCCCGAAAGACCATGGGCCTCCATCTGCTTCGGAATCAGATACCGCAACGCAATCCGCAGCTTCTCCTGCTCCGTGTAGCCCGCCAGACGAATAACCTCCATACGATCCAGCAAAGGCCTGGGAATGTTCAAACTGTTCGCGGTGGTCAAAAACATCACCTGGGACAGATCATAATCCACTTCCATGTAATGATCATTGAAAGTGTTGTTTTGCTCTGGATCCAAAACCTCCAACAGGGCCGAGGAGGGGTCGCCGCGATAATCAGAACCAACCTTGTCAATCTCATCCAAAAGAAACAAAGGATTGTTGGATCCCGCCTTTTTCATCGACTGGATAATCTTGCCCGGCAACGAGCCAATATAGGTTCGACGATGCCCCCTGATTTCCGCTTCATCACGAATGCCACCCAAAGACATCCGAACATATTCCCGTCCAGAGGCGCGGGCAATGGATTTGGCCAGCGAAGTCTTACCAACGCCAGGGGGACCGACAAGGCATAGAATCGGACCTTTGATTTTTTTGACTTTCTGCTGTACCGCCAACTGCTCTAAAATGCGCTCCTTGACCTTCTCCAACCCCCAATGATCCTCCTCAAGAATCGCTTCCGCTTCCTTAAGGTTGTGTTTAAGCTCCGTTGACTTGGCCCATGGCAGCGAAACCAGCCAATCGACATAATTGCGTACAACCGTGGCCTCCGCAGACATCGGGGCCATTTGCTTGAGTTTCTTCAGTTCGGCTTCCGCTTTCGTCTTGGCTTCCGCCGTCATCCCCACTTCGTTGATGCGATCCGCCAGCTCATTCAACTCATCTTTTTCATCGTCACGGTCCCCCAATTCCTTCTGAATCGCCTTCATCTGCTCATTCAGATAATAGTCCCGGTGACTTTTTTCCATCTGGCGTTTGACACGGCCCCGAACCCGCTTTTCTACCTGTAAAACATCAATCTCCTGTTCCAACGCAAGAAGAAGCCGTTCCAAACGGTCATAGACTGTACTCAGTTCCAGGAGTTCCTGTTTGTCGGGGACTTTAAGATTGATGTGCGTGGCGGCAATGTCGGCCAGACGTTCTGGATCTTCCAAAGACTGAAACGTCATCAGTACCTCTGGAGCCAGCTTTTTGTTGAGTTTGGCATAGGCTTCAAACTGCGCAACCACCGTGCGCATGATCGCACGCGCTTCCGTCAGGTTGCCATCAAGCGTCGGGACATACTCCGCTTCTACCTGAAAATAAGGATCGCTTTGCAGGTAGCGCGTAATGCGCATCCGCCGTCCCCCTTCCACCAAAACCTTGACCGTATTGTCCGGCAGTTTGAGTACCTGTAAAATGGATCCCTCGACGCCGATATCGTAAATATCCGCCTCTTCAGGACTATCCGTGGCAGGGTTTCTCTGGGTAACCAGCAAGATCTTTCGGTCTTCCTCTCTGGCGGTCACCGCATTCAAGGCACGGATCGAGCGTTCCCGGCCCACGAACAAAGGGACGATCATTTGCGGAAAAACAACAATATCGCGAAGCGGCAAAGCCGCAATCTTGACGGTGTTTGCTGAAGTGTCTGATGATGTGGTCATGATGTGGCCTTTCTCAAGCTTGAGCCCCTATCTGTCGCTCTTCGTAGATCAGCAAAGGCTCGGCTTTGTTTTCGATGGCTTCTTGATTGACCACCACTTCCCGAACATCGGGCAGCGAGGGTATGTTGTACATGACATCAAGCAATACAGTCTCTAAAATGGCGCGCAAACCCCGGGCACCCGTCTTAAGCTTCACCGCTTTGGTCGCAACCGCTTTGACCGCCTCCGCCGTAAAGGTCAGCCGTACCCCCTCCAATTCCAACAATTTCCGATACTGCTTGATCAAGGCACTCTTAGGTTCTTCCAAGATCCGAATCAATTGCGCCTCATCCAAATCCGACAATGTGGCAATAACCGGAAGTCTTCCGACAAACTCAGGGATCAAGCCAAATTGTATCAGATCCTCCGGTTCAAGCAGGGGAAGCAAATCATTGATCTCTCGGTCATTGGCGGTAAATTTGACCTCTGCGCCAAATCCAATCCCATGATGCTTGTTGGAGCGTCGCTCAATGACCTTGCCCAGCCCATTGAAAGCCCCTCCGCAGATGACCAAAATGTTGGTGGTGTCCACTTGGAGATATTCCTGCTGCGGATGCTTCCGACCTCCCTGGGGGGGGACGTTGGCAATCGTCCCCTCGATGATCTTCAGCAGGGCTTGTTGCACACCTTCGCCCGATACATCCCGAGTGATCGAGGGATTGTCCGACTTCCGTGAAATTTTATCAATCTCATCGATGAAGACAATCCCTTTTTGCGCCTTTTCAACATCATTGTCGGCGGCCTGAAGCAACCGCAAGATGATGTTCTCGACATCTTCACCAACGTAACCGGCCTCCGTCAACGTCGTGGCATCGGTGATGGTGAAGGGGACATCAAGAATGCGGGCCAAGGTTTGCGCCAAAAGAGTCTTGCCCGAACCCGTAGGTCCGACAAGCAAAATATTGGATTTGGCAATCTCGACTTCATCCTTGCCGCTGCTACCGGCACCCAACCTTTTATAGTGGTTGTAAACCGCCACGGACAACACCTTCTTGGCATGGTCCTGCCCAATGACGTGTTCATCCAGGATATCTTTGATCTCCTGCGGCGTAGGGATCCCGTCTTTCTTCTTCCCCTCGGGATCAGCACCTTTTTCCTCCTTGATGATATCCTGGCAAAGGTCTACGCACTCGTTGCAGATGAAGACCGACGGTCCAGCGATAAGCTTGCGTACCTCATGCTGTGTCTTGCCACAGAAGGAACAATGAAGAACGCTTCCTGATTCCGATCTTTTTTTTGCCATGGTTTCTCTCGATCTGAAAGTGCCGAATTCCCTTTTTGCAGGGGTTCGAGAGAAGACACATCCGAATCACTTGTCCGGCGGTGTCTCCCTTTTTTCAATGACTTTGTCCACCAGCCCGTATTCGCAGGCCTCCTGTGCGCTGAGAAAATAATCCCGCTCCGTGTCCTTGACGATGCGCCGTGCGGGCTGGCCGGTATGTTTGACCAAAATACCGTTCAACCGTTCCCGCACCTTGGCCATTTCCCTGGCGTGAATCTCAATCTCGGTCGCCTGCCCCTGATACCCTCCCAGAGGTTGATGAATCATGACGCGCGAATTGGGCAGAACCAAACGTTTCCCCGGAGTCCCGGCGGCCAGCAACACCGCTCCCATACTGGCAGCCTGTCCCAGACATAAGGTGCTGATGTTGGGGCGGATGAACTGCATGGTGTCATAGATGGCTAGCCCCGCCGTAACGTGCCCACCTGGAGAGTTGATATACAGGTGGATATCTTTTTCTGGATTCTCCGATTCAAGAAACAGCAGTTGTGCAATCACCAAATTGGCAGCATTATCGTCGATGGTGCCAATCAGAAAAATCAAGCGTTCCTTAAGGAGCCGCGAAAAAATGTCGTAGGCACGCTCGCCGCGATTGGTGGTTTCTACCACCATGGGTACCAGATTCATCCATCACCTCTTTGTTCCCAGATGCAGGATTCAAACCAAAATCCACATTCTTCCATTGTGCGTTGTTTCCCGGCTATAGGCCAGGGCGAATGCACATCACTCTGGGGGCAACCGGCAGAAAAGACCATCGCAACCCAGGATCGAAGGTGTTAAACGGGAATTATCTTCCCGTTTCATCATTGCTCTTGATCAACGCATCCAGACTGAGTGGCTGTTGGGTGACGGTGCTGTTTTTGATAATCCATTCAACGACCGACGCTTGCAACACCGTGCTTCTGAGGCTTTCCATCTTCTCCTCATTTTGCCGCACCATCCGTTTGACCTCAGCAGCGCGTTCACCAAACCCCATGGTCATCTCGTCAAGCTTTTCATCGATGCGCCCATCATCCACCTGGATATTTTCTTTATCCGCAATGCTCGCCAGCAATAGGTCGATGCGCACCTGCTCGCCTGCCGATTGACCAAACAGTTTGAGCCATTGATTGTCATCGATTCCCATCTTTGCCACGTCAATCCCTCTGGCTTGATAGTCCCGTTTCATTTGCGCCAACATGATCTGCTGTTGGTGTTGTTCCAAACGATCAGGAATTTCAAAGGGGTTGGCTTGCAACAAAGCCTCATAAATGGACTTTTCCACCCGTTTTTCAATCTTGATAGCGACATCTTTTTCCAGACGGCTACGAACCATAGTGCGTAGTCCTTCGACTCCCCCTTCACTGACACCAGCCAACTTGGCCAACGCATCATCCAGTTCTGGAAGTATGCGCGCGCGGACCTCGTGGATCATGCATTGAAACAGGGCTTCCTTGCCAGCGAGATCTGTATTGCCGTAGTCGGCGGGAAAGGTGACTTTCACCTCCAGGTTGTCGCCTCCCTTGGCAGACAGGAGCTGATCTTCAAAACCAGGAATAAAATGATTGCTTCCCAGTTCAAGGACATATTTTTCCGCCTTGCCTCCGGCAAATGCCGTGCCATCGACAAAACCTTCAAAATCCATGACGACCTGATCACCTTTTTCCGCCGAGCGTCCGGCTGAAACCTCAAAGCGAGCATTCCCTTTACGGATTTCCTCGATGACTTTGTTGATATCGTCCTCGGTGATCTCAACCTTGGCCTGGGTCAATTGCAAGCCGGTGTAACCTGTGGGTTCTACTTTGGGGAACACCTGAATGGTGGCGCACAGCGTAAAATCTTTGCCCCGTTCCAGACTGCCTATGACGACTTTGGGCTGGTCCACAGGATTGAGTTCATGGTCCGTCAATGTTTTGTGGTAGGATTCCCGAAAAACATGATCGGCGATGATCCCGGAAATGTGTTCCTTGAATCGGGCCTCCAAAACTTTTCGGGGAACTTTCCCAGGACGAAAACCTGGCAGGCGCACCGTCGTCGCCAATTGAGCAAGTTCCTGGTCCATCCGCTGATCCACTTCGGCAGCACTGAGGACAAACTTGATTTCCCGGTCAAAGGTCGCTTTCTCTTCTATTGTGACTTCCATGTATTCATGCTTTTTCTGGTTGGTGGCTGGGAGAATCAGGATAACCTTCCAGTGGATGGTTTGGCAACGGATTGAGCATCAATAACAGACCATCCACCCGGTCACGACCCTTTTTCCGGTTCTTTTACAAGATAAGTTTTTAACGGACTACCGACTGAAAGCCAAGTGACAAACAAGACTGGCAAAACGACCCGGGGGAGGGCCGATCCAGCACGATCCTCGGGCGAAAGGCATGAATTGAGTCACTTTTCTCAGGCCATGATATCCACGCTGCCCAGATGGGCACCACCAGGAACCGCAGGGGGATTGCGGGCTGATCGGGCATTGGCACTAATTTCCTTAGAATTTTGATCCGGGGTGAAATGGGCATCACGGCTGGCCTCACGGGTTTGGCCGGCCAGTTTGGGCGGGGTGGTTCTGGGATCACGACTGTTTTGTTGAATTTGTGCCGCTTCTTTGGGGGGTGTGATCCGAGCGGCATTGTTGGTGTCCTTGGTTCCCTGTGCCAATTGTCCCAGGTTACCGGAGAAAAAGTTCAGGGTTGGACCATGAAACTGTTGCAAAATGGGATTGGACAATTCACCGATGGCGGACATGGTACACGGACTCCTGGTTTTGATCTCTGACCGCATGGACAATGCGCCGGGGGGCGGCCACGGGCCAGGGATGTCATGGGACAAGCATTCAGATGCCAATACATGGTTGATCTGATGATAGATAAAAAATTAGTGAAAGTCAAAAATAGAAACCCCCTCGCGTATTTTTTTCGAGGGTGGCAACCCGAACGAGAGGGGGTATAGTATCTCCCATGCACCGCCCCGCAAGGGTCAAGTGGGGGCGAAATATAACAGATTACCCTTTGGAGGTGAAGGGGGAAACATGGGGATTGTTACGATTGTTGTGCTGCCTGGATGGTATTGGCCAGCAGCATAGCGATCGTCATGGGTCCGACGCCCCCTGGGGAGGGTGTTATGGCACTGGCTTTATGTTTGATGGCTTCAAAATCGCAGTCTCCGCAGAGGGTGCCATCTTCCAGGCGGTTGGTGCCAACATCGATGACAACGGCACCTTCCTGGATAGCCTCTTTTCCCAAAAAGCGGGGGCGTCCGATGGCGGCAACGACGATATCGCCACTGGATATCACTTGTTGCAAATGGTGGGTTCGGGAGTGGCAGATGGTGACTGTGGCGTGTGCTTGTAGCAACATCAGGGCCACGGGTTTACCGACAATATTGGAGCGACCTATGATAACGGCATGTTTTCCAGCGGGGTCCATGCCCGATTTTGCGATGAGTGCCATGATCCCCAAGGGTGTGCAGGGGCGCAATCCAGGACTCCCTGTGGCGAGCAGCCCAACATTTTCAGGGTGAAAACCATCCACATCCTTTCTCGGAGAAATCGCCTGGATAATCCGTGATTCATGAATCTGGGGTGGGAGGGGTAATTGGACCAGAATGCCATGAACATTGGGATCATGGTTCAGTCGATTCACCAGTGCCAGCAAGTCATCCTCGGTCGTGTCGATGGGCAATTCATGGGAAAATGAGGCGATACCAACGTCAGCACAGGCTTTTTTCTTCATGCGCACATACACTTCCGAGGCAGGATTATTGCCGACAAGGACCACGGCCAAACCCGGAGTGATGTTTCGGGTTTGCGTCAAAGATGCAACATCCAACGCCAATTGAGCGCGAAATTCCGCAGCGATTTTTTTTCCATCGATGATGTATGCCATGGTGGCCGTCCTTAATGATATTTTTTCTCAAGCGGCATATTTTTTTGTTGTGCGATGCGGGTTTCGATGCCTTTGATGGCACGCCAACTCGACAGGGTTATCCCCCCATAAACCAGGGTGGCCAATGCATAGACGGCGATGACATAGACGGAATAATCAGGCATGGGAGGTTCTTTCGGTTTCAAGGTTTTCTAAAATTCTCCGTCCACGGATTTCCCGTGCTTTGAGGATGACAAGATAGGTACCCAAAAAGATAAAAGCGACGGACATCCAAACCAACGGTGGCAGGAGCGGGCCGGTGATGGTGGATCCCGTCGAGGCTTGGCCAAAGGATGGCGGTTGGTGGAGGGTGCGCCACCATGAGACGGAAAAATGGATGATCGGTAGATCAATGGCACCAAAAATCGCCAGGATAGCGGTGGCGCGGCCCCCTTTGATGGGGTCATCGATGCCGTTCCTGAGGGCGATGATACCCATATAGAGGATCAAAAGGACCAACATGGAGGTCAGACGGGCATCCCAGGCCCACCAAGTACCCCACATGGGCTTGCCCCAGATGGATCCCGATACCAGTGTGACCAAGGCAAAGGCGGCACCGACCGGGGCGGAGGCTTCGGCGAGAATGTCGGCGGTCTCACTTTTTTTCCAAAGGTGCCAAGCACTGAACACGGTGAGGGCAATATAAACAAACAGGGCCATTTTGGCGGAAGGGACATGCATATAAAGGATACGTACCGAGTTGCCCTGTTGATAATCCAACGGAGCGGTGAACACCAGCCAAAGTGCCGCTGCCAGGAGTGACAGGGTAAGCCAGCCCAGCCAACGGTTGAGGGCAAATAATCGTTTCATCGTCATCATTCCTCTACCAGCCACCCGAAGCCCCACGGTGCCAGGGCCAGGTAGATGGCGTCGAAGATTAATAGCAGGTTTAACCATGGCCCACTGAGATCGCCTGAGGTGATCACGACCGCCATGGCCTGGACTCCGGCGATGAGCAGGGGCGATACCAGAGGCAGGAGCAGGAGGGCCAGAAGGGTTTCACGGGATCTGGCGGTCTGGGTCATGGCGGCCAAAAGGACGCCGAGCGCGGTGAGTCCCATGGTTCCCAAAAAAAGCAAAAACAAAAGCATCGGCACACGGGACCAGAGTGTGACATTGAACAGGATCAAGGTCAAAGGGACAAGCATCACCATGACCATGAGGGAGAGTGCCAGATTGCCCAGCCATTTGCCAAAAAAAATGGCTCCTCGCGGGAGGGGGGCCAACATCAACCCCTCAAAAGCACCGTTTTCCTCCTCGGACTGAAACACCCGTCCCAAACCCATGATGGTGGTGAACAGAACCGTCGTCCACAATAAGCCTGGCACGAGCCGTTGGGCTTCACGCGGATCGGGTTCAAAAGCGGCTTGGAAAACCAGCAGGACCGCTACGGAAAAAAACAGCATGGAAGAAAAGGTGGAGCGATGGCGAAAATCGGCCATGACATCTTTCCATGCCAATCGATAGATCGCTTTTAACACCGGTTGGACTCCACCCATGGTTGCAATATTCCCGCATCCAATCGCCACGGGGTGTGATCCAGGGCGGCGACGCGCTCAGGGTCATGACTGGCCATGACGACCAATCCGCCCTGTTTTTGGAAGGTGTCGATGACGGTGTTGATCCACACGACTCCCGCATGATCCAGTGCCGAATAAGGTTCGTCCAGGAGCAACACGTCGGGATGGCTGACCAGGATGCGGGCCAGAGATAACCGTTTTTTCATCCCGGCGGAAAACCAGCGGATGGGTTGTTGGATGAAGGGGGCGAGACCCACTGTGGTGATGGCTTGGACAAGGAGATCCTGCGTGGTGTCGAGTCGATAGATATCGCGGAAAAAAATTAGGTTCTCCAATGGGGTCAGATGGCCATAAAGATGGCTGTGGTGCCCAATCAGGATGATCCGTTGACGGGCCATCTCGGCATGTTTTTGAATATCCAGGTCACCCAGGAAGCACTGGCCTTGCTGAATCCGCAACCGTGTTGCCAACAGGGACAACAGGGTCGATTTTCCCGAACCGTTGGCCCCGTAAAGGACGGCACATTCGCCGGTACCAACCCGAAGATTGACGCCACGCAAAACCCCCCTTCGGCCAAAACGATGGGCAATATCGACGACTTGCAACTGAGTCATGAGGACTCAATCCTGCGCCTGGATGGAACCGCTGATGCCCGCTTTTTGGCTGAGGGCCTGAAGGGCCGCCTCTGCGTTGTTCCGATTGACAAAGGGACCGGCACGCACACGAAAAAAAGACTTGCCGTTGACGGTGGTGCTGGATTGATTGACGGGCATGCGGCGGCCTTGGAAAACGACGGCACCGACGCGATCCGCCAACGCTTTGGCTTTATCGGGGGTGGAGAACGAAGCAATCTGTATCTGATAGCTCGACCCAGAGGAGGATGTTGCGGGGGGTTTGGACACCTCAGGGGTTTGTTGTTTGGATGGCACGGTCCGCTTGGCAGCGGCGGTCTCCGATGGATTGAACTGCTTGGCAATCACTTGGGCGATGGCCTCGGAATAGTCGGTTTTGGGTGCCTGCGCGGCCTTTGGCGGTTCGGGTGGGGGGACAGGCTTCTCTGGAGCCTTCACCACTTTAACGGGTGCGGGTTGTTGTTTATTGATCGGTTTTTCGGCGACCGGCTTTTCTGCTTGGTGCCGGGCTTCCGGTTCTGGTCGCGTTGGGGCCGGAACGGCGGCAGCGTGATTGGTGGCGGGCGGCGTTTTGGGTGCGGGTGCCGTGGCTTTGGGTTCCATGGGTGGCGTTTTGGGCGCGGGTGCCGTGGCCTTGGGTTCTGCATTGGCAGCCACGGGGGTGGATTCAAGCATCTGCCTGGATTTGCCGAGGGGGTCTATTGCCGTGGTGGGTGCTGTGGCGGGATCAGGTTCGGCTTGCGCTTGGGTAGGCGTTTGAATTTCTCTCGGAGTCAGATAGACGGTATTATCCTGGCTCTGCGGAGCCGGTGGGTTGACCCCTGGACCGATGTTGATCTTCCAGGCATCATGGGGCTCTTGGGTGGCTTCGGCAGTCTGTGATTCTGCCGTCAAAACTTTGGAAACCGGCTCGACATGTTTTTCAGGGACTGCGCTGGGGGTGCTGATCATATTGAAAACGACCACCGCCAGGATCAAAAAAAGGATGGCCCCGCCCGTTACCAAAAATAATTGCTGTTCGCGATTGGATGAAGTTTTCATTGGATGACCATGCATCAGAGTAATGTTACCGTGACGAACATCTACCGCACCGGGTACCGTAGGCCCGTTTGGGTTGACCGTCACATCGCAGTATGCCACATTTCGATAACATATTCACGGACTGAAAGCCATCAGGTTGCAATCAGATGATCAAAAAAGTGTAAAATGTTGTGTGGCTCTTCCCGGATTGGATGCATTTGTCGTAATGTCTTCGAGGAAACCTTGGTTGCTGGAAGTTGCATCCCTTTCACCCTTTCCCATGGAATCGAGTCACCACCGTGACAAATCAATCACCAGAACGACCGTCGGTCGCCTTCAATCTTGACCTGATCGGAAAATATGATGTCTCCGGTCCCCGTTATACCTCTTATCCCACCGCCCCTTGTTTTATCGAACCTTTTGCAGCGGACGAAATGATTGCCGAGGTGGCGCGGGTGCAGTTGGAAACGCCACATCGGCCCGTTTCGCTTTATGTTCACATTCCATTTTGTGACACGGTTTGTTTTTATTGTGCGTGTAACAAACTGGTCACCAAAGATCGAACCCAGGCGGCGGTTTACCTGGAATTGCTCTTTCGAGAAATCGCGCTGGTGGGTCGATGGATTTCGGGGGAGAGGCCGGTCAAACAGTTGCATCTGGGGGGGGGGACTCCGACTTTTCTTTCCCTGGAGGAGATGGCGTCCTTGTTTCAACAGTTGCGACGCCATTTCAATCTTTTCTCGGATGATACCGGCGAATATGGGATTGAAATCGATCCGCGGGAGGTGCCGCCGGGGGCTATCGATCGCTTGCGGGGGATGGGATTCAATCGGATCTCTTTTGGCGTTCAGGATACCGATCCCAGGGTACAGCGGGCGGTCAATCGTATTCAACCCATGGAATTGAATCGACGGGTGGTGGCCGAGGCCCGGTCCGCTGGATTTCACTCCATCAATCTGGACTTGATCTACGGCCTGCCATTGCAGACGAGTGCATCATTCGGGGCAAGTTTGACGGAGGTTTTGGACGAACTGGATCCTGACCGGCTGGCCATCTTCAATTATGCCCATCTGCCGCACTATTTCACTCCGCAGCGACGGATTCATTCAGAACAGTTGCCATCGGCGGCGGAAAAACTGGCAATCATGGAGATGACCATACAGACGTTGTTGCAACGGGGTTATGTCTATATCGGTATGGACCATTTTGCCAAACCGGACAATGAGCTGGCCTTGGCGCAAAAAGCGGGGATGTTGCATCGCAATTTTCAGGGCTATACCACCCATGCCGATTGTGATCTGTTGGGTTTGGGGGTCTCTTCCATCAGCCAGGTGGGGGAGGTCTTTGCCCAGAATCATAAAACATGGGAGACCTATCGTGATGCGGTGAATCGGGGTCACTCTCCCATCTTTCGGGGACTCCGACGCAGCCGTGACGATCAAATTCGCAATGCGGTCATCAACCGCTTGATTTGTCGGTTTGCTCTCGATTTTGCCGACATTGAAACCCGGTTTGGGGTGGTGTTCGCGGACTATTTTCGGGAAGAATTGCAGGCACTGCAACCTTTGGTGGCCGATGGATTGTTATCATTCACCGACGGTGGCCTGGAGGTGATGCCGGTGGGTAAGTTGATGATTCGTAACATCTGTATGGTTTTTGATTGGCATTTGACGCACGGATCCATCCAAAAAAGTTTTTCCAAAACCCTATGACCAGCAAACGTGCAATCATTGTTGGTGGTGGTATCTCTGGGTTATCCCTTGCTTTCTTTTTGCGGCAGGCGGGTGTCGCGGTGACGTTGTTGGAAAAAGAGCCTCGTGTGGGTGGGGTCATCCGCTCCTCGCAGTCGGAAGGGTTTTTGGTGGAGCATGGTCCCAATTCCACGTTGCAAAAGCCGGGGGATGCGTCGGATGCCTTGGGTCGGGTTATGGCACAAGTCGGTTTGGTCCCCCAGGTGGCCAATGAAAAGGCTTCCAGGCGGTATGTGCAAAAATCGGGGCGATTGTTACCCTTGCCGACCTCTCCATGGGAATTTTTACAAACCCCTTTATTTTCACCGTCGGCCAAGTTGAGGCTGCTTTTGGAACCGTTTTGGTCCAAGGCGGAGGCGGAAGAGTCGGTCGGTGCTTTTGTCAGCCGCAGACTGGGGCCGGAATTTCTCCATTGGGCGGTTGATCCTTTTATTTCCGGTGTTTATGCGGGTGATCCACAAGTGCTTTCCATTCGGGCTGCCACACCGAAGATTTATGCTTTGGAAGAACGCTATGGATCGTTGATTCGCGGGGCTTATGCTATGCGGAAAAAAGGTCGTGTTACCGGGATGCCCAAGGGTCGGCTGATTTCTTTTGAGAACGGCATGGAAAGTTTGATCACGGCACTGCGTACCCGATTGATGGAATCGGATTCCAGCCAAGTTCGGGTTATGACTGGGGTGACTGTGGAGCGGCTGACGGCGATGCCCCAGGGGGGATGGCAGGTGGATGGGGGGGGCGGTGTTCGGGAGACCGGTGATTGGTTGTTTTTGGCTATTCCTGCGTTTGCGGCGGCACCGTTGTTAGAATCATTGTCTGGAGTGGCTGCGCAGCATTTGGCGGGTATTCATCATGCCCCGGTGGTTTCCATGGCATTGGGGTTTGATCGGAGTCAGGTTAAACATCTTTTGGATGGTTTTGGATTTTTGTTGCCGGGCCGGGAGGGGTTGGATCTTTTGGGATGTTTGTTTTCTTCTACCCTTTTTCCGGGGCGTGCTGGGTTGGATCGGGTGATTTTGACCGCTTTTATGGGTGGGACGCGGCATCCGACGACGGTTGCTCAGGGTGATGATGCTTTGGTGGCGGGGGCCATGGGAGGATTGCGGGGTGTTTTGGGGATTGGGGCATCTCCTGGATTTGTTCGGATTACCCGGTATGAGCGGGCCATTGCCCAATATGCCATGGGACACATGCAACGATTGGATCAGATACGACAAGCCCTGGCATCTTGGCAAGGTCTTTATCTTTGTGGCAATTATATGGGTGGTGTTTCGGTGGCGGACAGGGTACTCAACAGTGAGCGATTGGCTCAAAGTTTGGGTCACCCCTAGAAAATTATTAAAAGAAAAAAGGGGTCTGGGGGATTGCCCCCAGGGTTTTGCTTTTGATTTTGCTTTTGATTTTGCTTTTGATTTTGCTTTTGCTTTTGCTTTTGATTTTGCTTTTGATTTTGATTTTGTTTTTGATTTTGCTTTTGCTTTTGACTTTTACGCGCCCTTTATCCCGAAGCATTTTTCCCGTGCCTTTTCTTTTAAAGGGAAAAATGCGCAGGCGCGCGCCTTGGTTTGCCTTCTTTCGCGGTTTTTGCGAAAGAAGGCAAACACAATGCAAAT
>JADGCQ010000023.1:0-12646 GCA_015228925.1 Magnetococcales bacterium | reverse complement strand
AGCAAAACCCTGGGGGCAATCCCCCAGACCCCTTTTTTCTTTTAATCGTTTTATTTATAGGGAGGGAGACTCATCGTGGAACGACTCATCGTTCTGGATACCGAGACCACCGGTTTGGAACCGGGAGAGGGACACCGGATTGTGGAAATCGGTTGTACGGAACTGGTCAATCTCAGCAAAGGCCAAGTTCGACAATGGTTTATCAACCCCGAACGCGATATTCCCCAAGAGGCAACACGCATCCACGGTATCACCAACGAAAAGGTGGCAGGTTGTCCACTCTTCAAGGATATTGTTGCAGAATTTTTAGATTTTATCGGTCAAGATCAATTGGTGATCCATAATGCGGCGTTTGACTTGGGGTTTTTGAATGCCGAGCTGACAAGAGCCAATAAACCGATTCTGGCCGCATCACGGGCTATCGATACATTGGTGATGGCGCGGCGGCGGTTTCCCAATGCTTCTGCGAGTTTGGATGCACTCTGTCGGCGGTTTCGCATCGACTTGTCGCAACGGACCACCCACGGAGCCTTGCTCGATACCGACTTGCTGGCCGATGTCTACATCGAACTCATGGGGGGAGGGCAGTTTAGCCTAGCATTGGGAATGGACGATGGGGCCAAGGTCTCTGCCCGGGGGGTTGTGGGTGAGCAACCAAAACTCCCAATCATTCAAGTGGATTACCGTTCATGGCCGTTGAGTGCCAAAGAAGAGGCGGAACATGGCCGCTACCTGGAATTTTTAAAGAAAAAGGCCAACGTAATCCGTTGGCCCGAATCTTTGTAAACCCGCTATTTTTGGCCTGTCGTACTCAGTTTTTTGAAGGCATCCATCCATTGGGGATAAAGGGAGAAATAGCTTTCCATCGCTTTGCCGGGATCAAAAATATTTTCAAGGTCATCCATTTTGCTTAACATGCGCTGCTTCATTTTTTCCAAAACCTCGTTTTGCAACGGCTGCACATCCGGCAATCCCAGAAAGGCCCTAGCCTCTTGGGGCGAAACTTCTACTTTGACGTTGATTTCCATGCGACCCTCTCCCATTCACTCACAATAAGTAAACGCCCATGATGTTTTTTGTTGTATAACTTTTATAACCGTCCACCTTCAAAGGCGAACCACAAGCACCGCAAATTACGGGGGGTTACCCCGGATGCTTTGTTCCAGAAGGTACATTTCCGATGCCAGTGTTTCGGCCTCAACAGGACATCGACGAAGATTGTAGATAAAATTTCTGACGTAGGCTTCGGATATGGAACTGATGGAAAGATTCATGTGGCTCAGACCGGAGTACAGCGCGTAAAATTCATTGATCGTGAGCTTACAGATAGCGGCAGAATGATCCGACTGGATCAATTGGATTGGCCGATATCGGACAATCCATTTGATGGTGAACGCAGCTTTCTTGTGAGGGTCAAGAAGTTTAGTACCCGGATTCTTCGCCCTGTAGATCATCACGTCCCCAACGTAAGCCTCTACGCACGCTCGAAGGATTCGCGGATCCAACTCGATTCCAGAACAACTATTTCCAAATACCATGAGCCGATAAATTGCGACAAGAGAAAAGAATCTTTCCTTCGGATCCATGGATATTCCCTCACCTGGAGCTTTCGGCAATCTGGCTACAGACCTCTTTCATTTTTTCAGCGAAAAATACTCTGTTTTGAGCCGCCATGGCCACATAGGCCGACTCATTTGTTTTTTCGAACGTGTTGACTTCCCTCCAGGATACCAGGGCATCGACTTCAGGGTCATCGAACACATAACCATATTGCTTTTGAAATTCGTCGTCCGACATAGGGACAAGTTCGTCTACTGGCATTTCGGCACACTCCTTACGAGAAAAATCCGACCTTACCCAGCCATGGGCGAGGCTCGAATACTGCTGAAACGTTTCTGGTGAGAGATGAGGTCAGTTCTACTCTTTCATCGGTTCGCTTGTCCAGGGACATGACGCCCCTCAGGCGGCAGTTGCAAAATTTTGTGTGATTGAATACGACGGTTTTCACTGTCGCCGACACCCAATTTGCCCTAGCATACCATAGCGGCTCTGGGATGACCATATCAGATTGGACGATTGGTCAAGAAGCGTGACGGTGTTGGTATCAATAGTTCTTTATTATTCGTTGGATCGTGAGATGAACGGTGGGTTATGAAATCCGATGGCATGTGTGTGTTGTTGACTGGGGGAGGGACGGGGGGGCACCTGTATCCCGCCTTGTCTTTGGCAAGGCATCTTCGAGGGCGTTTGCAGGTGGTTTATGTGGGCCACCCGGATAAAATCGAAGGGCGTGTTGTTCCTGCGGAGGGAATTGCATTTTATCCCTTGGTGGCGGTTCCATTTACGGTGACTCCACGGCGGTTGCCAGGGTTCCTGTGGCACTTTACCCGATCATTGATGCAGGCATTGCGGTTGGTGCTGCGGTTGCGCCCGGCCCTGGTGGTCGGTTTCGGCGGCTATGTCAGTCTTCCCGTGGGTCTTGTGGCCCGTATCCTCGGCATCCCGGTGGTGATCCACGAACAAAATACCCATGGTGGTCTGGCCAACCGCTTGTTGGTGCGGGTAGGGGCGTTGGCCATGACGACCTTTCCCAATACAAAATTGCCTTTGTCGAAAATACCATCGGTGGTTACAGGATGCCCGGTTCGGGCCGAAATAGGTTCCTTAGACCCGGTGACGGCGCGGCAGTCGTTGGGGTTGCCCAGGGACAAAAAAATTTGCCTAGTTATGGGGGGGAGTGGTGGGGCGCGATTTATCAACGAGACCCTCCTTAAGATGATGTCGTTGACGAGGCATCGCAATGATTGGTTTTTTCTCCATGTGACCGGACAACACTATCTGGAAGAGACCCGGGAGATGGTGGCCCGTTTGTTCCCTACGGAGTCGTTGCAGGGGCGTTATCGCATGGAGGGGTATATCGAGGAAATTGCCCAGTATTATGCAGCGGCTGACCTGATTGTCTGCCGTGGTGGCTCGGCCACGGTGAACGAATTGTTGTGCGCCGGTCTCCCCGCGTTGCTCATTCCATCTCCCAACGTGACCGATAATCACCAGGAAGGGAACGCACGCTACCTGGAGTCCTTGGGGGCGGCGGAAGTGATGCTCGAAAAAGCGGTGACACCGGAATCATTGTACGAACGGATCACCGCCCTGCTGGATCATCCCGAAAAATTGGCGATCATGGCGAAAAACGGACGCGACAACGCCCTGGGACATAAAGCGTTGGCAACCATCGAAGCGGTCTTGCGCACACATTGCCCGACCCTGGGGTGAGGGGCCGTTGGTTTATTTTCCTGGAAGATTTTTTTTATCCCAGGGATCCCAAAGATCGTTGCTGGGGGAGAGCGGCTTGCGGTCGTGTTCGGGGCGTTGCAACTTTTCAAAAAATAAGTCAATGGGATGTTTGATACCGTTTGCAGTTTGTGGGACAGTGCGGTGAGCAACGGGGCTGGTTGGATTGGACTTCATGATGCGTCTACCTTCTCTTTTGTTCGATGGGAAATTTTGTCTCGATTAGCTGAAGCAAGGAACGTGCCTTTCCAGTTTTGTTGGATTTTTCAACAGAGGTGACGAAAAACTGACGAAAAAAGGTTTTGGATATGGGAGATTCTACCCGAAAAGAGGATGATGCAAACGCTCATGACCGAGATTATCGGGGTGTTTATGATCGGGCGATACGGATTCTGGCGTTGCGCGACCACGGTGTGGAAGAATTAAGGCGGAAGCTTTTGGCCAAGGGGGAGCCTTCGGCGTTGGTTGAGCGGGTGCTTGAAGCGTGCCTGGGGTCGGGGCTTTTGAATGATCCCTTGTTTGCGTATCGCCGGGCGGTTTCCAGAATGGCCGGAAAAGGTTACGGACCTTTGAAAGTACGGGGTGAGTTGCTGGTGTTGGGCTTGACTCCCGAGGTGGTTTCCGAGGGGATGGCCAAGGCACTTGAAGAGATTGACTTGGGGGACATTGTGGCCAGGGTTTTTGAACGGCGCTGTGCGGAGTTTTGGAAAGGTGGTGCTGCTGGTGCAGACCAACGGGCAAAAAGGCGATGTTTTGATTTGTTGTTTCGACGAGGTTTTGACACAGATACCATCCATCGGGTTTTGTCACGATCTCCAGCTGGGGTGACTTATGACGGGAAATGAGATTCGCCAACGGTTTATCGATTTTTTCAAAAAACATGGCCATACGGAGGTCCATTCCTCCAGCCTGATTCCTCAGAATGATCCAACCTTGCTGTTTACCAACGCCGGGATGAATCAGTTCAAGGGGATTTTTCTGGGAGAGGAGACCCCGGCATTTCATCGGGCGGTCTCTTCGCAAAAATGCCTGCGTGCGGGGGGAAAACACAACGATCTTGAAAATGTCGGTCGCACCGCCCGTCATCATACCTTTTTTGAAATGCTGGGTAATTTTTCCTTTGGCGACTATTTTAAAGATGAAGCCATATCCATGGCCTGGGAGTTGGTGACCGAAGGATTTGGTTTGCCGCCGGAGAGCTTGTTGGTGACGGTCTATGCCGAGGATCAACAGGCCTATGATATTTGGCATCAAAAAGTCGGATTACCGGAGGATAAGATACTCCGCATTGCCACGAGCGATAATTTTTGGTCCATGGGGCCTACGGGGCCGTGTGGTCCGTGTTCAGAAATTTTTTATGATCATGGCCCGGAAGTTCCGGGTGGACCTCCGGGATCGGACCATGAGGACGGTGATCGGTTCATGGAGATATGGAACTTGGTCTTCATGCAATATGATCGGTTGGAGGATGGGACGATGCGTCCCCTGCCGCAACTTTGCATCGATACCGGGGCGGGATTGGAACGGTTGGCTGCCATTCTTCAGGGGCGACGGAATAACTATGATTCCGATCTTTTTCTCCCCCTCATTCAGGCGGTGGCACGCCAAACGGGTGTTTTTGCCCATGATCCGCAACATGTTGTCTCCTTGCGTGTGATCGCCGACCATCTGCGGGCGGTCACGTTTTTAATTTCCGATGGTGTCCTCCCTTCCAACGAAGGGCGGGGATATGTCCTCAGACGCATCATGCGGCGTGCCATGCGCCATGGCCGTTTGTTGGGGATGGCGGACCCCTTTTTGTATCTCCTTGTCCCCGATCTTGTCCGGTTGATGGGGGGACATTTCCCCGAACTGGAGGCGCAGCGGGCGGTGGCGATGAAGGTGATCGAAAACGAAGAGAAGCGTTTTGCCCTGACGTTGGGTAGTGGCTTGAAACACCTGGAGGAGGCGGTCCGAACCCTTCCTCCCCTTTCTCCCCTTTCTCATGGATGCGAATTGGATGGTGGTACCATTTTTTCTTTGTATGATACCTATGGTTTCCCGGTCGATTTGACGGCGGATATTTTGCGTGATCGGGGGATTGGTCTGGACATGGCCGGTTTTGAGCGGCACATGGCCGAGCAACGGGCGCGGGCGCGGGCCGCCTGGGTTGGATCGGGTGATGAACGGGTAGCGGTAGTCTATCATGAGATCCGCGAACGCTTTGGTGCCACCGATTTTCTGGGTTATGCCATGGAAACCACCCAGGCGGGTCTGCTGACGCTATTGCATGAGGGTCAGGAGGTATCCTCTTTGTCCGAGGGGGAAGAGGGGGTCATCCTGGTCAACCAGACCCCTTTTTATGGTGAATCGGGGGGGCAGGTGGGGGACATTGGGATCATTCAAACGGCCCACGGTCGTTTTGAGGTTCAGGATACCCGCAAGCCGCTTCCCGATTTGGTGAGTCACCATGGGAAAATGGTTCAAGGGGTGTTACACGCGGGAGATTCGGTGAGCATGGTGGTGGATCCCCAGGCACGGTTAGCGATTCGTCGTCACCATACCGCCACCCATTATTTGCACCATGCCTTGCGCCATGTTTTGGGCCAACACGTCAAACAAGCGGGTTCCCATGTGGCGGCGGAACGGTTGCGCTTTGACTTTTCCCATTATCAGGGCCTGGAGGCGCAGGAACTTGAACAGGTGGAAGAGATGGTCAATCAAGGTCTTTTGGCCAATGATCATCAGGAAACCACGGTGATGACACCCGATGAGGCAATTGCCAGTGGTGCCATGGCCCTGTTCGGGGAAAAATATGGCAGCGAGGTGCGTGTGGTCCGGGTTGGACCGACGATGGAACTCTGCGGCGGTACCCATGTCAAACGTTCTGGTGACATCGGCCTGTTTCGGATTCTTGCCGAGAGTGCTGTTTCGGCGGGGGTTCGGCGTATCGAGGCGGTAGCGGGCCATTGCGCCAGGCAGAGTTACCAAAGGGATTGGCTCAGTCTCAAGGGGAGTGCCGGGTTGTTGAAAGTCCCTCCGAGTCAGGTGGAGGAGGGGATTCGCAAGTTACAGGGACGGCAGAAGGAGTTGGAACGGGAACTGGCCAAGCTTCAAAGTGCCATGTCGGGTAACATGGTGGATACGTTGGTGGGTGCGGCGGTCGTGGTCGCTGGGGTTTCCTTGATCAGTCAGCAGGTGGAAGGGTTGGAGCCGGGTGCGTTGCGTGAGTTGATGGACCGTTTGAAAGATAAACTGGGTTCTGGGGTGATTTTGTTGGCGTTGCCGCAGAATGAAAAAATCAGTTTGGTGGCGGGTGTGACCAAGGATGTGACGGGGCGTGTGGCGGCGGGTGATTTGATGCGGTATGTTGCGGAAAAACTGGGTGGTAAAGGGGGTGGTCGTCCCGACATGGCGCAGGGTGGTGGCACCAGGGTTGACCTGTTGCCGGAGGTCATGGCGGGTATACCGGATTGGCTTAAGGAGAAATTGGGATGACCGAAATCAGTTGGGATAAGAACTGCCCCCATTGTGGGGAAAAAATGAAAAAATGGTGGGCCAACTCCAACGAATTTGGGGATGGGTTGGGGTTTTGCACCAACGTCATGTTGGTTTGTTTCAATGATGCGTGTTCTATGTACGTCAATGGTTGGAACAGTTTGTACGATCATTATCGTCGGATTGGTTCGGTCCGTTATTTTTTCTCTCCCGATGATGGTGATTCCGGCGTTTTGCCGGTAGCCCACAAGGATGCGTTGCGGGGTGACATCGTTGAGGAGGGAACTCATGTTGGGTAGGTGTGTTTATTTGACGGGGGCGACGGCATCTTATTTTTTGTTGGTGTTGCCGCTCCTGGAATCGTTTGCCACTTACGCCCCTCATGGAGAAAAGCTTTACGTTTGTGATTTTGGTTTATCGGAGCCGCAGAAAAAATTTTTGGAGGCCAAAGGTCAACTGTTGCCCCGGCCTGCCTCTCTGGGACCGGGTTTGCACCCGTATCGTTATAAAGCCTCCATGAGTTTGTTTGCGGGGGAACTGGATTATGACGCTTTGGTTTGGATCGACAGCGATTGTTTGGTCGTCGGGTCATTGGTCCAGGCGGTGGAGGCGATTATGGACGCCAAAGCCGATTGTGGGGATTTTTTGTCGATATGTCAGGATTTGGGTGGTTCCATTGCCGACATGGTGCGGAATCTGCCATTGGCACCGTTTGAACAGTTATTGGAAAAAGCGGGTATTTCCAGGGATCAACCTTATCTGAACTGTGCTGTTTTTATTTTGCGTTCACACGCGACCCTCAAGGCGTGGCGGGAGCAGGTGATCACTCTCGAAGAGCATCCGTTGTTTGAGCAAAACTTATTGAATGTTCTGGCTTATGGGACATTGAAGGCGGTGGATCTTTTGGATCGGGAAGTGTGGAACGTCCATGATTTGGATTTGGATCGGTTGGAGGTCCATCGGGATCAGGATGGGGGGGATCCTATTGTCAGGATGGGTGAGAAAACGGTTTTGGTGGTTCATGCCACCTCTTACAATGGTCGAACGGTGTCATTTCGTCCGGTTCGGTTTCCCGTCGGCGATGGGTATGTGATCGAGGGATTGTTTCGGATGGTCAACAACGAACCGGTGCGCGATTTATTTTTCGCCAGTTTGTCCTGGTATTTGGTGAAGCACAAACAGGAACTTATCGACAGTGGCGTTGTGAACAAGTTTACGGCGGCCTGAGTTGAAGAAAAAGAAAAATTATTAAAAGAAAAAAGGGGTCTGGGGGATTGCCCCCAGGGTTTTGTTTTTGAATTTAAAAAAGGTTTCCATGCTTCGCTTTTGACCTTTGACTTTGACAAAGAGGTTTCTTCCGCGTTTTCCACCGGCATTCTTCCAAAGAAAGAGGTGACCTGATAGAATGGCGGACGAGGTTTTGTGCCTTTAAATAATGCGGGGTTTTATCTATGGCAGAACCTGCTCGTAAGCTTTCCGTGTCCGAAGATCGTTCGTGCGTAACGGACTCACGGGCTGTTGTGCAAGGATTCTCGGCAAGAGAGCTTGTGTTTGCTGTGGTTGGTCCTATGGGGTCTGGTCCAGGGAAAATTGCGCAAATTCTCAATGAGATGTTAGAAAAAAACGGGTATGATTCAAAGATTTTCAAAGCGAGTGATATTATAAAAGAATGGTCAGAAAGTAATAAACTAATTCAACAAAGCGACGCTAACGAAACAACGCATCTGCAAAATGAAGGTGACAGGATGCGTAGAGAATCAGGGGATAATGCAGCGATTGGCCTGAGGTTCATTGAGAAAGTTCGACATTCGCGCGGTACAAAATTGGGGAAGGACGTTATTGATGGGCAGCCCGTTGAACCTGACGGTAATAAGCGGGCTTTTATCCTTGACTCCTTGCGTCATCCTGCTGAGGTCGTTTTGTTGCGCAGCGTTTATCAAGATGTATTCTGTCTTGTCGGCGTCGTGTGTGACAGTCATGAAATCCGACAAAAACGACTTAAAGGGAAGATCGGAAAAGGGATTAGTGATCTTGCCATCGAACAAATGATGGAGCGCGACGAAAAAGCCGACGAGAAATTCGGGCAGCATGTTGCGGACACATTCCATCTTGCGGACTTTTTTGTAGATAACACCCCTGAAGAAAAAAAGAAGAACGGACAATTTAACGATAAATGGACCGTTAAGGAAACAGTCGGACGTCTTGTTGACATCCTTACTCACTCGAAAATTGTACGTCCTGACCCGAATGAAGCCGCTATGTTTCATGCAGATGGAGCACGAATGCGGAGTGCTTGCCTTTCACGTCAAGTTGGTGCCGCACTAACGGATAGAAATGGGAATGTTATTGCCACCGGCACCAACGAGGTGCCACGCGCCGGTGGTGGAACTTACGGGAGTTGTTTGGCAGACCGACACAACATTGTAGGAGAGGATCATCGATGCTTCTTTCATGGGAAAAAATGCCGCAACACGGATGAACAAAATGCCATCATTCGTGATATGCTGGCCATTGTTAATGATACAGGAGCATTGAAGGTTGATGATCCCCTCATTCAAAAAATTCGCAAAACAAGAATTGGCCAATTGATTGAGTTCAGCAGAGCTATTCATGCCGAAATGGATGCAATCCTATCGGCTGCCAGACAGGGAATCTCAATAATAGGTTCAAAGCTATACGTCACGACTTTCCCCTGCCATAACTGTGCCAGACATATCGTTGCTGCGGGTATCGATGAGGTTCAGTTTATAGAACCCTACCTCAAGAGCCGCGCTCTACCTTTGCATGGTGATGTTATTACGACGGATCGTGATGGTTGGAATCCTCCCAGCTTGAATAAAGATGACGCCAGTCAGTCCCTGCAGGTTTTGTTCCATTCTTTTGTTGGCGTGGCTCCACGGTTTTACCGACGCGCATTTTACAAAGATCGTGATCTGAAAAACAGTTCCACAGGAGTGTTGCTGGAATCTTTCGGTCCGCCTGAAGGAATGGGGGATCCTTCTACATTGAGAGTTAGCTATGCACAGATGGAGGCGCATTTGACGGCGAAGCCTTCCGTCGGGACGATCCCCAATGCCTGAGCCTAAAAAAAACCATATACGTTTGGTTTCTGTGATGGAAGGCCGATCTCCCGTTCCTAGAACGAGAGTAGTTCCATGCGTTCCTGATTTAAAGCTTGTAACGGTTGCAGGCGATGCAAAAAAAGTTGGTGGCGGTAATAGATTAACACAAAATTCATGTTTAAATCTTCAGTATGCTCTTTCTCTCGATGACCCGTACACGGTTATCCTTATCAATATTAACCGAAAAGATGTTCATTGGTTTCTTGATCTTCTACAGTCCATAACGCCTAAATTGATTATTGATGCCCGTTCCGTTGCGCGGCTTGACGTGCTTTGCGGCACCCGTGCGAATGCTTTTAAGGTATTCAAGTCCCGTAGTGTGGAATATGTTGATTTGTTTGGTCAGCTTGGCATTACGACCTACCAGTCAGATGATGCGCAACCCGATCATTGGTGCAACAAGATTGGCGAGGTGGTTCCGAACATATCCACAATTTTTGGACCTGTTCTGGTTGTGTTCGACAAGCAGGATTTATTAGAGTCATCGGTTGAAATGATAGCATCGGAATTTCGCAAACTGTTCAAACACGAGATATCACTCTCCGTCAAATCAGAGTGAGAATTGCGGGGGTCTGGGGGGGTAGATTGTCCCTGGAATGCCGGTAGCATATTGCTAAACTTTGAGGATTATTCGTGATATGGTCGTTGATCTGGAGCTGATCAAAAACAGTGCCGATGTTGATGGCCCTGATTTCCAGAAACATCTGCTTGAACAATACAAGCTATATGTTGAAATGGCGGATCGTATCAGTGCCAGACGCATGTTGGCCAATTCATTTTTCGTTGGTGTGCATACGGCGTTTATTGCGGCCTTTACCGTGTTGATCAAGGAGAAAATCCTTGATTCAACTCTCTTTGGCATGGCACCCTTTATCGCAGTTTTGATCCTCTGTCTGTTATGGTGGCTTCTGATCAATTCCTACCGTCAGTTGAACACGGGTAAATTCAAGGTCATTCATGAATTTGAGAAATGGCTCCCGGCGGCACCTTATGATGCCGAGTGGAAGGTGTTGGAGGAAGGGAAAAACAGGAAGGCCTATTGGCCATTCACACACATAGAAAATTATATTCCCGTCTGTTTTGCCCTGCTCTACATTTTTCTGGCCGTCGGTTTGTATTTCAAGTGACAACGCACTGTCAAAGCAATTTGACCAGTGCCGCCACGATTCCCACCGACGCCGCCATCATGCCGCCAAGCCGCAGGGTTAGATCGTGTTTTAATAAAGCCGAGTCGTGTTTGAGCCGCATTTCCATTTCTTTCATATCGCGCCGGACAAGATCAATATCCAACTTAGTGGCCAATCTCTCTTCCACCAATTCGGCCATGGCCTCCGCGTGAACTTCCGCCTGGGCTTCGGGAACGCCAGCGGCCCTCAGTTTTTTGGTGTACGCTAATGTGTCGAACGCAATGGCTGTACTCACGGCAGAGCCTTCCTCCCTAAAGTGATAACCAACCCCAGTGTATCACGAGTCTCCACCAGACGGCAGCAAACATGTCTATTGGAACAGGTACATTTTACTCAGATCAGCCAAGTCAGGCAGGTATCCAAAAAATCCAGTCCCCTGGGGCTTAAGCGGATGGAGGTTGGGTCCATGAGGAGCAGACCCTCTTTCACAAGAAAATCGACCGCAGCACTTTTTTTCTCCATCAGGTCTGCACCGGCGATTTCTCGATAAAGTTGTCTGGGGATTCCCGCAACCAACCGCAATCCCATAATCAGGCAGTCTGCCGCCGCCTCTTCGGGACTGGATAATTCTACCCATTGAAAGGGTGCGTCGTGGTGTTTTTGGGTGTGGATATATCCCTCCAGGGGCCAATGGTTGTGGGTGCGGATGATCGCGCCATCTTGATGGGTCATTTTTCCGTGGGCGGCAGGTCCAACTCCCAGATAATCTCCTGAAAGCCAAATGGCCAGGTTGTGTCGGCAGACATGATCCTGGCGGGCATAGTTGGAAATCTCATAGCGGTTCCAGCCGTGTTGTTCCAGGACGCTTTGGGTTAACTGGTAGAGGGTGGCGGCGGTCTCATCGGTGGGAAGCTGTAGGTTTGCGGCGTTTAATTGGCGTTCCAGAGGGGTTCCGGGTTCGACGGTCAAGGCGTAACAGGAGATGTGTTCGGGATTGAGTTCCATGGCCAGGGAGAGTTCTTCCTGCCATTGGTGTGGTGTGTGACCGGGAGAACTGTGGATCAGGTCAAGATTGATTGTCTCAAAGCCCGCTTTTCGGCTTTCGGCGAAGACTTGGCGTGCTTGCAGGGTCGTATGGGGGCGTCCAAGGAGGGATAATCGGTGATCATCAAGGGCTTGAATGCCCAGACTGAGACGGTTGATTCCCAGGGAACGCCAATCATGAAGCTTGGCGGGGGTGGTGGATTCGGGGTTGGCTTCCAGGGTGATTTCCGTTTGGTTGCTCTGGGGCCAGAGTTGTTGGATGTGTTGTAAAATTTCGCCGATGATGGCGGGGGGGAGGAGGGAGGGGGTTCCGCCGCCGAAAAAAATGGAGGTGACGGGGCGGGGGGGATGATGGTTGAGGGTTTTGGCTTGGTAATTTAAGTCGGCGAGGATGGCTTTACGCCAGGAGGTGAATGCGTGGGTGGGACGAGAGGGGATGGAATCGAAGGCACAATAATGGCATTTTGTATGGCAAAATGGGACATGAACATAGATGGAAAACGAGGGTGGAAACATGATTGAAGGCTGGAAAAACGATTAAAAGAAAAAAGGGGTCTGGGGGATTGCCCCCAGGGTTTTGATTTT
>JADGCQ010000022.1 GCA_015228925.1 Magnetococcales bacterium | reverse complement strand
AGGATCATCACGCAGTTCCCGCACCAAAGACTTGTCGTGGGACACGCTCGTCTTATCCAAATTCTTCATGTCAGCCTCCGATCAAAAGAACACTGTCGGTCTTCTGTGGATATGTTGCAACCATGGACATCACTCCCCCCAGACTCCCGCAATCATTGAACCTTGAACACACCCCTTACCTTTCCCGGAAAGCCTTGTTCACCGAAGCATAAATGGGCTTGAGCATGTATTCCATCAAAGTCTTGGAACCGGTATCGATGTCCGCCTGCACGGTCATCCCCGGAAGCACCGGGTTTTTCTTCTCATCTTTGCCAACATACGGTTGATCCAGACGGATAATCCCTTTGTAGAAGGGTTCCTTTTCATCCTGTTGCTTGAATGTTGTCGGCGAAACCGATTCCAGGATACCGTTGATACCGCCATAACGTGCAAAATCATAGGTCGTCACCTTCACAGTAACGGTCTGTCCGACAGCCACATGGCCAATATCCCGGGTACTGATCCGAGTTTCCACACGGCGCGTCGAATCCATCGGGATAATTTCAGCAATCAAAGCCCCCGGTGTGATCACACCGCCAACCGTATTCACCTGAAGATTGTTGACCACCCCCCACACCGGCGAACGCACCTCCAACCGCTGGACCCGATCCGAAAGCCTGCGGCTTTGTTCCTCCGCCTGCGCCAGGTCGGTCGTCACCGCTGCCAATTCCCGCAAATTGGTTTCACGGGCCTTTTTCAACAATTCGTCCAAATCACCCAGTGCCTCTTCCAACTCCCGTTTGGCCGCAGTAAGATCACCCTGGTTTCGAACTTCCTCCGCTTCGATCCTGGCAAAATCCCGTTGAGACCCTAAAACCGCCAGCCGAGATACCACCCCCTGCTCATACCCCTGATCCTTCATCCCCAATTCCTGGGAAAGGGAAGCCCGTTGCTTTTCAATATTTTGTTGTTGTACCAGCAGATTCTCAATCCGTGATCGAGACCGGGAGATCCGGGTCTCCAACACCCCCCGTTCGCTGGCCAAAGCGGAGCGTTGCGCCAACAATAGCAAATGCTGCCCCTGGATGAATGATTGATATTGCTGATCAATTTCATTAAAATTGGCGTCTTTGCCCGAAAGAACCGCACGAATACGAATCTCCTGTGCCTGCAAAGAGGCCCTTTTGGCTTTGAGTTGATTCAAATCCGCCAGAACACCCTCCGAATCCAAACGGACCAGCAATGCATCCTTTTTGACGATTTGCCCCTCCTGGACCAAAATTTCCCGAATAATCCCCCCCTCCAGATGTTGAATCAACTGCGCTGGGCTGGATGGCATCACCTGCCCTTGGGTCGAAGCGATTTCATCCATGGAAGAAAACGAAGCCCAGACAAAAAAAGCGACAATCAGCAGAGAAACCGCAAACATGGCGGATCGTACCTGATTGGACAAACCCGACTCTTCCAAAATCACCGATTGCGCCATAAAACGGTGTTGCTTATACCCTTGCTTTAAACGGGCGACCTCCTCCGGCTCCGGCTCCAACAGGGATTGCAACGATTCCGGTTCCTGTTGGACACGCACCAGCCAGTCCTGTTTTTCTTCCCTTTTTTCAACCTTGGGCACAGCCACGGGAGCAGCCACCGGAACCGGCACCGTCGTTTCCGGTGGTTTTGGCACCGGTAAAGCGGCCCCCTGGGGGGGTTCCCCTTGAGAACCAGGGGGGCCACTAGAAGCGGGAGCAATCGTTTCCGATCCCTTTGGCTTGGGAGGTATGAGTGCCTTGGCCGCAGCACCCGGTTGGGATTCCTTGGGCTTGGGGACAACACCCACCCCCTCTGTTGCCGAGGGGGTGGACGTTGGAGCCGCAGTCGCACGCGGCACCTGGGCAATGGTCAAAGGGGGACGATCGGGTTGCGGGGCCGGTTGCGGATGCGTCGTCGGATCGGACTCTTTGGGCTTTGGTCCATCCGCAACCGCTTTCGGCGGCTTCCCCACTTTCAGGGCAATGCCAAGAGGTGATCGGTTCGCCTCAGGGGGCTTGGATGTCTCTTGCGAGTTCGAGGATGGTTTCTTCTGCCCCATGCGAATATTCAAACCACTCCTGGCGGGCGGTGTATCCCCCTGCGCTTTTCCAGGGACGGTCCCCTTTTCTTTCGATCCTGAAGGACGAAGATCTGTCATGGAGAAGGCGTTCATACCAGATCATTGGGAATTTTGGAAAGTATCTGTTCGGGGGAACCGGCCAGACGCAAATAACCATGGTCGAAAAAAAGAATCTGATCGGCCATACGGATATGACTGGGACGATGGGTCACAATAAACATGGTCCGCTCACCCCGCAGAGAACGGGCAACCTTCATGAAAGCTTGGTCTCCTTCCCAGTCGAGGGTATTGGCCGGTTCATCAAACAACATAATTTTGGCCGGTTTCAGGTAGGCCCGGGCCAATGATAGTTTTTGTATCATGCTCGATGGCAAATTGGTCGCCTTTTGATCCCCAACCCGGGTCCAAAATTTTTGTGGCAAAGCCATAATTTCATCGTAAACACCCGCCATACGGCAAGCCCGCTCCACATCATCATCAGAAGCGGTGGCATGGGCCAACAGCAAATTTTGTTTGATCGTGCCATAAAACAGGGAACACCTTTGCGGGACATAGGCAATGGAATGCCGCAACTCAATCAAATTCATTTGCCGGATATCCTGGCCATCGATACGAATACTTCCCGCCTGGGGTTGATAAAGTCCGGCAATCAACTTGACCACCGTGGATTTTCCCGAACCATTGCGTCCAATCACAGCAACAATGGTGCCCGGTTGGATATCAAAAGAGACCCCCATGAGGGAGGGTTCCGACTCCGGTGTATAGCGGATGCTGACGCGGACAAATGAGACAAAACCTTCCAAGGGCTTGATCGGCTCGATGGGGGCATGCTCCTTACGTTCGGGAACCACACCCATGA
Source organism: Magnetococcales bacterium (assembly GCA_015228925.1). Taxonomy (GTDB): domain Bacteria; phylum Pseudomonadota; class Magnetococcia; order Magnetococcales; family UBA8363; genus UBA8363. The sequence continues at coordinate 37,505 of JADGCQ010000022.1, read as the reverse complement.
GGCCGTTGATCTGTTTGACGGAATTGCGTACCTGTTCCAACCGGGTCATGGCGATAAAAGCACTCTGCATGGGGCCAAGAACCCGCCAGACCAAAATCATGGAGGCCACCAAGCCACCGGTACTCATGGTGCCATCCAACACCTTGAACACCCCGGTCCCAATCGTGGCAACCCCCGACCCGACAATCAACACATGCGCCATGGTATTGACCGCCGCATTGATCATCGCGGTATCAAAGTTGGTCATGGCGGAACTGGCGGCCAAATCCCGATAACGATCCATCCATATTTTTTCAATACCGGCATATTTGATCCCCCGGATTTTTCCCAAGGCTTCCACGGCAAATTCCTGTTTTTTTGCCGCCATACGCCGACTTTTGGCCTCATGATTGGTCACCAAAGGCATCATCACCGCCCACAGAACGACAAACAGCACCATGGTTACCATGGGAATCAACGCCAGACTACCGCCTAGGATGGCAATGACGATAAAAAATACCACCGTAAAAGGCATTTCAAAAAAAACCATCATCAGTGGTCCGGTAAAAAACTCGCGCACACTGTCAAAGTCTTTGATCCGCGAAACCTGGGCACCAATGGGTGCCCGTTCGGTAAAACTGGGCGTCAGCGAGAGAATGCGCATAAAAATGGCGTTACTGACGATGGAATCGAGCCGTGAGCCGACATACATCAACATTTTTGTCCGAGTCTTGCGCAGTATCCAGTCGAAAAAAATGACGACGCTGATGCCGATAAGGAGGTGAATCAAGGTGCTGATGGAACGGCTACCCACCACCCGGTCATAGACCGCCATGACAAACATGGGGGTGGCAACCTGTAGCAATGTAATGGCGAAGGTCACAAGCAAGATCAACCCGATGATCGTGCGAAATCGTTCGGCAATCATGCGGAACCACCCCAGGCGGGTCTGTGCCGATTCCCACTGTTCCAGGTCCATCAGTTCAAAAAAGAACGCCCGTCCAGAAATCGAATGTGTCGGCATTCTTTCCACACGCCGCAATTCTCCATTGAAACAAATGATGGAATCAAGATTCCGTTTCAACAACACCATGACCCCCCCGCGGTCCGGGACGAACAGACATGGAAGAAGCCTGGGATCCAACGTGGCCATATTGAGCCGCCCTTCGCGGCTGATGTAGGACATGTTGGCCATCATGTTGCGAAAGCCGGTCAGATCCAGCGTTTCGGCAAAATGCGGCAACGCTTCGGCGACATGGCGTAGATCGCCGCGATAGCCAATGGCAAGAAGCAACGGGACAATACAGGCCCCAAAATCGGACATTTGGCCAAATTCCGCCAATAAGCCGCCGACACCATCCTGAGGCCGAAGATTTTTGGCGATGGCTTCGAGTTCCACATCACGATTTTTGGGATTCCCACTCATGCCGTGACCTGCCGCAGTACGGGTGGCACCCCATTCCCCACCAGAGGCACGGATTGGGATTTGGCCGCGGGTGGGGGCTTGGGGATCAAAGTTCCCTCCTTCAACAAAAAAGAACGATCCGCAAGACTCAACAAGGAGGGACGGGCACTGATCAGGATGATGGTCGCCTTCGTTTTCATCTCCTCAAAAACTTTCTTTAAATTTTCATCCCCACGTCCATCGATCCCCGTGTTCGCCTCGTCGAACAAAATCACCTTGGGATGTGTCACCATGGATCTGGCCAAAGTGATCCGTTGTTTGATACCCCTGGGGATGGATTCATCGGCACCATCATCGATCATGGTTTCAAAACCTTTGGGAAGCTTGGATACAAACTCTTCCAGATCAAATAGATGCGCCGTCTTGGTCGCCTCATCCAAATATTGATTCCGAAACATGTGGATATTTTCCAGAATGGTACCCCGAAACAACATACCAACCTGGGGCAAATAGGAAATTTTATCCATGATGCTGTTGGTATCGTGGGTTGCCAAGTCATACCCATCGATCAAAACCCGCCCCTTAGTCGGTTTCAATGCCCCCATCATCAACCACAAAAGAATTGTTTTCCCACTCCCGTTGTCACCCGAGATACCGATGATTTCACCCGGTTGCACATCCAGGGAAATGTCATGTAACAGCGGTGGTTTATCCTCGGAAAAACCAAAGGAGACCTCTTCCATAGTCAACCGTCCGATGATGGCGGGAATGGGGGGCTTGCTGGCACTGTCATTTTCCGGCAATTCAAAAATTTTGGCGACCCGATCCTTGGCCAGACGGATGGTCTGAAACCGAGTCCAGATCCCCACTGCCCTTTGCAAAGGTTGCAACGCCCGACCGGACAGCATGGTACACGCCGAAAGCCCACCGATGGTCAACTCCTGCTGGACCACCATGATGGCCCCGTAAGCCACCACCCCCACCATGGAAATCTGGCCAAAAAAAGCCCCAATATTTTGCGAATCGGCCCCTTGGATGCCGACATCCTCCGCCCCCTTGGCACACGCTTCGCTCAACCGCTCATAACGCCGGAGCATCATCGCTTCCATGGCCATGGATTTAATGGCGTGGATCCCTCCCAAAATTTCGATGATGAAGTTGATTCTGCGATCATCCGATTCGATGCGCGCCCCCACCAGTTTGTGCAAATTTTCGCCAATCAGCACCACAAAGACGACAAACAGCGCAAAAACGACCAGCGGAACCAAAACCAAACTTTGGGCCAAGTGGTACATGAGGCCCAGATACACCACCACGAATGGCAGGTCCAAAATGACCCCTACCGCCTGCCCGGCATAAAAATCTTTGAGGATGTTAAGGGCGTTGAGCCGTTCCAGGTGGACACCGGCACCATCCCGTTCAAAAGCGGCCAGATTGGTGGTCAACAACCGTTCCACGGCACTACACGCGGCCAGATGCTCAAAACGTGCCCCCAACCAAGCTCCGATATAGGAACGCCCTATGCGCAAAACCCCTTCGAGGAGCAGGGCGACACTCACGCCAATAATCAGGAGGCTCAACGTACTGACCGCTTGAAACTGGAGGATGCGATCATAAATCTGCAAAAGGGTCAGCGGCAGGGCCAATCCAAGCAAGTTGATCATGAAGGAGACCAAAAACAGATCGCCCATGACCGTGGAAACCATCGAAAATGGTGTCAGCCGCGCCGGCCACCCCTTGTTGGAAAAAAAATTATCCTTGGCTGCCATAGTCAAGTCTCAACACCCCGATGCAACCATCCAACGACGGCTATTGAATGAAATCAAACGACGGCAAACGTTAAACATGAACATATATTAACATTTTTTGACAAGTCACACACCCCACGTTAATCATCGTTGATTGCATTATATTTTTTTATTAATTCAGCTAAAGGCATGTTTGTTGCTTGGATACACACGCCTTACGAAGTTTCTCGATAGTGACGGTCACAACTTGGTCAATAAAATCGGTGATGACATCCCTCTCACTCTTTCGGGTATTCGCTGCCATAGCTTTAGGGTTGAGCTTAAGTCCCCTGACGGAACTTAAAGCGCAAACCCTTCAGGAGGCAGTTGGCATCGCCATGGCCAGCAACCCCAAGGTGTTGGCCGCAATCAGCGATTATCACGCCTGGGATCAACGCATCAACCAAGCTTTTGCAGGTTTTTTGCCTAAAATAGACCTCCACATGGGGACCGGACGGGAATGGACATCCAGTCCGACGACCCGGGCCATTGAGGGGGGCTACGCCTTGGATCGCGGTGAGTTGGGTCTTTCGATCAACCAGATTTTGTTTGATGGCTTGAATACGTTCCACCGTTTTAAACAAGCCGAAGCCCAGGCACGATCTTCGGAAGCGGGATTGCAGGACACCATCAATAAAGTGACGCAAGACACCGTGGAAATTTATCTGGAAACCCTCAAGCAGATGGAAATCCTCGAAGTCAACGATGAAGCCATCCGCGTCCTGGAACAGATCGTCAAGAAAATGGAGGCTTTGGCCCAAATTGGCATGGGAACCGACATCGAGGCCAATCAATCCCGCAGCCGTCTGGTGCTGGCGCGTTCGGAGCGGACGACAACACTCAGAAAATTACAGGATGCGGAGGCCCGTTTCACCGAGATCACGGGAAGTGCGCCGGTAGATCTGACGTTTCCCGACATTTCCACGGAGATGCTGCCCGGCAGTCTGGAAAAGGCCCTGAATTTGGCCTGGAACAAAGCCCCCGCCATTGAGGTTTCGCAGGCGGAGCTGGAAGCGGCGGAAGCCGAAAAAAAAATGTCCATCTCAAGCCTGTTGCCCAAAGTAAACCTTGAAATGAACATGAGTGACAATGCCAACATATCGGGAACCCGTAGCTATACCAAAAGTGCTTCGGCCATGTTCACATTGGAATATAATCTGTTCAAGGGGGGGAGCGATTGGGCGCACAATCGGGAAACGGCCAACAGGATGTACCAATCCCAGGAAAAATTGGAACAGGCTCGCCGACAACTGGCCAAAGAGGTTTCCTCTGCTTGGCATACCGCAAACTCCGAAGAACAACAGGTGCAACTGATGGAACAACATCTGTTGGTTCAGGAACAGGTCGCCGCCGCCTATCAGCAGGAATATGCGTTGGGAACCCGGTCTCATCTGGATGCCCTCAACGCCCTCAACGATGTTTTTTCCGCCAAACGCAACTTGGTGGAAGAACGGTATAAACGGTTACTTTCAAACCTTGATTTGCTCTCCAGCATGGGTGTTCTGGCGGAGGTCATGGCCAAAGCCGACACCGTTTCCTCTCCCATATTCTCCGAAAAAAACCGTGCCCCGCCGGAAGATGTCACCGCAACACACCGTGATCGGGAGATTCCGCTGTCGGATCTGGCATTCCCTTCCCTACTGGAGGAGACCGTTGCCATTGCAGAATCGAAAATGATCCCTCTCGCGTTCCCGATGAAGGGATCCGTGACCTCCTCTTCCAATCCCGACTTCCCCTTCCAGGAATGGGACAAACCGGCAACCGATTCTCTGATCGACTATGTGGAAATTCTTGAGGGCATGGACCGGGACGATATGGAACGCCATGCGGGGACCATGGAGGTAAACTGATGCACCAGACGACAAGGACACGGTATGAACACAACTCTTGAAATGATGGAGAGAATCCCTTTTTTTTCAGGATTCAGCCATGCGGAAAAAGAGATGTTAGCGGTCGGCAACCGTTCTTTTGTGCGGTTCAAGGATGGGGAGGTGATCATTCAGCAGGGAGATTTTAAAAATTCCGCCGTCTTTATCATTTTGACCGGCGCGGCATCGGTACGCAAAGAGGAATACCGCAACCACATCATCGATTACATCGAAACGGGTTCCATCGTCGGAGAAGCGGCCTTCTTGGTCAACGGACGCAGCCGCATGGCCAGCATCATCGCGGATGGCATCGTGGAAGCCTTCACGCTGGATCGCAACACCATGGAACAATTCGACTGCGCACTGCAACTTAAAATCACCAGAAAGCTGGCGGAAATCATTGTCGAACGGTTAGACAAAATGCACAGTGCCATGGCGGCGTTGATCGACTGATGCATCCAGGTTATCGGCCAGTCAACATTCTGACAAAAACGGGTCGTTGTTCCGACGCCCGATAGTTTTCCATGGCAACCTGGGCATCGGCCATCTTTTCATAGCGACCAATCCAAATTTGCATGATGACATGGCCATCGCCGTCATGAACCCGGTTGACATACGGCTGGTATCCTTTGGTTTTCAGATACGCCACCATGGTATCGATTTCTACCGCATCACCCGAGGCGATCACCTGAACGACAAATTGGGGAACGGATCGCTGCGACGGCTTGGTCTCAAGCGTCGAAGAAACCGGCTGCGGTACCTCAGATACAGTCACGGCGGCTTGCGGTGCTGGCCGATCCTGTATCGCCTTATCCCAAAGCAACCCGGCAACAGGAAGGGGTACCATCGCCTCCTTGGCGGAAATCCATGCAGGGGTGACGGACGGAAAAATCGTCTGCTGCCAACGGGCTTCGTTCTCCCGCAATTGCCGCACCATCAGCGCAATATCCCCGTGCGCCCCCTCCTCCTGAAGTGGATCCAGCCCCAGCGTGGCATATAAATGACCCAATGCATTGTGATAACGGGCATAGGCTTCATATTGTTGGATGCGACCTAGCACCAAAGACGCCGCCGCATGGACAGCACTCAACTGACTTTCCAATCCCAAATCGCTACGGTCGGCAGAATATTTTTGCATCCGTTGTCGCGTTGCATTCTCGATGACAGCCCGTTGCAGCATGTCGCGGGCGGTTTGATACTCCTGATAGGCGATACGGGTTTGACTCAAAACCGCCATATGGGCAACGAGACGCCGCATCCGCACCACCTCTTCCCGTTGGTCGGAAAGATCCAACGAAGACTGACCCGTCACGGTTTGTAAAAGATTCCAGCTTAACCGCGCACCCGCCTGCACCCAGCGTTGATTCACCAGATAGGTATTGCCATCGTAGTTTTCCGATAGATTCAATTCCAAACCGGGGAATAGACGGGCAATCGCTTTCCGCGTTTCATCCGCTTCGATACGGGCCTGATACTGTTCGATCAACAATTCGGGTCTGGAAGAAAGGGCTATCTGCTCCAACGTCTCTGGAGACGCGCCAATGGCCAACGCCGTGTCCATAGCACCACTGTCGTCGCAGAGGCGATAGGGTGTACCCGGTGCCAGATTGATCAAAACGGCCAGATCTTCCCTGGCCAACGAAAGGTCGGCCAAAGATTTTTCTATCTGCCGCATAACTTCCAGCATACCCAACTGAAACTGCAACGCATGGATCGGAGAACGCAACCCTTCCTGCTCCGCCTTGCGTGCCTCTTCAAGGGCCTGCCCGGTAGCCTTGCGAATGACCACCATATCCCTTTCCAACGATTGGGCAGCCGCCGCCTTCCAGAATGCAAAACGGACATCTCTGATCAGATTATGAGCCGCTTTGCGTCGATATTCACGCTGCACCAATACTTTATTGCCATCCTGGCGTGCCTGAAAATAGCTTAAACCAAAATCGAGCCAATTCCAACTCAGCGTCAGATCCATGTTTCTGCTGATCGGATCGCTGGAGACGGAAGCCTCTTGGGAGATTGCACCGCTCGCCACCGATTTGCTGATTGCGGCATTGACCGGGGCACGCGAAGAATAACCCGCCGAAGCGACCAATCTTGGCAGCATCTCCAATTGCGAGACATCCTTCTGCTTGCTGGATAGTGCCTCCTCCATCCACTTTTGGCGCAAATCCAGATTATACTTCAGGGATCGTGCCATAGCCTCGTATAAGGTCAACGGTTCCGCCGGGATTTTTTGCGCGGCAAACAGGATGGCTTGGTCTTGTTTGGCCCGTTGTTCCTGCTCCACCATGGTGATGCTGGGTACCGTCACCGTACAGCCAGACAGCAGAACGTTGGCCAAAAGGCCCAAGGTGGACCATTTTAAACCAGCCTGCGAAAGCCGACGAGGGGAACATGATGGCGCGGGGATATTCAAAGTTTTGGACCTGTTCTGGTTTGTGTGGTCCCTTTCGCAAAGCAATAGACATGCCAGAAAACATCTTCTGGCAAAACCAGAACCATTTTGGAATCTGCGGTTTAAACTTCGATGATATTCAAAGAGTCGGGTTCGCCATCGTAGATCACGCGCGTCAAGTACAAACCCCATGGGGGGGTAGTCGCCGCCGCTTTGGTGCGATCCCTACCCAGGAAGACGTGTTGAAACTGTTCCACCGACCAACGCCCACACCCTGTTTGCACAAGGCTACCCACCATGTTTCTGACCTGATGGTGCAAAAAACCGTTGGCTCCAAAAATAATACGCATCTCCTGCCCCCGGCGAGCCAGTTCCACATCCACACGCTGCATGTCGCGAACGGGACTCCTGGCCTGACACGAAGAGGCCCGGAATGCGGAAAAATCGTGGGTACCCAGCAAAATCCGGGCGGCATCCTGCATGGCGGCAATGTCCAAAGACCGGCCAAGATGCCAAGATCGCGTCCTATCGAAGGCGGAGGGTTGTGTGCGCAGATGCAACCGATAAAGATATTCCCGATACCGAGCCGAATACCGGGCATGAAACTCTGGATCAACTTCCTGGCACGCAAGGACGGTCAACCCTTCCGGCGTTGACGCATTCAGTGCCCGGACAAAAACGTCGGCTGGCCGAGGGCAAATGGTATCAAAGTGGGCAACCTGCCCCAGGGCATGAACACCCGTATCGGTACGCCCCGCACCAATCACCTGGACTGGATGACCGCACAACACCCGCAACTGTTCTTCCAAAACACCCTGGACGGTACTCAAGTCCAGTTGCCGTTGCCATCCAAAAAAATGGCCTCCGTCATACTCAAGAAGCAGGCGAAATCTTGGCAAGGTCGTCTACTTGGCTCACTCTTCGGCGGCCACTTCCTTGGCTGCCCGATCTTTCTTGGGAGGTTTACCCAAAGCGGGTCGGTAGATTTCCAGGCGGTCCCCAGGAGAGAGAACCTGCTCTGGCTTGATCAACTTGCCAAAAATACCGATCTTGTTCTCCGCAAGATCAATCTGGGGAATCTTGGCCAAAATACCGGAGCGTTCTATCGCGACAACCGCAGAAGCCCCTTCATCGACATCCACATCCAGGACCATTTGTTTTGTGGGTTCGGCATACGCAACGGAAACTTTCATCGGACGATTCTCCCTTCCACATCATTCGCCAACAATCAAAATATGAGACGAAATCAATCTGTCCCAAAGGATCAATCCCCAAACCAGGACGACGTTGAGCAGTGCCAAAAAAACTGCCGCCGACCCCATATCCTTGGCCATCCCCGCCAACGGATGATGTTCTGCACCCACACGATCAACCACCGCTTCCAAACTGGAATTGATGACTTCGACCACCAAAACCAGCATCAGCGATCCGACCAGAACTGCCCGCTCACCCCCCCCATTCCCCAACCATAGCCCCGCTGGGAGCAGAACCAACGTCATCACCAATTCTTGGCGAAAGGCCGCCTCATTGTTCCACGCAGCCCTCAAACCGGCCATGGAATAGCCGGTTGCGTGGACCAACCGCCTCCAACCTGTTTCTCCTGGCTTCACGGCCCCCCTCGATTACGCAAAATCAAGCGACCACAACCCGGTTACGCCCTTGAGCCTTGGCCTGATACATCGCTTGGTCCGCCCTTTCCAGGTAATCGACAACGCTTCCAGTACCCAGCAATCGCGTCACACCAAAAGAGGCGGTAATCGTCAAAGGTTGCGCAAAAGCGGAGGCGGTAATCTCATATTGGGATAACTGTTGCCGCAGACGCTCCAACAAAACACCCGCCCATGTCAAAGAGGTGCTAGGGAGAAAAATCACAAATTCTTCGCCACCATAACGAAAAACCAAATCGGTAGGACGCAGATTGGCCTTGATAAAACGGGTCACCTCGATCAAAACACGGTCGCCCGCAATATGACCATAAGTATCATTGATCCTCTTGAAATAGTCGATATCCACCATGGCAATCAAGGACTCCCGCCCGGAAGTCCTTTGGATCTCTTCCATCTCCCGCCGCAACACAGCAATCAATTTTTCTCGGCCCAACGTATTGGTCAACGGATCGGTATTGAGAATCTGGAAACAAATCTGATGATCAAACGCCGTCACCAACCAGCGAAACGCCATCCTTTTTGCAATCACCTCGTCATACAATCTGGACATGGACTCAGCGTCCAAGGGCTTGGCCGCGTGCTGCACCAACAATGCCGCGACAGCTTCATGCATACGGCGATGCAAAAACCCAATATCCTGAATCAAAGGCAAGGCTGCAAGCTTCGGATTGCCCAGGCAAAGTCCCGCCATCCACTGACCAAATCCACAACGTGTATAGGCATCCGCAGCGGTGTACTCGCACCCCAGAACCTCTCCGCCACAAATAAGCACGCGGTAAAGCTTTGACAACCATTCATCATGGCTCAACATCGCCACCTCAATCCGGTGCATCATCGACCGCGATTGTAGTATCGTCAAGTCCAACTCTTCCAACATCCGCATCCCCTGACAACTTCACACAGGCAACCCAATCCCAACCTACTGCATCATTCACAGCCACGCCATCTTTTAATCGCGCCGGGGTAAACTGGAAAGAGGATTGAGGGGTGTGATATGGCGTCTCAACTCAAAATGAAGTTGCGGCTGTTTTGCCCCCCCCGACTTACCTGCCAAAGCAATCTTCTCTCCCGCTTTTACCGCTTGCCCCCGCTTGACCAAAATCTTCTGGTTATGACCATAGGCGGTGGTAAAAAATCCCCCATGCCGCAAAAGAATTAAATTACCATACCCAGGGAGACTGTCATCGGCGTAGGCGACGATACCATCCGCCGATGCGACAACCGCATCACCCTCATTGGCCGCAATATCGATACCATTATTCTGCCGGGCACCCGTTTTACCAAATTTGCTGATCACTTTCCCCGAATGTGGCCAAATCCAGGTCTTGGGCGCATCGGGAGGAAGCACCCACGATGACTTGACCTCTGCCGGGGCCGGACGATCCTCGTCATCATTGGCAACCGCCTTGGGTTTCATTGCGGGTGGCACCACCGGTAGCTGAACCCGCTCATCATCTGCGACAGGCTGTTTGACACTTTCCACTTTCGCCATCACAGGCTTGGGAGATGGTTCCTGGGGCGGTTCTTTAGCTTTGGCACCATCAACCCTGCCGACATCAGCTTTGGCAACATCTTTATCTTTGGCCCTGACATCCTCAATATCACTCACCGACGCCTTGGGAGGTTGCAGAGGTCCCGATACAACCGGATGATCCTCGTCAGCGGGTTTGCTGGTCACCAAACCCTGCCCAACCCACAATTGATCGGGATTTTGGAGCCGATTCCACTGTGCCAAATCTTCCACTTCAACCCCATGGACCGCCGCAATAGCCCACAAGGTATCGCCAGGCTGAACAATATAGACCCCGCTCTTGGATGGCTTGATCGTGGGACTCGGTTCCAGCCCCCATGCCAACGGCGGACCCGTCTCAATACGCACCTTGGCCATGTTTTCAGATTCCACACACCCCCCCAACACCAGCACCGGAAGGATAAACATGGGAATCAAACAGAGAGAAAATCTGGTATTCATAAGGCCTTCTTGCCGGACAGGTGTTCGATTGGAAGAAGATGCCACGGCACTGCCTACCATGGCACACTTCCCTTGCAACCTATGGACCATAAACAGGTATGACGATCATGTCAACATGCAATAATACCCATTTCCCTACCTTTGTTGCGCACCAAAAAGCTCCTGGGCCGCACCCACGATACGTGTACACAACACCTGGGCATCCTGATCCGTCAGGGTTCGGTCAGGAGAACGGAACACAACGTTAATGGTGAAACTTTTTTTCCCCTCCGGCAACTCATCCCCCCGATAAACATCAAATAAACGGACATCCTGAATCAAATCCGGTTCGACACGGGCCACAGCGGCCATGAATGGTCCAGCACCCACCTCCAAATCCACCATAAACGCAAAATCCCTCTCCAAGGCGGGGAAACGACTTAAAGGCTGCCCTCCCTGTTGAACCCCCAATACATGGGGATGAAGACCATCCATCTCCAATTCAAACAGGAAAACCGCCTGGGGAGGATCCAAAAGCCCCTGATGCTCGGGATGCAACATGCCAATCCATCCCAAGGGGCGATCCTGCCCCAGTAAACGAAAAACCGCCTTTTGACCCGGGTGCAGAAAATCAGGCCCCCCCGCGCTAAAAACCATATCGGAACAGCCCAAAGATGAAACAAGCTGTTCCAAATCCCCCTTCAGATCAAAAAAATCCACATCCCTTGCAGAGGTATGCCACGCACGGCCATAACGACCTCCCGTCATGAGACCAGCCAACCGTTCCCGCTCCACAAGGCGGCCCTGCTCATGGAAAAACGCATGTCCAACCTCAAACAATGCCGCATGACCATTGCCTCGGCTCAAATTGCGCCGGACCGACTCCAACAAACCCGGACACAAGGAAGTTCGCATGACCGCCATATCTTCCGAAATAGGATTCACCAATGCTTCCGGGGTTTTGTCTGGATCAAAACGGTGCTGCAAACTCTTACTCACAAAGGAATAATTGATCGTTTCCAAATAACCCATGGCCGCCATTCGCCGTCGCACATGCCATGAAAGTCTCTCTCTGGAATCATATTCCGCCGGTTTCACCTCCAACCGGGGAAGCACCGGGGTAATGTTGTCATAACCATACAACCGGGTAATTTCCTCAACCAAATCTTCTTCCAACATCAAGTCATGGCGATGGCTGGGGGGGCGAAAAAATGTTTCCCCTCCCGAGAGCGATCTTTCGCACCCCAAACCTGTCAACAACGCCTCCATATCCTGGTGGGGCAAATGAATCCCCGCCAGACGATTGACCCGTTCGTGACGCAAACGGATCGGCGATACCGGTTGCCAAGCACCACTCTCGACCAGGGTGACAGGGCCAGCCCGCCCACCACACAAAGAGAGGATCAGTTCCGTAGCCCGTTCCATGGCCATACGCAATCCCATGGGATCGGTACCCCGTTCAAAGCGAAACCGTGAATCGCTATGAATCCCAAACCGTCGCCCCGTCCGGGTGACGAGGATCGGATCAAAGAATGCCGCCTCCAAAAAAATATCGCGGGTCGCTGCGGTCACCCCCGAATCCACCCCCCCCATGATCCCCGCCAAAGCCAAAGGACGACGAGAATCGGCAATCACAAGGTGTTCTGGAGCCAACACATGGGTCGAACCATCCAAAAGGGTGATTTGTTCACCAGAAAACGCCCCACGGACAACCAAAGGCAATGCCAGTTGCCCCAGATCGAAAGCATGCATCGGCTGGTTGAGATCCAACAAAATAAAATTGGTCACATCCACCACATTGTTGATGCTGCGCAACCCTACCGCCTCCAGCCTGTTTTTCAACCAAGCGGGGCTAGGCCCAACACGCACATCACGAACCACGCGCCCCGCATAGCGTGGACAACCGGCCCCGTGTTCAATCCTGATTTCGGCAATGGTGTCGTCTGTGACGGTAATCCGAGGGGCCAACGGACGCATCGCCTGTCCCGTCAACGCCGACAATTCCCGGGCAATCCCACGGACCCCAAGGCAATCACCCCGATTGGGGGTCAATTCCAATTCCAGAAGATCATCATCCCGCCCCAGAAACGCGGCCAACCCCATCCCCGGAACCGCATCCTCCGGCAAAATTAAAATCCCCTCCGAAGCGGCTGCCAATCCCAGCTCCATCTCCGACGCCAGCATCCCTTGGGAAACCTGGCCACGGATACGACTTTCCACAATACTCAGACCATTGGGAAGAACCGCCCCCGCACGCGCCACCGCAACCTTGTCGCCAACCTTATGGTTCCTGGCTCCACAAACGATGGTCAATGTCTCCGACCCCACATCCACCCGACAAACCGTCAGCCGATCCGCATCGGGATGTTGCGACACCTCCAGCAAATGGCCAATCTGGACATGCGCCAAACCTTTGTCCAAACGGGTGATGCCAGCAACCTCAAGCCCACCTCCCGTCAAACGCTTGCCAATGGATTCGGCATCCAAATCCCCATCCCAATGTTCCAACAACCAACGTCGGGTGAATTTCATCGCCTTAAACCTCCCTTCCTCGGGCATATCGAGAAAGAAAGCGGAGATCATTCTCGTAAAAAGTTCTCAAATCACCAATGCCATATTTCAACATCGCCAAACGTTCCACACCAACCCCAAAAGCAAACCCTGAAAAAATTTCCTTGTCGATGCCAACATTGGCCAAGACATTCGGATGAATCAGACCCGCCCCCAAAATCTCAATCCAGCCCGTCCCCTTGCAAATACGACAGCCAGAACCGCCACAGAACAGACACCCCATATCCACTTCCGTCGAGGGTTCCGTAAACGGAAAAAACGAAGGACGAAAACGGACCGGAAGCTGCCGTTCAAAAAACCGCTGAATGAACGCTTCCAACAATCCCATCAACTGACCAAAATGGCATTCGCGATCCACCATGAACCCTTCCACCTGATGAAACATCGGGGTATGCGTCAAATCGGAATCACAACGATACACCTTCCCCGGAGCAATGATCCGCAACGGTGGCTTGCGCGACTCCATCACCCGAATCTGGACCGGAGACGTGTGGGTACGCAACACCCTCTGACCACCATCCGCCCCCGGAGATAAATAAAAAGTATCATGCATCTCCCTGGCGGGATGGTCCGGCGGAATATTCAATGCCCCAAAATTATGCCAATCGGTCTCCACCTCAGGCCCCGACATAGCGGGAAATCCCATCTGGGAAAAAATCTCGATGATCTCCGCCAAGGCACGGCTGATAGGATGCAACCCCCCAACACGCCCCGTCCGCCCCGGTAGCGTAACATCAATCCACTCCCGCGCCAGTCGCGCATCCATTTCCTGCTGTTGCAGCGCATCCATCCGGGTGACCCATGCCGCGTTGAACGCCTCCTTCAACGCATTGGCCATGGCCCCCAACAACGGCCTTTCCTCATCGGATACATCTTTCAAGCCACGCAATAACTGGGTCAACAAACCCTTCTTGCCCAAAAACCGCACACGGCTCTCCTCCAAACCAACCGCCGAGGTCGCGCACTGGACCTCTTCCAATGCCTGGGCCTTCAATTTTTCCAATTGGTTACGCATAAGTCCATGATCATTTGAAGGCTGGAAAACAATTTAAAAAAAAGAAGGAGCCTCTAGGAATTCTTTCCCCAGGGTTTTGACTCTCAAATCAAAAGAAAAACCTTGGGGCGCTGCCCCAAACCCCGCCGGGGGGGATGATCCCCCCCGGACCCCCGCAATAATGTCTAACCCTGGGCAGCAACCGCCGCTTTGACCGTCTCCGCCAAACGGGCAAAATCCTCGGGATGACTCACCGCCAAATCCGCTAAAACCTTGCGATCAAGCTCGATCCCCGCCTCGGCCAAGCCATGCATAAACCGACTGTAGGAAAGACCCGAAAGACGCGCACCCGCATTGATACGGGCAATCCACAACCGACGAAATTCCCGCTTGCGGTTTTTACGATCCCGATAGGCATATTTCAGCCCCTTCTCAACCTTTTGCAAGGCAATGCGGAAGCATGTGCCATTACGACCACGATACCCTTTGGCCAACTTTAAAATTTTCTTGTGGCGAGCATGCGCCGGTACACCCCGTTTGACTCTCGGCATTGCCGATTCTCCTCGTGTTGATCGTTAAAATCCATGGTGTCCAAAGGGACTGCCCTCGGTGTCAGGTCGTCCCAATCACGGACTTACATATAAGGCAGCATCTTCTTGACGGCAGCCACATCCACCGCCGCTACCAAACCCGCGTGACGCATGTTCCGTTTGCGTTTCGGACTCTTGCTGGTCAGAATATGCTGCTTGAAGGCCTTATTCCGCTTGATCTTCCCGGTCCCGGTCGCCGATAGCCTTTTGGCGGCTCCCCGGTGGGTTTTTAACTTTGGCATACTTTTTTTCCATTCTTTCGAAGTGTACGGTTTCTAATATCCCACGCGCCCAAGCATTCACACCATACTATTGATTGGCGATAGGTTGGCGATAGGCCAACGATGGACTGGCCTTCCATACCATCCATCCCCCCAACATGCAACCCCTCACTCGGAGTCGCTGGACTTCTTGACCTTGGCCGACTGACTCGGAGCAATCACCATCGTCATCTGCCGCCCCATAAGTTTTGGCGTCTGCTCCAGTTTGCCAATATCCAACACCTCCGTCTCGACCCGGCGTAACAAGGCCAGACCCAGTTCCTGATGCGCCATTTCACGCCCCCGAAAACGCAAGGTGCATTTAACCTTGTTGCCGGTATCCAAAAACTTACGGATATTACGCAACTTAACATCAAAATCGTGGATCTCGGTCCCAGGACGAAACTTGATTTCCTTAATTTCCGTGCGCGTCTGCTTCTTTCTGGCCTGCCGTTCACGGACCGCCTTTTGATATTTGAACTTGGTATAGTCCATGATCTTGCAGACGGGTGGTTTGGCCAAAGGGGCCACTTCCACAAGATCAAGACCCGCCTCCACCGCCCTTTTCAGGGCGTTATGACGATCAACGACACCAACTTGTTCACCATTTTCATCAATCAGGCGAACTTCCGGGTTGCGAATTTGTTCATTGATACGTGTCGTATCCTGGCTGACCGGAGGCAATTTATCCTTGATGGGTGGTTTGGCGATGAGCGTTACTCCTTGTTTGAAGAATACAACATTCCCCGATGCCGTGAGTTCCCTGAAAGGTCATACCCTTCTCTCACGCACCTGGGCGACCAGGGTTTCAATCAATCCCTCCAGAGGCGTCAAACCCAAATCTTTTCCCGAACCATCTCTTGGACTGACCGCCTTCTGCTCCTGCTCCCGGTCGCCAACTATGAGCAACCATGGAACTTTTTTCAAGGTATGTTCACGAATCTTATAACCAATTTTTTCATTGCGCAAATCCGCATCCACCCGCAAACCTGCCGCACGCATCCGGTCTCTCACTGCGGTCGCCCAGGGATGGTGGGCATCGGTGATGGTCAACACCACCGCCTGCACCGGAGCCAGCCACACTGGAAAACGCCCAGCGTAATGCTCCAGAAGAATACCGAAAAACCGTTCCAACGAACCCATCAAAGCCCGATGGATCATGATGGGACGATGTTTGCCCCCATCCTCGCCGATATAGGTTATATCAAACCGCTCGGGAAGATTGAAGTCCAATTGGATGGTGGAACACTGCCATTTGCGCCCCAAACAATCGGTGATCTTGACATCAATCTTGGGACCATAAAAGGCACCACCCCCACGATCCTCGACAAAATCAAGATCATGCTTCCTGATGGCATTGCCCAAAGCGGTCGTCGCCTTCTCCCATATGGCATCGCTTCCCACCGATTTTTCAGGCCGCGTCGAGAGAAAAATATCAAATTCCTGAAACCCAAACGTCCCCAACGTCGCCAACGTCAAATCAAGGATTGCCGTAATTTCATCTTCAATCTGTTCTTCACGACAAAATACATGGGCATCATCCTGGGTAAACCCACGCACCCGGAATAAGCCATGCAACGCCCCCGACAGCTCATACCGATACACCGTCCCCAATTCCGCCCAACGGATGGGAAAATCACGATGCGAATGCATCCGCGACTGGTAAACCAAAATGTGAAACGGACAGTTCATGGGCCGTATCTGATACTCCTGCTCATCCACATGCATGGAATGAAACATGGAATCTCGATAAAAATCGACATGCCCGGAAGTTTTCCACAAATCCAGATTGGCCATGTGCGGCGTATATAAAAACTCATAGCCCGCCGCAATATGGGTCTCCCGCCAATAGGCTTCGATAGCTTGCCGCACCCGCGCCCCCAACGGATGCCAAAAAACCAACCCACCCCCCGCCGACTCCTGGATGGAAAACAAATCCAGTTCTTTGCCAAGACGCCGATGATCCCGCTTTTCCGCCTCCTCCAGCATGTGCAAATGCGCACGCAACGATTTGGCATCGGCCCACGCGGTACCATAAATCCGTTGCAACTGCTTGTTGGCCGAATTACCACGCCAGTAAGCCCCGGCAACCGACAACAGTTTGAACGCCTTCAGATAACCCGTCGATGGGACATGGGGACCACGACACAAATCGATAAAATTTCCCTGGGCATACAATGACAACGGTTGCGCAGCATCGATGGCTCGGATGATCTCAGCCTTGTACGCCTCCCCCATCCCCATGAAAAAAGCCACAGCCTCATCCCGCCCCATCTCCGAGCGTGTAATGACATCATTCCTGTCAACGATCTGCTGCATACGCGCCTCGATGGCAGCCAAATCCCCGGTGGTGAAAGGACGTTCAAAATCAAAATCATAATAAAACCCATGTTCAACCGCCGGTCCGATGGTCACCTGGGCACCAGGAAACAACTCCTTGACCGCCTGCGCCATCAGATGACTGGCCGAATGCCGGATAATCTCCAACCCCTCAGGAGACTGCATGGTGATGATGGCAACCGTCACCCCATGATCGATCCGATGGGCAAGGTCCACCAACCGACCATCCACACGCCCGGCGACCGCCGCCTTGGCCAATCCCGCGCCAATGGCCGCCGCAACCTCACCCAGTGTGACGGGCCGGTCAAACCCTTTGACCGTACCATCCGGCAACGTGACTTCAAACATGAACATCTCCAATGACAGATTCCTGAATCGCTTGGCAAACCCCATCCACCAATTCCTGAATCCGGCTCAGGGAATCCCCTTCCATCATCACGCGAATCTTGGGTTCGGTGCCAGATTTTCGTATCAACAGACGGCCAGTACCCACCAAAGCCGCCTCTGCCCGGGCGATCACCCCCGCAACCTTGGGACTCGATAGGGGATCGGAACCTAGGGGAACGATCACATTTTTAAGAATTTGCGGAACAAGTTCCATCCCCGATGTCAATTCCGACAAAGGTTTCTGGTGCGCCGCCATCAACTCCAACACCTTCAATGCCGAAACAATACCATCACCCGTGGTGTTATGATCCAAAAAGATCATGTGACCCGACTGCTCTCCACCCAGGTTATAACCATGGTTAAACATGTGTTCCAACACATAACGATCCCCAACCTTGGTCCGAATCAATGCCAAACCATGGCGAGAAAGAAACCGCTCCAACCCCAAATTGGACATCACCGTGGCCACCACGCCGCCACCACGCAGCGTATCATTATTTTTCATCGCCAAGGCACACATGGCCAGCACATGATCCCCATCCAACAACCGCCCTTTTTCATCACAAACCAGCAGACGGTCGGCGTCGCCGTCAAACGCAACCCCAATATCCGCCCGCGTCTCACGCACCTTATCCCGCATTTTTTCCGGAAACAGTGAGCCAAAACCGCTGTTAATGTTCAACCCATCCGGTTCATTACCAATGGAAATCACTTCGGCACCCAACTCCCAAAAAACTCGGGGGGCAACCTGGTAAGCCGCCCCATTGGCGCAGTCCACCACCACCCGGAGTCCATTCAGACGCAATGCCTTGGGAAAGCTGTTTTTGCAAAATTCAATATACCGGCCCGATGCATCCTCAATGTTGGTCGCCCGACCAATTTCCATAGGCCCCGGTTGATGCTGATCCATCTCATCGGCAAAAAGGATCCGCTCAATCTCCAACTCCATGCTGTCGGGCAACTTCATCCCGTTGGGGTCAAAAAATTTAATACCATTGTCATGATATGGGTTATGGGACGCCGAAATCACCACCCCCGCATCCGCCCTGAGGGCACGGGTCATAAACGCAACCGCCGGCGTCGGCAACGTCCCCACCTGCAAACAATGGATCCCCATGGAGGTAAAACCGGCGCGTAAGGCCGATTCAAACATATACCCCGACAAACGTGGATCTTTGCCGATCACCACCGTCGAACGAAACTCCCGTCGGCGCAACACCATCCCCGCCGCCCGCCCCAACTTCAATACCAATTCGGCGGTCATGGGAAACACGTTGGCCCGACTGCGGATCCCATCGGTCCCAAAGATTCTCCGTTCCGGCACTTTCCCCAGTTCCGATTCCGATTTTGCAGTTTCCGTGTCACTCATAGCGCAACCATCAACTCCCCATCATTCATCCAACCCCATGCCGTCGCCAGTGCCTGCCGCGCCCCCGCCACATCGTGAACACGAAACACCGAAGCCCCTGTCAGCATACCGAAAACCGCAAGCACATGACTGCCCACATCCCGCAAATGGGGCGTTTCCTCGCCACTGAGAAAACCGACAATCCTCTTCCGCGAAACACCCAACAACAACGGCACCCCCAACCCGCGAAACACCCGCTGGCACCGCAACAGTTCCAGATTATGCCTGACCGACTTGCCAAAACCAATCCCGACATCGACCAACAACCGGCGTTTGTCGATACCGTTCTCCTGACATGCCGCGATGCGCCGGTTTAAAAAATCATAAACCTCACCCACGACATCCCCGTACTGCGGATTATTTTGCATATCTTCCGGGCGACCCCGACGATGCATCAGCACGATGGGGACCCCAGCATTCGCCAACAAGGCCGCCTTGCGTGGATCCAAAAGATCACGGTCATCCCCCCCCGCCATCCCCAAAGCAGAGACATCATTGATCATCCCCGCCCCCGCATCGAGGGCCGCTTCCATGACCTCCAGTTTGCTCGTATCCACCGATATGGGAACCGCAACGCGACGCGCCAACGCCGCCACCACACCCACCACCCGTGCCAGCTCATCCTTCGTTGAAATCGGCTGTGCGCTAGGCCGGGTCGATTCACCACCCACATCGATGATATCCGCCCCCAACCGCGCCATTTCCACGCCTCTCTCCACGGCCTGTTCCACCCCCTGTTCCACGGCGTCCGCCCCCTTCCCACAACCAAGGAGGCCATCCCCCGAAAATGAATCGGAAGTGACGTTCAAGATACCCATGATACAAGGACGGCCAAAGTCGAGGCAAAACCGCTCATTCCGCCCCCAACGGAGGAGGCCGGGGAAACCGCCGTAGTCCCGCAACGCATCACCCAGGGCAGAAACTCCCCCGTCACAACCTGTATGAAACATCATGCGTCGTTTTCATCATTTTTTTCAACAACGTCCTCAGGATTCTTCGCCCGGGCGCGTGATCGTCGCGGTTTGGCCTTTTCCGGTGGCAATGGCTCTTCCTCATCGTCAATGAAGTCCGTGACACCATCCTCCATGGAAGAGTCGTCCGCTTTCTCGACATGCCCCTTGGAAACCCGACTGGCAGCCCGACGCTTTTTCACCGAGGGATCCTTGGGCAAAGGTTTCAGGGCCTCTTCCAATGACATCCCTTTGACAAGCCGTGCGATTTCATCCGCATCCAAGGTTTCCCGATCCAACAACGCCTTGGCCATAGAATCCAACACCTGGCGTTTTTCCATCAAAATGGCGTGGGCACGCCGATAATTGCGATCAATAATCGCACGTATCTCCTTGTCAATCCCCCGCGAAGTCTCCTCGGAAACGCTCTTATGCTGCGTGATTTCGCGGCCCAAAAATATCTCTTCTTCCTTGTCGCCGTAGACCATAGGCCCCAGGACATCACTCATACCAAATTCACACACCATGCTCCGGGCAATATCGGTCGCTCGCTTGATATCGTTCGCCGCCCCCGTGGTCATCTGGCTCAGGACGACCTCCTCAACGATACGTCCCCCCATCAAGATGGCAATATTGTCCTCCAATTGCTGCTTGGAGTAGGTGTGTCGGTCCTCGGTCGGCAATTGCATGGTCAATCCCAAGGCACGTCCACGGGGAATGATGGTCACCTTATGGACGGGATCGGTCCCGGGAATCACCGCCGCAACGATGGCATGTCCCGCTTCATGATAGGCGGTCGTGAGCCGTTCCTTCTCGGAGATGATCGCCGATCTTCGCGGCTTGCCCATCATCACCTTATCCTTGGCCGCTTCAAAATCTTCCATCTCCACCAATTTTTTATCCTGTCGCGCCGCCCCCAACGCCGCCTCATTGACCAAGTTGGCCAAATCCGCCCCCGAAAACCCTGGTGTCCCACGGGCAATCACCTCAGGATCGACATCTTCATCCAAAGGAACCTTGCCCATATGGACTTCCAAAATTTGCGTCCGTCCCAAAATATCGGGATTGGGAACCGCCACCTGACGGTCAAAACGGCCCGGCCTCAGCAACGCCGGATCCAAAACATCGGGACGGTTGGTCGCCGCAACCAAAATAACCCCCTCCGCCGATTCAAAACCATCCATCTCAACCAAAAGCTGGTTCAGCGTCTGCTCCCGTTCATCATGACCACCACCCAGACCAGCACCACGGTGACGGCCTACCGCATCAATTTCATCAATAAAAATAATACAAGGGGCGTTTTTCTTCCCCTGTTCAAACATGTCACGGACGCGGGCAGCCCCAACACCAACAAACATCTCCACAAAGTCCGATCCCGATAAATTGAAAAACGGCACGTTGGCCTCGCCGGCAATTGCCCGCGCCAAAAGCGTTTTACCCGTACCTGGAGGACCAATCAGCAACACCCCTTTGGGAATTTTCCCCCCCAACCGCTGAAACCGTTGCGGATTCTTCAAAAACTCAATCACCTCCTGAAGTTCTTCCTTGGCCTCTTCAATCCCCGCCACATCGGCAAAGGTGACCTTGTTTTGCTTATCCGACTGCATCCGCGCCTTGGATTTTCCGAAGGACATGGGACCACGACCACCACCCCCCTGCATCTGCCGCATGAAAAACACCCAGACCCCAATCAAAAGCAGCATGGGAAACCAGGATATCAAAATCGTCAGCAACACCGGCGTCTCTTCGGGAGGACGTGCATTGATGGTGACCTTCTTCTCTCGAATCAACCGCATGAGGTCGGGATCTTCCGGGGTATAGGTCGTAAAGGTTCCCCCATCGGACAAAATTCCGATAAGAGTCCGCCCCTGCACGGTGACATCCGTCACTTTGCCCTGATCCAATTGGTTCAAAAAATCGGAAAACGGTATGTGTTGATCCCGGACTTGTGGCTGGTTGAATAAATTAAACAGCATCACCAGCAACAGACCAATAACCAGCCAGAGGGAAAGATTTTTATAGAATCCGTTCAACAAACGATCTCCCGGACACCCTGAAACAGCGTCCTGGCATGAGTGGCACAGGGGAAGGAACGATGATCCATCCTCGACCTGCTGAAAATAGGTTTACACGGCCTAAAATTCAAGCTTTTCCATGCACCCCATCCAAATGGAAGACAGTTTTCCGGGTCAAAGATCTTTTTTTTCAATGCAAAAAATGACCCAAAACCAAACCGCCACCCGAAGAGCGTGTTGACAATCAACCAAACGATCAAAAGAAAAAAGGGGTCTGGGGGATTGCCCCCAGGGTTTTGATTCTGTTTTTAAATCCAAATAAAAACCTCATTCTTCGCTTTTGACTTTGTTTCAATTCAAAGGCAAACTCAAAAACGAAGAATGGAGCTTTTTATTTAAAATCAAAACCCTGGGGGCAATCCCCCAGACCCCTTTTTTCTTTTAATCATGTTCCAGATGTGTCAACCAATGCGCGAATATCGGCACACCCTAACCTGTCACGATTCAAAAACCAACTCCTTGGACTCTGGGATGCTCCGAAAAAAAGTCCGCAATTTTTCCATGGCCCTGTTTTCAATCTGGCGAACCCGTTCACGGCTAATGGAATACTTCTGGGCCAGATCTTCCAGGGTTTCCTGTCTTTCCGCAAAATGACGCTGGGTGACAATATGCCGTTCACGTTCAGAAAGGGTTTCCAGTCCCCGTTGTACCAGCGCAACCCGCATCTCATCCTGCTGATGGGACACCATACGGCGTTCCTGATTGGGCCGGGTATCGGCGATCAGGTCGATCATATCCCCCGAATCCTCATGAATCGGTTGATTCAACGAGGTATCGGCTCCCGCCATCCGTTGATCCACATCCAGGATGGTCGCAACATCGGTATGAAACTTGGCCGCCAATTCTTCCGCTTCCTCATGGCTCAACGGGCCAAGGGTCGATTTGGCCTGACGCAATTTGAAAAACAATTGCCGTTTGATCTGCGTTGTCGCAATGCGCACCATACGCCAGGAACGGAGGATATAATCATGAATGGCCGCTCGAATCCACCAAATCGCATAGGTAGACAAACGGTTACCGCGATCAGGATCAAATTTTCGGACCGCATGCATCAAGCCGACCGTCCCCTCCTGCACCAAGTCGGCCAGATTCAGGCGATAATTCATATATTCCCGCGCCGTTTTCAACACAAGGCGCAGGTAGGCACGAACCAGTTGGTGGGCGGCATCCAAATCATCCTGTTCACGAAAACGTTTGGCTAGGTCATACTCCTCTTCGCTGGACAAAACTGGGGCCTGGGTCGCTTGCTGCCAAAATTTCCTTAGCCCGGAATTGTCTTCGGCAACGACCATTTCGGAATGACCGGGCAAGGCTACGGGAAATGTTGTCATCACGAAAGCTCCACTCAGAACGGCTGAAACAGGGACGGAATCAAGTAACAATCCACTTAGCACTCCATCACATAAGCATTGTAGTGAAGGTTTTCAAGGAGGCGAACCTTTTTTTTCGCCCCTTGGGGCACCTTCGGCACGACACAGTGTGATTCTATCATCCTGTCTGGAAATTTCCAACCTTCTGACCCGCATGTGCCACCTCCTGACCGGCGAACGCACCATACGCAAAAACCCTTCCGCCGCACGGGATCCCGGGGGATGAAACACCCCCGTCAACGTCTCGCTGCAACGCGACAATGTACGCACCAGCAATTCGTCCGGCAATGCGATCAAAGCCGACCGCAACAAAGATAGACCTTCTGCAATCGTCTGCACATCCAAACTGGGCCACACATGATCCAACATCCACATCAGCGCATGATCGGCACGATGCATTCGCACCGCCGTCTCCAACACCCGTTGGCGCAACTGCGGGGCAAAACCGTGGGCCAACGGGATCCATTCATGACGCAAACGCGACCGTAAAAACCGATCCGAACGATTGCCGGGATCTTCCCGCCATTCCAATCCGTGCGCCAACACCCAGCGATGAATCTCTTCCCGAAAAAAAAACAGCATGGGTCGCACAAGCCCCAATCCCGGCTGCAATGGCCGAACGACTGGCATACCCCCCAACCCCTTGACGCCACTCCCCCGCAACAAATGTTCCCAAAACGTCTCAACCTGATCATCGCCATGGTGGCCGGTAACGATCAGCACCGAACCGCTCTGTTGGGCCACCTGGATGAAAAAACGGTAGCGGGCCTCTCTGGCACGTTCCTGCACATTGCCCTTGCCGTGGGGGTCAGACCACCGCTCCTGGATCATACTGACCCCAAGCGTTTGGCACAGCCCAGCCACAAAACCGGCCTCCTCCAATGATTCCTGCCGTAATGCATGATCAAAATGGGCAACCACCACCCGGTCTGGAGGAAGCCAACGGCAACCTCGAATCAGATGGAGCAGCGCGACGGAATCCATCCCACCGGAGACGGCCACCACAATCTTCCCTTCCGGGGGGACCAGGGAGCGCAGGATCGGATCAAACCGCTGTTCCAAAGACCCATGATCGACAGAATGGTTGCGATCTTGGAAAAAAACAGGTTCTGAACAACAAGAAGGATGCTTCCTAGCCACACTATCCATTCAACTCGAAGATTTGCGGGGGTCCGGGGAAAGAAATCATCCCCAATGCTATTGGCTATCAAACTATTAAAAGAAAAAAGGGGTCTGGGGGATTGCCCCCAGGGTTTTGACTTTAAAAAAAAATCATTCTTCGCTTTTGACTTTGCTTTTGCATTGAAACAAAGTCAAAAGCACAGGATGAATTTTTATTTAAATTCAAAAGCAAAACCCTGGGGGCAATCCCCCAGACCCCTTTTTTCTTTCAATAATAAAAATAATCAATTCCTCTTAAGGCACCCATCAGTGCCCCTTCTGCTTTTCCTCAATCATCTCAAGACGCTGCTTCGCCATCGAGATAGCCGGAGAATCGGGATAATCACTCACCAGCCGACTCAAGCTGTTCTTCGCATTTTCCATATCACCCAACTCAAAAAATGAAAAACCAATCTTAAGAAGACTCGCCGGAATCTTGCCGCTGGTCGGCCAACGGACCAAAACCTGGTTAAAAGCCATCAGAGCATCGGGAAATTTCCGTTGTACATAATAAAGCTCGCCAATCCAATACTGCGCATTATCCGATAAATTATCGTTGGGAAACCACTCCATATAATTTTTAAACGCTACCAAGGATTCCTCATAACGGCCACCCTTGAGGAGAAGAAACGCCTCCTCATAAGCCTTCTTGGGACTTTCCGGCTTGGATTTGGCAACAGGAGGACTTGATTTTTTTTCAGAACTCGCTGGCGGAACCGCCTTGGCCACCGTTCCAGAGGCCGGTGCTACAGAAGAGGCCGCCGACTTCCCAGCAGCCACGTCCGGCACCTTGCTAGGCTCCTCTGGGGAACCTTGATCGGCAGGATCATAGTCCGGGTCATTTGCATCAGGGGCATCGGAGCCATCGGGCTGCGCCGATTGTGTCGCAGCCTGTGTCGATGCCGATTGTTGTATCTGCTTCTCTTTCTCTATAAGCTCAGCCTCCAGACGAGCCTTCGCGTGATGCAACTCGTCTACCGAGCCACGCAAAGTCGTCACTTCCCTCTCCATCAACCCCAGCCGTCGCTCCAGATCGGTCGCCACACTCCGCTGAATGTCCGCATCCTTCTCGACACGATTGGCAAGGGTATCCACCCTCTCAGGCAAAGGAGCCTTCAACTCCGGTGGCGGACCCGCCTGATTACGAACAGGCGGTCTGCGACCATCAGACCCCTCATAATACTCCGCCCCACCCGAATCACGGCCCGAAGAATTGCCACTGACGCAACCCGAAAACGGTAGAACGAAGAGAAGAAGGGCTGGAACCCATGGTCTCACCTTCTCGAACGACAAGGAAGCCAAAGCTGACAAACAGCACGCTAAAAATGAATTCCAGCCCATCTTGATTAACCCGTAACCGGACAACTTATTGGGGAACAACTTCGGCGCGACGATTCTGTGCCCAAGATTGATCTTCATGACCCCTGACCAGCGGCCTCTCCTTGCCGTAGGAAATGGTCTTGATACGGCTGGCATCAATCCCCTGAGAAATCAAATAACGGGCCGCAGCGTCCGCACGTTGTTGGCCAAGGGCCAAGTTGTACTCACGGGTTCCACGCTCGTCACAATGCCCTTCAACCTGAATGCGACCAGAGGTCTTGGAAAGCTGGCGGGCATTATAAGCAAGAATCTCTTCCCCCTCGGCAGTCAGCATGGCCGAATTGAAATCAAAGTGAACCAAACGACCCATCTCGCCCCGCATACCACCGGTGCCGTTGGGATCATCCAGGTTGGAACCGTAACCACCCGGACGGCCCACCGAAGAACCATCGCCACCCACGCCCCCACCAGCCTGCGACGATGCGCCATCGCCCGGCCCCTCGTTCGGAACTGCTCCACACCCCGCCAATGTTCCAAGGAACAACACCGTGATGAAAATCGTAACCAAGCGTTTCATGCAATCACCTCAAAAGAAATTGTTATTGCCCCCTTGAGAACCCCTCAAGGCAAGCGGTCTCTACCAAAAAACTGTCAACGTATCTAACGTATCAGGGGCGACCAGGAAGGATCGGAACCATTCAAATCATCATCCAGACTCACCAGCCTCTCATTATGACCTGTTAAATCGACCGTGTAAAGTCGTGTCTGACTCCCCGCCTGTCGTGAAAATAAAATAACACGACCATTGGGCGACCAAGTGGGAGATTCATCCATCCAAGAATCGGTCAATGCACGACTATTCTGACCCTTGGGATCGATCACAGAAATCCGAAACCGCCCACCACCACCACTGACATAGGCAATGTAATCCCCCCGTGGTGACCAACAGGGTGCAGCATTGTAAGAACCTTCAAAGGTCAATCGGCGAACATTGCCGCCATCTGCCGCATCCATGACGTAAATCTGGGGTGACCCACCACGGTCAGAATTGAATACAATCTGACTCCCATCCGGCGAAAAGGACGGAGAGGTGTCGATGGCACTGTTCTCGGTGAGCCGACGCAGGCCGCCACCATGGATGTCACGCAAATAAATTTCCGAATTGCCGTCCATACTGAGCGTTACCGCCATGGACCGCCCGTCCGGTGACCAAGCGGGGGCACTGTTCAGCCCCGGATAGTCCCCCTGTATGGTCCGTTTGCCGGTATAAAGATCCCAACGAAAAATCCTTGGCGGACCACGCTCATACGACAGATAGAAAAGCTGTTCCCCCGCCGGTGCAAAACGGGGGGTCAACACGATGGTCCGATCACGAGTCAGATCGACACGGTTGGCCCCGTCTTGATCCATCAATGCCAGCCATTTCATATCGCCCTTATTGGCCACAAAGGCAATACGCGAGGTAAAATAACCACTCTCGCCCGTCAGACGGGTATAAATTTCATCGGCGATGCGATGCGCCACATGCCGCCAATCCCGAACGGGTGCCGTAAAACGCTTCCCTTTGCCCACCAAAGAACCCTGGTATACATCATGCAGAAAAAAATCCGCAATCAGCTTGCCATCCTTTTCATGCACCGCCCCCGAAACCACGGCATCGGCCCCGATCAGACGCCAACCCCGAAAATTAGGCCCCTGTTGCCATAGTTCCACAGGCGTCTGCAAAAACGTCGCAGGATCCAAAGGTTTGAAAAGACCAGAACGCTCCAGATCCGCCGTCACGACCTCGTTGATGCGATGTCCCGATGTCCCTTGCGGAGAGGCCGTCCCATCCGGCGACAAATCGACAAAATCGGAGAGCGCAATGGGGAGCGGCTGCAAGCCTCCCTTGGTGATGTCGATACTCAACGCACCATACGCCGGGGCACCGTACACCAAAAACAGTAAGGAAAACACCGCAATCCGTAATTTTTTCATGGCAATCCCGGCCCAATTCAAAAAGCCAAACCCCCATCGACACGTCACAATGCCCGCCATGCCATTCCTCACATATTCTTTGAAAAAATCAAATTGTTGATCTGAACCCCAACGCCCCATGATCAGCCCGGTCAACGACACCTGCCCCATTCATCCAGGCCCTTCGCCGCGCACTATCGCAGGGAAGACGAAATAATGCAAGTAAAGTTACCATTCCAGAAAATCTTCTTTATCCCCCGCAAAAAGGAACATGGAAACCACCCCCAACATCGTGGAATACTGCGCACATCGTTTTTTCAATGCCATGGAGCTTTCGTTGTGACCCCTAAAAATAACCTTCGTGTCGCCGTTGTCGGAGTCGGCCAGATGGGTCGGCATCATGTCCGCGTCTACTCCCAAATACGCGGCGTCGAGCTGATCGGCGTCGTCGATCCCAACGAAAAACACGCCCGTGATGCCGCCAACGCATTCGGATGCCCAAGTTTTAACACCATCGATCCCATTCTGGAACACGTCGATGCCGTCAGTATCGCCACCCCTCCCGCAACACACGCCGCAATCGGCACCCAACTCCTGAACCATGGCATCCACTGTCTGATCGAAAAACCCCTCGCCACCACCGAAGATCACTGCCGAGAACTCATCCAGGCGGCCCAAAAAAACAACGCCATCCTCCTGGTCGGTCACATCGAACGGTTCAATCCTGCGGTTCAAACACTTTCCGCCATCCTCGCCCAAGGATGCCGCATCCACGCCATCGATATCCGCCGCATGAGCCGTGCCAGTGCCCGTATCACCGATGTCGATGTCATTGCCGACCTGATGACGCACGACCTGGATATCGTCATGAGTCTGATCCAAGAACCCATCCACCAAATCGTCGCCAGCAGCGTGCAAACCGCCGACTCCCCCGGTAGTGACTACGTGACCGCCCTGCTCAGTTTCTCCGGGGGAGCCATGGCCTCCCTGACCGCCAGCCGCATCACCCAAAATAAAATACGAGAACTCAACATCACCGCCGATCTGGGATGGATCACCGTCGATTTAATCCGGCAGGAACTGTCCGTTTTTCATCAAGGGGGAGGACATCAAAGAGACATACCCGGTCCACACTATGGTCTCGATTATGCCAGCGAACGGGTCACCGTCAAACATGCCGAACCTTTGGCCGTGGAAATACAACATTTCGTCGATGCCGTGCGTGGTCACACCGCCCCCTTGACCACCGGCCAACACGCCCTGGCCGTACTCAAAGCAACGCAAATCATCCGGGAAAAAACACGCCCCCCAAAACAAGACGCCTGATCCTCAACACTGGCCAGAGACAAACCGCCCACCGCTCATGCGATGGTGTAGTGCCGATACCGCCTCCATCCCCGGATGCCCCACCGACAATTTCAACGCCGCCCCCCCCTCGAAGGGACGACTGACCCGACTCCCCAAGGTCACCAGTACCCGTTTCAACGCCGGGACATCCCCCGGTGAAATCACCTCCAATCGGGATGAGGTCAAGTTGAACAAATGTTCCCAGGCGGGAATCGCCGTCGTAATCACAGGGCATCCCGCAGCAGAAGTGGCCAATAACATCCTAGGATAGAGCGGTGCCACCACCTCGCTCCGATAGGGTAACGCCATCGCATCCACCCGCGCCAGCAACCGCTCTTCATCTTCAACCCCAACCATCTCCACCCGATCATCCAAATGCAATCCCATCACCATCCGCTGAATCTTCCCCAGGCGTTGTCTCGCCCCCACCGCCAAGAGCAGCCGTAACCTGGGATTTTCCGGCAATGCCAGTGCCACAGCACGCAAAAGATCGACCACCCCCTCTGCCGGAGAACCCAAACCATAAAAACCCACCGTGATCGATAACGGATCTGGAAACTCCGATGGTTTCCCCATCGACTTATCCTGCCCATGGCCCGGTAAGGCCACAAGCCCTGGACACGTAGACACCCGTGCGCACCCGATCTGGGTCAGAAGTTGCGCGGAATGGGCATCCATCGTCAGATGGGAAACTTTAAGACGCTTGGCGAAACGCGATAAAACCGAAAGGTTGGAGATCATAGTCGGTCCAACCAACCAGGGATCGGCCATCCATGCCATCAGGTTGGCCTTGTTCCATCCATAGGATCGGCCACTGTAATGCAAGATTATCCTTTCGCCTGGAATGCCCGTCAAACCCGCCAGCCAAGCCCATGCCGGTGAAGGCAACACCCAATGCAACAACGCCTCGGGATTATCGATACGTTGATCCAAAGTCCGCAGCCAAAACAACAGATCAATCCAACGCCGACCCCATGAAAATCCACGATAATGTTCAAATTGATGCCGTTCCAAACCAAACAAAAGATCCGGCAGAATGATCCGCGGCCCCACCCCCTTGCGGGCCAATCCATCACTCAGCTTAGAAAATAAAACCATCTGTTCCCAGTTTTGCGGCCAAGCCACCGCCAACACCACCTCAGCCGCTTTCAAGCGCGTTGAAAAAGTCGTCGCCTCCGCCACCCGTTCCCGGATTTTCATGGAGGCACCCAGCAAATCGCAACCACTTTGCTCCAAAAAGGTCTGGAAATCTTCCGAGGCCAGTGTGGTCCGTTCCTGATCCCAACGATACCCCCAGTGGATATAATGATCCCGCGCCTGCCGATCCTCCACCCCCGGATGAACCACAAACTCCGGCACCTCCCAGCGGGAAAACCCATGCACATCCGCCAAAAGTTCCTGAGTCGCCGCCATGGAAAAACGACCCGAAACATTCAATCCGATGGGTTTGAGAGAAAGACTGTTCTTCATCCGGGGGCCCCAATGCCAACTCAACCAAGAGGCGGCATGGAGCAACCCTTGAAACGACCAACCCTGCCAATCCCACTGCGCCGTCCCACGGATGGGAACCTTGTACGACTCCAACAAAGGACGCAATGCCATCCAGACCGGTGGAAATAAATGGACATGCTGGTGACTGTTGATAAAATCAAGGCTGAGTCCCAGCTCAACAAACCGATTGATCTGCGCCTCCACCTCCCGCCGCAACCCCTTCAAAACCCAAGGTTTCAGCAAAACCATGAGGCACAACCGCTGCCAACTGTCGGGAAAACACCCCTTGCGGTCCAAGAGCGGCCTCAGGCCAGGATCGTCCGCCAAAATAGGCCGCTCCTCCACCATGACCAGATGAACGCCCGTCAATACGCCCGAATGTTTCAAATCCGCAACATGATCCAACCTGGCCGCCGGATGACACATGATACTCACACCGGTAATGGCGCGCGTCCGCGCCAAACCGGCAATCCCTTGGTTGATTCCATCCGTCAGGCCATAATTATCAGCGGTAATCGCCAAAGGTCCAAAAGGTGTCATGTCGCAACCCCAACCCGGATGATCATGCCCCCAACCGTTCCAAAATGACGGGAATTGCCAATCGGTAATAGATCAACGCCAAAAGAAAGACCACCACAACCACGACGGAAACCATGATGAAACCTTGAGGATCCGACATGTGACCCTTGGCCAAAACATCCCGGATGGACTGAAGAACCGAGGTGACCGGATTGAGGCTGACAATCAAAGAATAGGGCCAACTTTGCGGTGGCGGATACACAATGGGGGTCACAAAAAATGCCAAACGCAATAAAACGGTCATCCCCTCCTTGATATCCTTGTACAGAGCACCGATGGGAACCAAAAACAGTCCGATGGCGGTCCCCATAAGAATCAATACCAAAATCAAAAAAGGGACCAACAGGATGGTCCAATGCCATACGACACCAAAATAGATCATCGTGGCGAACGCTATCAGGAGTTGCAGCACCGCCAAGAACAAAACCTGTCCCATCGCCGCCAAAATGGGTGCTTCCCGTGGCATGTTGATCTTGATCATGATCGGGACGCACGATTCAAACAAGGTCAAAGGGGCCTGGACACTTTCGGTAAAAATCTGCCACAACAACGTCCCAAGCATGACGTAAACCGGATAGGGGATATCCGTTTTACCAAGGTTCAAAATGGCACTGTTGTTCAACACGACAAAGATGGCCGTCGTGACCACGGGGGGGATCAATACCCAAAGAAAACCAAATACCGATTGCCGATAACGTTGATGAATATCACGCCAAAAAAGACGCCATGCCAAATTTCTGGAGTTGGCCATGTCCCGCAGGGCCGTCCGAAAAAAATACAAGGGGTGTAATAATTGGGATTCCGGGGAATAAACCCGTTCTTCAAGGTCAGTCTGCGGTGGTTCGGGTGCCATGTCCATGGTGTACGACGCCTCGTCTCATTGCCGGTGACAAAACCTACTGCTGTTTGAAACGCCAGCGTTTATCATATAACTCCAACATTTTCCAATGCACGATGGGAATGTTGATCAAACCTTCATACGCCATCTGAAACAAGGAACCCGTTTCCACAGCACGGGCCGTACACCCACGCATGGATGGATTTAAAAAATTTTGTTCGCCAAAAACACCGCCGACACCCAATTCCTCCACCAACTGCCCGTCATCGCCCAACAAGGCAACCCGGCCTGAACGGACCATCCACAGACAATGATGATCCGAGATGGATAACACCTCCCCCGCCTCAAAGGCCATTGGAGACAGGGTACGTGCAATCCGGTCCAAGGTAAATGATGTGGTCGCTTCGCCCAACAATCGCGTCTTTCTCAAGAAGCGTATCTTCCGCATGGCATCGATGAAATCTTGCTTTAAATGATTTCTTTCAAGAAACCCCAAAACCTTCTCGTTGGATAACGAGATCACCATGCAATCGGAAATACTTCGCAAAGTCCAGGAGTCTTCGGATTCCAGTCCAAGAAACTCGGTCCCCCCCAAAAATGAACCGATGGACAAATGGTTGATGATCCCATTCTGGGCTTCAAGGTGCGCCACAGTGCCAGAAAGAACCATCCCCATATGATCGGAATGGTCCTGGGCGCGATGAATGATGGTCCCCGCATTGTAGTGAACCATGGGTGCCTGAACCAATGCCATAATTTCTTCATCGGCAATGTGCGGAAAGAAAGCCTTGAGAAAGCCAAAGGCTTTATCCATCAAGATTTTCTTTTCTCCAGGGATTAAAATATCCACCGCCCCAAAAGCGGCCTCGGAACCGATTTCCATCTCCTCCGGTGTCAATTTACGGTCGATATGTGCCAAAATCAGCCTGTCTGACCGGTCACAGCGAAAATCCTCCGCAACACCGTGGATCATGCCACCACCAATATCCAATTTTTTCAGATTGGCCACTTCCAGGTATGTCCGTTTGATCCCCTCCATGACCTCTGCCGGAATATCGTGTTCTCCCATCCCCACCATCCCATCCAACACCTTGAAACTGGATAGGTCCGCCCAATGGCCGTAGGTCTTCTCCTCGTCTCCTTCCCTGGCCTTGAAAAGAAACATGGTATTTTCCACCGGATGCGGAGAAAAACAGGGCTTGACCAAAAGCCCATCACAATCGTTCCACTGTTCGCTCCGCAAATCACAAACATCGAAAAATTGATAAAACTGCCCTTCATCAAGACTCATGAGGGCAGAAAATTTCTTGACCACCGAAGAGCGCACCATAGGCGTTGCATAATAGCGCATACGCCGATCCGACCGGATCAGGGCCGGTAACCCCGCAAAATGGTCATCATGGGCATGGGTATGAAAAATCCCTTCCACCTCGGAAATGTCGATCCCCAGAGAGGTCAAAACCTGCAACACCCCCGGACCGGCATCGATCAGATAAATCAGCCCATGATAGAGGATCACACTGGACATGCTGGGACGATTGCGATCCCATCCATCCCCTTGGCCGGTATGGAGAATCGCAAAATTATGATGTCGGGGGATGCGATGCTGACCCAAAGGATAGGGGGGTTCATACACCGCACCCGCAGGGAGGTTAAGGTCCACATCGGCAGAGTCTCCCCGATAATAAAAACGATACGTATTCAGGGCAATGCGTGCAACGCTGACACCATTGCGAATTTCCACCGGCTTGGTATCTACAAACAGCGAATCGACAATCTCGGAGGGTTCACGAATGGCCCCAAAAGCAAATTTCATTTTAATCTTCATCATCATGTCGGCAGTCGTCGCATCGACCCCCGTTGCCAAAAGCTCTTCCTTATTCAACAAGCCATAGTTGCCCCGATGGATATAATGCAACTGCGCCCGAACCTGCGATTGGGTTCCAATCAGCATGGGTTTGACACCCGTATTGTTGGGATGGTTGGGTAACATCATCCCCTGACGATACAGCATTTGCAAAATGGGAAATTCGGACAGATTGGCAAATCCACCATTTTGAATCAGCAGATCGGAAAGTAAAACGACATTGGGGCCGGTCTCCCAGGTCACCCCATCGCATGTGGTCCGTTGGATCAGACCGCGATGCATCAAATGTTTGACGACCTCACCCGGACAACCGCACAGGATAAAAAGTCTCGCCTCAGGAATCTGCATCCAAATAACCCCCGGAGCCACCTGGATGGTCCGCAGATTATGCATCGCTTCACGCAAATCGGCTTCTGCCTGCTGCCGGACAACGATCTCCTTTTCCAACGCCACAGTTCGCGCCTTGACTTGGTTGCGCAACACCAAGTTGCCGATAAAGAGTAGAACCGCAGTACCGGATCCCGCCGCCAGCAACCACAGCAGCCATCTTGGGAAGATCTGCCGCTTGACACCGCCAAACCATTGATTTAGTGCCGTATAATACAGGGAAGTTTCATCCCCTTTAAGCTTTTGCAGATGGGTGTCCAGGGCAGCCAGCACATCCGCATGAGTCCCCCCCTTGACGGCATAACGAATTTCAACAGGACAGCAAT
Organism: Magnetococcales bacterium; assembly: GCA_015228925.1. GTDB lineage: Bacteria > Pseudomonadota > Magnetococcia > Magnetococcales > UBA8363 > UBA8363. Next base: position 2,236 of record JADGCQ010000022.1, on the reverse strand, counting down.
TGACGGGACTTTTAAAGACATCAAAATTATGGTCGATGACCATTCCCGTCGAGCGGGGGATGATGCCGGCATCGGCATATTCATTTTCAACTTGCGTCAATACATCTTCATAACTGCCAACGTAGAGCATCTCATACGGAAAGTCGAACGCTTTGAGAAGTTTTTCCAGGCCAATGGTATAAACATCGCCCTTGACGCCCGCGATGAGACGATTTTTCAGGAGAAGGATCGAATCGATCTGTCTGTCGTTGGTGTAAACCTGTCCCCAATTGGAAAAAATGGTTTGTTTGGTAAAATCAAATTTATGATCCAGTGCCTCGGTATAGGCCACCGCAGTCAAAAGGTCGATACTACCGTTTTCCAGACGCCGCAGATTATCTTCCCATCTCCCTGGGACAAAACGGAGTGACCACCCCTGTTCCTGGGCACTATCTTTCAGAAGATCAATATAAAAACCGCGAATTTCCCCCTCGGCGTCCAAAAACACCCCAGGAGGATTTTGATAGACACCCACACGAATGGATCGTCCATCCTCCGCACGCGCCTGGATGACAAAGCAAGCAACACCCACAGAAAACGAAAAGATAAAAAACAACATCAACAACCGATTGTGCCTCATGCCGCACCTTATCCTGGGTCACTCCATTGGCCATCGCAACCCTATTGCCACAAGATGGTCAGATCATCCAAGACGGGCAGAAGCAAACTTCTTGCCAAACTCTATAGAACCATATCAGAAAGAACAAGTTGCACCGCCATGCAGCATCCAGAAAATAAAAAAGCACTTGCCCATACACAGACAAGTGCTTCATTTTTTTGGAGCGGGTGAAGGGAATCGAACCCTCGTCTTAAGCTTGGGAAGCTTAGGCCCTACCATTAGACGACACCCGCACATTCACCACCACACGCCCCCATTATGTTGCGTTTTACCGGTTCAGGTCAACCGTCATCATGACATTGCCCAACCAAATCCGCTTAAAAAAGGTTTCGCCACACCCCCACCGTAGGTTAGAACAGAGGAGCCGTTGTCCTTTCCAACATCCAACCCGACCCGACCGATACCCATGAACGAACCGTTGCCCACCCCCCCCAAGTCCAACTTCATCGACCGGATCCCTTGGGGAATGCTTGTCCCCATCGCCTTTTTCATGGGAATTGCCCCCATTACACCCCAGCCCCACCTGTGGGAAAAACTGAATATGTTGGTTGCCGGTACCTTATCCCGTCCCCTCGACATCTTCGACCTCATCATGCATGCGACGCCGTTGGTGTTGGTGATCATCAAAGCACAGCGGCAACTTCGGACCAACAAGGAGAACTAAGTGAATCTGATTCTTATTGGCATGCGCGGCGCAGGCAAATCCAATCTTTCCCGCCGTATCTCCATGTTGACCAAACGTCCAGTCATGTCTACCGATACCTTGATTTCCTACGAATACCAAGGTCTTCCCATTCCAGCCATTCTGGAACGTGTGGGAGGCGACTGGCGGGCATTCCGGGAAATCGAAGCGCAAGTCGTCCAGAAAGTCGCTGCCATGGATAACGTCATCGTTGACACGGGCGGTGGGGTAGTCGTGGACTTGGATGATCACGGAAAAGAAACATACAGCCGTCGCAAAATGGACGCACTCAAACGCAATGGCCGCGTCTTTTGGCTGCAAGGGGACATTGCCCGTCTGGCCGCCAAGGTCGCCGCCGATACCCGACGCCCCCCCCTGAGTGCCACGGAAAACGAAGAGACCATCATGCAACGCCGCCGACCATTCTACCAACAAGCGGCAGATCATGTCGTCAACATCGAAGGGGTCCGACGCGAAATCCTGGCGGTCCAGATCCGTCTTCTGGCCGACTTCTGGCCAACACCCTAACCGACATTTTATGGTGACGTTGCGTCATGTTATGGGATAAAGTCTTCTGAAAGGAGAAACCATCATGGGAAATACCATTGCATTCGATACCCACGCCTACGTCAAAAAACTCCGAGATGCGGGCGTGGATGAACGGCAAGCGGAAGTACAAGCCGAAGCCTTGGTCGATTTGGTGGAGGATCGTTTGGCCACCAAAAGAGATATCGCTGACTTGAAGCGAGACATCAAGGAGCTAGACACCAAAACAGAAACCCGTTTCAAGGAACTAGACGCCAAGACGGAAACCCGTTTCAAGGAACTAGACGCCAAGACGGAAACCCGTTTCAAGGAACTAGACGCCAAGACGGAAACCCGTTTCAAGGAACTAG
>JADGCQ010000021.1 GCA_015228925.1 Magnetococcales bacterium | reverse complement strand
CAAAGTCAAAACCCTGGGGGCAATCCCCCAGACCCCTTTTTTCTTTTAATCATTTCATCATTTATTTTTTTGAGGCACGACCCGTGGATGAAATAACCCAGGCAGGGTTACTCCTGGAACAAATTTTTGCAACACACAACGCCGCCGATAAACTGCTGGATCACCATTTCCGTACCCATCGCAGTGGCCAGCTCCAACGTCGCCATATCGGTGCCTTGGTCTACTGCGTATTGCGCTTCCGCGACCTGCTGGAAGCACGACACCACCACCATTTTCCCGGCCTCCCCCCCACCCTGAAGTCTCTGACAGCCATGGCAGCCATGGAAATCACTCAGGAATCGGGAGCAACCCCCCCCCACTGGCCGCCACCTCTCCCCCCCATCGCCAACATTGAAGAACCGTTCCCAATCGATCAACTCCCACCCTGGAAACAAGTATCCTTGCCCCCATGGATCTGGGAATCCTGGCTGCGACAATTTGGCCAGGAAGAGACCCAAGCCCTGGCGAAAGCACTCAACAGCCCCGGAATGGTCGATATCCGCGTCAATATTCGCAAAACCACACGGCAAGCCCTACAAACCCAACTGGAGTCCCTAGGGATCCTCTCCCAAGCCACCCCCTGTTCACCCGATGGTTTACGACTCCAAGGACGACCCGCTTTATCAACCCTGGCCCCCTTCCAGCAGGGATTTTTTGAAGTCCAGGACGAAGGGAGCCAGTTGATTGGCCACCTAGTCGCACCACAACCGGGCATGACCGTCATCGATTTTTGCGCCGGAGCCGGAGGTAAATCCTTGCACATGGCAACACTCATGGCCGATCGGGGCCGCGTCTGGGCCATCGATACCGATGCAAAACGATTGCAACGCTTAAATCCAAGGAGCAAACGGGGGGGATTAAAATGCATCACCCCCCTGACGATACGCCATGAAGGGGACCGCGCTTTAAAAAAACTTCAAGGCGGTGCCCTCCGTGTTTTGGTCGATGCCCCCTGTAGTGCCACCGGAACCTTGCGCCGCAACCCAGATATCAAATGGCGATTGACCCCCGACGCTTTGGAAACCTTCCACATGCGTCAATGCGCCATTCTGCAAGCCGCCGCCCGGCTGGTCGCCCCAAAAGGACGATTAATTTATGCAACCTGTTCCCTCATGGCCCGGGAAAATGAAGAGGTCGTCAACGGTTTTTTAGCGGAGTACCGTGATTTTCATCTCCGCCCCCATAGCCAAATCGCAAGCCTTGCTGCATGTCAGGGGTTGCACCCCACGTCACCTTTTTTTACCCTTCACCCCCATCGATCACAAACCGACGGTTTTTTTGCCGCCATTCTTGAACGCAAATCTTGACTTGGGAATCACCATTCATGCCTACCATTCATACGGCACTCATCAGCGTCACCGACAAAAACGGCCTGGACCGTTTTGCCCACGGACTCGTTGCCCTAGGGGTCCGCATTCTCTCCACCGGCGGTACCGCCCGCTTTCTGAAAGATCATGGCATCCCGGTCACCGATGTATCCGACTTTACCGGATTTCCTGAAATGCTCGATGGCCGGGTCAAAACGCTCCATCCCAAGATTCACGGCGGTCTGCTGGGCATCCGTGGCAACGCCGACCATAAAGCCCAAATGGATGCCCACGGCTTGGAAAACATCGACATGGTGGTGGTCAATCTGTACCCGTTCGAGCAAACCGTCAACCAAGCGGGTTGCACCCTGGAACGGGCCATTGAAAATATTGATATCGGTGGACCCGCCATGTTGCGTTCGGCGGCAAAAAACCATGCCGGCGTCACCGTCATCACCGATCCTCAAGATTATGATCCCATCCTTACAGAGATGAACACCCATGGTGGCGCAGTCACCGCCGCCACCAATTTTCATCTGGCCAAAAAAGTCTTTGTCCGTACCGCCGCCTATGATGCCGCCATCGCCAACTGGCTGACGGCATTGGACGAAACTCACCAACCGCAACGGTTCCCTGCCGTTGTCACCCTTCAGTTCCATAAACGCCAAGAGATGCGGTATGGTGAAAATCCCCACCAATTGGCCGCATTCTATGAAGAGCGTCCCATCCTGGATCATGCCTGTGTTTCGCAGGCCAAACCGCTCCAAGGGAAAGAACTTTCCTTCAACAACATTCATGATGCCAACGGTGCCTTTGAACTGGTCAAGGAGTTTGATGAAGCGGCGACGGTGATCGTCAAGCATACCAACCCCTGCGGTGTTGCCCTAGGTGATGATCTGCTCGCCGCCTATTGCCGGGCACGCGATACCGATCCGGTTTCCGCATTTGGGGGGATCATCGCCTGCAATCGCCCGATTACGGGTCCATTGGCGCGTGAAATTGCCAAAACCTTCGTCGAAGCGGTCATCGCTCCGGGATTTGACGCCGAAGCCCGGGCCGTTCTGGCAGAAAAAAGCAACCTGCGCCTGTTGGAAACACCTCCCCTCGGTCCGTCCGCGAGCAACCACCTCCCCAATCATCCAGGGACTTTGGATATGAAACGGGTCCGTGGCGGCATGTTGCTCCAAGAGGGGGATCACCATCTCCTCACCCGCAACGACATAAAAACCGTCACCCGTCGCCCCCCCAGTGAACGGGAACTTTTGGACATGTTGTTTGCCTGGAAGGTCGCCAAACACGTTAAATCCAACGCCATCGTCTATGCGCGGGATCTCACCACAGTGGGGGTGGGTGCCGGTCAGATGAGCCGGGTTGACGCCTCCCGCATCGCCGTTTGGAAAGCGCGCGAAACACAGCAAACGCTGAAACGTCAGGAAGATTTTCTGGTGGGATCGGTGTTGGCTTCCGACGCCTTTTTCCCCTTCCGGGATGGCATTGACGCCGCCGCCGCCGCCGGGGCCACCGCCGTCATTCAACCGGGGGGATCCATCCGCGACCAAGAGGTCATCGACGCCGCCAACGAAGCCAATATGGCCATGGTGTTCACCGGCATTCGGCATTTCAAACACTAAGGTGATTGGACGGTAAGTTTCAACAAATCCAATGATTCCGGTGGTCCAGGGAAGATAATCCCCGGACCCCCGCGATCATTGGGCAAGGTATCCGTATTATTTTCCAAGCCGTGTGCGTTTAAAACTTCACCGTCAACCCGCCGAACACAACCCTACCCATACCGGGGACCGGGGTTCCCCAAGGGACTGCGCCACCGGACATGGTTGCCCCCTGCCCCACATAGGCCCCACCCAACGGCTGGTAGTAAAATTGATCCAAGGTGTTCTCGATCCCCAGATCCAGACGAACCGTATCCCACTCATAACTTGAACGCAGATTGAGCAATCCATAACCTCCCGTCTTGACCTCGTTGCGGGTCTGCGACACCTCCTCCTTGGGAGCCACCAACTGCTCTTCAACGGTATTGGTCCAACGATCCTTCCGATGCACCAGGGCCAGATTTCCATTCAGTGGCATGATGTTATAAAGATTATCGCCAGTTTCACGATTTTCCCCCACCAGATAACCCAGCGTCTGGGTCGCCGTCAGGCTGCCATAATCGTCATGGTCTGCCACCAAGAAATGGCTGGAAAGGTCCACCCCATAGAGTTGCGCCGACTGATTGATATATTGCAGATAGACAAAGCCGGTCGTGGCGGTCAACGCCTTGACAACGGCACTGGTGCTGGTGGCCGCCGTACCGTTGGCATTTGTGCAAACGTCAGCCGGACAACGCCGGGCATCGATGTAATCCTCGATCCGGGTAAAATACGGTGTGATCTTAAGCCCCCACGTCTCTTTGGATGGCCCATGCAAATCGGCTGTAACGCTGAACGTATGGGCCGTTTCCGGTTCCACGCCAAGATTACCGATATAATAGTTACCGTCTCCGGCAAAATTGATCATCTCCATGACCATGGTACTCGGTGACCAGGCATAACGCTCATACAGATTGGGGGAGCGGGTCTTCCGGGAATACCCGACCTCAAAAAAGTGCCTCTGGCCTGGGGTGTAACGCAACAACGCCGTCATATCCACATTATTGTCGGTACGCTCGCGGTCAGCGGCGTTGAACTTCCCAGGGACACTGGTGGCAATCGACGGATCCCCATAGACCCCCATTCCCGTCTGCTCGTTGTTATACCCCTGAACGGGGCCCGTATCCATCATCACGGTATCACTACGCAAGCCCATCAGCGTCAACCATTCCGAGTTCCATTGTGCCTCCCATTCGACAAAACCGCCAAGACGATCCCGTTCACCATTGTTGATATTCCAAAAGGTATTAGGGGCCATCCCGCCATACGTATAACCTGCGGGTAACACCGAGGGAGAAGGTGGCCACCAGTCATCCAACCGATAACGCTGCCCCTCGACCCCTACCCGCAACGTATCGCGTGCGGACAGGGTGATATCTCCCCGGATCTCCCCTCCCAGATTGTTACCATCGGTGTTCATCGGCATTCCTGGAGCCAGGATTGTTTGCGCGGTGCCATAAAGAAACTGCTTGTCCTCGGAGAAATCCATCCGATGGCGCGTATGTTCATCGTAGATTCTCGCCTCAAACATTCCCCAACCAAAGGTTCCCGTATAGTGCAGATTACCCAGGACGTTTTCGTTCAGGGTCATATCCATACGTTGATTGGGAAAATCCTGATAAGGGATATCTTGAAACCCCAGTCTGAGATCGAAAAGATGGCTATCATGGCCGACGGCCAGTCCGACTTCATGGTTGGAAACGTTATATCTGGAAGATCCGACCTCATCGCCATCGATCCAGTCACGGTCTGTCGCCGCTAGAGAGGACGGTTTGAACTGTTTGGCCGCTTGATAATTATCGGATTTGGCTGCCGAACCGCTATAGCGGAGGGCCACTTTTTCTCCGGCTGCATTCATGGAGAGACTTCCGGCCCAGGCATCGCCATTGCTCCGATAAAAGGTACTTCCCTGCCCTTTGAAGAGTATTCCCGAACCGGCGTCGGCGAATTCAGGGGCCGATGATTCAATCCGAATCGTGCCACCGATGCTATCGCCACCGGCACTGACAGGCACCGTCCGGGTCAACACCTCGGCACTTTCAACATGGGCCGGGTCAACATAGGAAAGGGGAGGATTCATGTGGTTGGGGCAGGATGAAATCAGGTTGACCCCGTTGACCTGCACGCGCAAACGGTCATCTCCCAGCCCATGCATGACCGGAAGGCTCGAAACGCCTCCGGCACCCTGTAGGTTCACACCGGCAACGCCACGCAACAGCGAAGAAGTATCGCTGGTTGCCGCCTGCAAAAACTTAAGATTGGCTTCATCCAAAAATTCTCCGCGATGCTCCCCGTCATTTTTCGCACGCGGGGCAGTGACCACGACTTCCGGCATTCTGACAGGTTCCCCATCGACCTTCTGTTGGGAATGTGGTTGCGCACCACCCTGAACCGCCGTATCCGCACGGCCATCCGACGAAAAAAAGGAAAACCCACACACTGCGGCCAGGGCACACGGAAACACTCTTGAAGCGTACATTCACAACCTCCAGATGGTTTTGGTGACCCACCCGGTACCGGGTGGGAACTGCCCGGCTAACCGCAAAATCAGGACCATAAAATTATTTATTTTATTTTATATCGTTGTAATATATTTGATGGTTTTCATAGATCATAATCGTGTCATTCGACACACTGTCTGCGCGATTTCACTCTTAGGAAGATTGCACTGTGCCTGGGGTCAAGAAGTGCCTGGGGTCATGCATTACGACATTTGTGAAGCAATCCCCATCCAGATTTATAGTATCCATATCCTTTCTCCCTCTTGTTAGAAATAAGGGACCAGGATCGCGGATACAAAAAATATTTGGAACCCTGGGGTTCGTTCGGTGCTTACAAAAAGGAAATGTCGCAATGCAAGACCTGACCCCATTCTTGATGACACTTTCCAATTGACGATATAGGCGCAATCGGTGCAGAATGCGTTGAGGGCGCATTCCAACTTTCATAGGAGAATGTTTGTCGTGAGTAGGATTCCACCGATTGCAGAGGAGCAATATGAGACCGAGGGAAAACGGTACGGCTGAGAGCGGATAACCCATGGACACCACAGTTGCCATCCTCGGCGTAATCATAACCACCATCGGCACCTTGTTTGTCGTCATGACTCTCTTTGAGTTCACGAAACTTCGAAAACTCCGGCAAGATTTTGAGAGCTTTGAGAGTCGGATTCGCAAAGAGCAATTCGCACGTGAAAAAGCCGCGCATCGAATTATGGCCAGCTACCGCATTACTGATATCGATCAGAGAATCGCGTTGCTGCAATCCGCTATCGATGCCCACCCGGACGCTTTCAACGCTTTCAATTCTCTTGGGTATGCTTTCGTGGAAAAGGGATACCTGGCCGCAGCTATCGACGCCTTTACCGAAGCCGTTCAACGACATCCAGACGCTAAGGAAGGGTATTTTGATCTTGCTGGTACCCATCTTACCGCAGGAAGTATCGACCTTTGTATCAAGTATCTTATCCTGGCCACCAAAGCTGATCCAACTTCCAAAGGTGACATCTGCGACGACAAAAGATTTAGCAACATTCTCACAGATCCGAGGCTGAAAAAAGCCGTTTTTGACTGACGAAATCTGGGGACAGTGTATCCATTTCACAGAGGTTCCAGATTACAGTAGGAAAATTGATATACTGTCCCCGGATTCCCAATGCGTAATATCAATTAATAAAGATTAATTTATGCCACTTGATAGCAAACATATGTCTGGAGCAATGTCTATTGCTTGGATGATAACTAAGCTGACTTTTATTCCTATATATCTTACAGCCAAGATAATGCTAACCATTGTTTGGGCAATATTTGGAGGGAAGAAATAAGCATGGCATCTATTGCAAAAACGGCGGTCCCATTGCAAGGTGCCTGGGGTCAAAGGTGCCTGCCTGGGGTCTGGGGTCATGCCGGGGTCTGGGGTCAGGGTCTGGGGTCACATGCAGGGTCTGGGGTCAGGTCTTGCATTACGACATTTGTGAAGCAATCCCCATCCAGCTTTATAGTATCCATATCCTTTCTCCCTCTTGTTGGAAATAAGGGACCAGGATCGCGGATACGAAAAATATTTGGAACCCTGGGGTTCGTTCGGTGCTTACGAAAAGGAAATGTCGCAATGCAAGACCTGACCCCATTCTCGAAATCCAATGCAAGACCTGACCCCATTCTCGAAATCCGGGGGTAGTATGTCAATTTACCTACTGTAATCTGGGACATCTGTGAAATGGATATACTGTCCCCAGATTTCTCCGTCAATCAGAGAATTGTACATTTGTAGTGCCTTACGGGAAAAATCGATAGCGTAAATATTTGATTAATAACTAAATAAAAATAACCATGTTAAACATGGGCTAACAAATCTGTTTACCCTGGTAGCGGGTAGAAACGAGTAGCTATCCTGCTGGCATCGGTTTCAACCATCACATCATGGAGGAATTTTTTCTTCGTAATATATCGGATACACGGTAAATTTGACTCGTCGTATATTTCCAACCTAGCGAGATGGTCGTTGCCAAAATCGATGTAGACGGGGCAGGTAGCGTCAAGCCAAGTGCGACGAGGCCGAATCCAATCGTATTGATGATGGCCTCGATAAGCCTGATCGACATCGGCTTTGATTTCACGAATACTGTGAATCTTTACCATAATATCAATGTTGGCTTTGATGTTTGCTTTTGTGAAGTGCCTATCCGGGTAAATTTTTCTGGTTTCCGACAGGCGATAATATATCCCCTGCGCAGCCCCATACGACGGACGTTTTGCCTTGAACCACACGATGTCCAAAGCGGCTTCGGAATTCGGATCTGGAAGCTCATGGAGAACATCGAAATTTTTCAAAAATGCGCGACCATCAATAATCCAGATCAAGTTGCGATAGAACCCTTCCCGAGAATCCCTCTCCACGTCCGTCATTGCTGAATGCTGAACCTCAATATAGATACCGGTCGGAGTTCTGATATCTGCGCGATGAATTTCACCGTCTGACGCTACGAGAGAAACTTCGCGACACTCTTCGGGAAACAGATTCTTCCATGTACGGTGCCATTCAGTTTCATTCTCCCACCAGGGATCGCAATTTTTCCTCCCCTCATGTGCCCAGTGATGGAGTACGTGCGGGCCGCACTTGGCGATCATCCCAGAGCCGCACATCGGACAGATGCCACGTCCGCGAGGAAATGGCTCATGACGATTTGATCCAATTAATGCATATTGCATGCAGAATCCCCCGTGGGGTGTCTCAGAAGGAAATCCAAAATCCAGTAGAGTAGAGAACTGGCGGAATTCCAGGGACAGTATATCCATTTCACTCGAATTCCAGGGACAGAATTCCAGGGACAGTATATCCATTTCACTGAACTCCGGGAACACCATCAATTCGGCCCTTTATTGTTTTCCCGGACCCATGTTTGACCGTTCCCTGTTCACCATCACCATCGAACACGCTTTCGACATTAGGAACGATATGGGGTCACACAGGTGCCTGGGGTCACACAGGTGCCTGGGGTCACACAGGTGCCTGGGGTCAGGTCTTACATTACGACATTGGTGAAGCAATCCCCATCCAGCTTTATAGTATCCATATCCTTTCTCCCTCTTGTTAGAAATAAGGGACCAGGATCGCGGATACAAAAAATATTTGGAACCCTAGGGTTCGTTCGACGCTTACGAAAAGGAAATGTCGCAATGCAAGACCTGACCCCATTCTTGTGACCCCATTCTTGCCATCCTAGGGTTCGTTCGACGCTTACGAAAAGGAAATGTCGCAATGCAAGACCTGACCCCATTCTTGCCATCCAATGCAAGACCTGACCCCATTCTTGCCATCCAATGCAAGACCTGACCCCATTCTTGCCATCTGACCCCATTCTTGCCATCTGACCCCATTCTTGCCATCCAATGCAAGACCTGACCCCATTCTTGCCATCGGTTCTGGTTGCCATGGAGAAGGCTAGCGATGCGATAATGGGATGGAAATAATTGTCTATTCTTGGGCAGGATTGTAGACACGCATATTGCTGACATGGAATTCCAACATGTCATATGCGAGGCCAAGTGTTTCTTGGTTCGTGTGCCGACGCAACAGAGTGTAATGGAACTCTTCAGTGATAGCTGACGGAAAATTGGTGATGTTGACGCCAAGGAAGTGCTTCAAACACAAGGCAAACGGAACTGCTGCGTTCAGCTTCATCGCTCTTGGGTCTTCCTTAAGTTCTCCAGAGAGCTGAATTGGACCCCATCGCGATATGCGGAATGTCAGGATTCCTGCCAGTTTTCCTGGAGATATCTCGTTATGATTACGCCGATTGATGATCGCCTGAACGTCTTTTGCCGATTCAGACAATGCGCCTTGCAATGCGTGTTCCGAAATTGATATTTGGTTAAGATCCCAACGACATCGTTTGGCAATTCCAATGGTAATCTTACCAAACAACGCAGCAACCTTCTCTGCCGCATGTTCAGCAAAAAGTGTGCTGGGTTCAGGCATATTTTCCAACCTCTGTCATAAGACGATCATAGTCAAAGTCGATGGCGTTTCCCTCATCCATGCGAGTCAAAATGTCTTGCTCGGTTTTGAACCCATGGTTCAACCCAATCTCTTCTCGTTGAACCCTCATAGCCGCTCTAGCTACACGGGCAGCAAAATAACGGAGTTGTTCAGAATCGTCTAGTTCGGCCAATGTTGGCATCAATTTATCTCCTGCTGGCATTCAGATCTTTAGGTGTCACCATATGGTGAAATAACTCGCCGCACACATCCGTTAACGTCCGCACACATCCTTAGGAATATAAACATATTTACATTCCTGTCGTCAACTTTCAGCGATACGGATGGTGCATCATTGTCCAAGTGCCTGGGGAAAGTGCCTGGGGTCAGGTCTTGCATTACGCTAAAACGGCACCTCTTCGCCCCACGCCTTAGCCGGAGGCATCGAGAGATTTGATCATAACGGCGCAATGGCCCATGGGACACAAGATGCAACTCCCCAGAATCTAATCCTCCAAAAACGATACCAGAAGTTGTCATCATGAAGAAAACCCATACATCACCCAAAAGCCCTCATAAACTGATCGGCTTTGCGGTGACGGTCGTGGACCAACTGGTTGAATTGTTCCGATAACTCCAGGCGCATGGGACGCGATACCGGTTTGGGTGTCGGTTGGGGAACGGGATGCAGAGTATCCCAACCCTCGCCCTCCATGGGTACGAGAAATTCACCCTCATCCCCTCGGATAATCCCCTCGGAATCTCCCGGAATGCTCCCCTCAGGATCCTCTGGGGCACCCGGTTCCAATTTTTTCTCAGGAAACCAGGGCATGAAGGAAAACCCCGGCCCAAATACCCCAAAATCCGACCCGTGATCGGAAACAGTACGGTCTAGTTGATGGGGACTGCCTTCGGGGCGACCGGCAACAACCGCCGTCAAAACCGGGGTGATGGAAGCACCCGGTGCCATACTGCGACCCGCACGTTTGATCGCATTCAATACCGGCGTCACAACCCCCCCCTCCTCCACCCCAGGATTGGCATTCATCACCGCCGTCAAAAGCGGCGTCCCGGAAGCCTCAATGGCAATACTGCGTTGATGGGCGCGAATGACCGTAAGAATGGGACTGGAACTGTACTCCACATCCATCCCCATCAAACCAATACTCCCGCTGGGGGCCGGTGAAGCATACCCCTCCTCCAAACGTTGCCCCAGCCGCTCCCACCAAAACCGCTCAAAACCAGCCGATTGCGTCAAAGAAGACCCATACCTGGGCGTAACAGAAAGATTACGCTCCGTGCCGGATGATGGCATGACAGCCACCGGAAAGGGCCGCTCTCCCCGAAAAGACGGTGCATGCAACGTCACAGGTTTGGGAGTGATCTGAATGAGAAAATCGGTGGTCAATGCAAATCCCCCAGCACTGTCATCGACACTGAAACGAAATCGATCATTGTTCGCGGTGTCGTCGTTATGACGATACACTAGGTTGCCTTTGTTGATATCGGCCTGGGTAAAATGCCCCCCAACCCGCAACACCTCCCCCGATAACAACAATTGCCCATGCTCTGGAAGTCTCTCCAAAAGATAAACCAACTCACTGTCCACGTTATCCACGTCCCACACACTCAGATTTCTCATGCCAATGATGGCGTCTCCACCCTGGATTAAAGTCAGCGCGGAATTGACGGCAATATTGGGTTGATCGTTGACCGGCCTGACGGTCACCTGGACGGTCGCAACATCGATGCGGCGATCACCAGCATTTAAGGTATAGGTAAACCGATCCTTCCCGTTAAAATCGGGATTGGGAATGTAGAGAAATGATTGATTACCCACATAAACAACCCGACCATGCGCCCCCTGGGTAAAGGCAATAATGGTCAACTTGGGATTGGTGCCCCCTTTAAAATCGGGGTCGCGATCATTGAGAAGAAGATTGATGGTTTGACCCGGTTCGTCTTCATAGGCCACCAGGGTATCATCACCGGCGTCCAAACCATCCATGACGGGATTGATGATGACGACGGTCGTAAAAGCATATTTTCCAGTAATGTCGGTCACGGTATAGGTGAACTGGTCATATCCCTTAAAGTTGGCATTGGGGGTATAAACAAAACGGCCATGGCCCTGATCGACCAAGGAACCAAACTGCGGTTGGGTAAAACCAGAGATGGTCAACCCCGTCGCATCACCATCATAATCATTGGCCAAAAGCGATGGCCCGACATCGATGACAACCGGCTCATCGGCCACAAAAGGATGGTCCGGCGGTGACAGGATGGCATCCATCCCCGGCAAGGGGGAATCCTCAACGGGCGTCACCTCCAAAACCACCGTTTTTCCGGTCGTCGCTGCGGATACCGTACCATCATTCCCTTGGTCACTGACCAATAGGGCAAGCCTATCATACCCGTTATAATCCCAAACCCCCTGATAGTGCAGCCCCATCAAGGCGCGATTGACGATATCGACCGGACCCACCAACGTCATGGATGCGGTATGGTTGCGGCCATTGTGAAATTGCAGTCCAGCCAGTTCCGGGACACTCAAACGCCCATGTTCCACCGACAGACGGACCAAAATCATCCCGGAACCGATATCGGCATCGGAGACCCAAATGCCGCGCAAAGGGGTACTTTCATCCTCCAAAACCGTAAACCATCCGGGAGCGGTCAAAACAGGTGGCTCGTTGACCGGCGTGATGGTGATGGTAAAAGGGGTCTGCGCCAAACGGCCCCCCTGGCCATCGGAAACGGTAAAGGTAAAACCATCCGTCACGGTGTCGCTGCCATCATGGAGATATTCCACCCTTCCGGCCATGAGATCCGCCTGGGAAAATCGTTGCCCAGGATCCAGTGCCGCGCCATTGAGACGCAATTGACCATGAACCGGAATCGTTGACACATCATAAAAAATTTCCCCCGAATGGGACTCCGCATCGGTCACCAACAACCCAGCGGTTGATAACGCCACCCTCCCCCCCTCGGCAACCGTCAATCCGGCATTGGTCAACAACTGTGGTGCATCATTCACCGGCGTTACCCGGATCAATATTGGTTGGCTCAAGAGATAACCACCCGCATCGTCGGTAATCGAGACCAAAAATGAATCGTTTGTCGATTCATCACCACCATGGCTGTAGACGACACGATGGTTGTCGATGTCGTCCTGACTGAATAGACTTCCACGAGAGAGCGAAACACCATGCAACGTCAGGACGCCATGGGTTGGAACCGACGCCACAATAAATTGAATCTGGGATGGCCCTTGTTCCAAATCCAAAGCTTTGAGCATCGCAGGGGTGAGGGTCACCTGGCCCCCTTCGTCAAGGTCCAGTCCGGTGTTGGTCACCAGAGAGGGATTGTCATTCGCGGCGGTCACGGTCACCACCACCCAGACTGTATCCATCCGTTGATCACCGGCACTCAAGGTGTAGGAAAAATGGTCATATCCATCAAAATCGGCCTCAGGGACATAGGTAAAACGGCCATCTCCGTTCCAAGTCAACGAACCATGGGCGGCAGCACTGAATCCGATGATGCGCAAGGCAGGGTTGCGACCATCGGGGAGATAATCGGGATCACGATCATTCGCCAACAAGTTGTCCGTCACCACCATACCATCTTCAACGACGGTCACCTGGTCATCCCCAGGACGCAATTGATCCGCCAGGGGATTGACCACCACACTCACCGTGGACGATGCCCGGCCACCGTTGCTATTGATGATGGTGTAGGTAAACGAGTCCAAGCCATTATAGTGCGCCGCAGGGGTATAAATCAGGTTGGAACCCGATAGGGTCACCGTACCGTGAGCCGGTTGGGTTGCGCTCTCCAGTGAAAAAGAAAGGCCGTCGGGATCAAAGTCGTTGGCCAGGATCGCGGAGGCAATATCCAAAGTCAGGGCAATGTCTTCCGCCGTACTGAAGGCGTCTAACCCTGCGTTGGGATTGTCGGCGGTAGCCTGCACGGTAATGCCCACGCTACCGATGGCCACCTTCGCCCCACCAACCCCCGATAAACCACCATCATCGGCGACCAAAACCAGTTGGTCCGATCCATTAAAATTGGCATTCCCCCGATAGACGATATGATTCAAGGCGGCATTGACGCTGGCCACCGAACCGAAAAACGTCCAGGATCCCGATCCGTTGGCCCCGGCACTGCTGGTCAAAGCGGTCGTCACAGGAAGGGTCACCGTTCCATGGGAAACCGATAAGCTCACCTGGATCACCCCAACACCCAGATCGGAATCGGAAATTTGGACGCCGGTGATATCCAAATTTTGATCCTCATTACCGCTCCATGCGCCGGGTAGACTCCAGACTGGGGGATCATTGCCGGGAATGATCGTAATCCCCTGGACGGTCACGGGTGTCGCTCCGCCCTGGGGGTCGGTGATGTGAAAGCTAAAACTGTCCCCGGTCGTTTCACTGCCATCATGGACATACACCAAACCACCGGCGTTGACATCGGCCTGGGTAAAAACACCCCCACCCAACCCCAAGGTGATCCCATGAAACACAAGATAGCCATGTACCGGCAACGAATCCAACACATAGCCCAACGGTGCCGCCCCCCCTTCGGTATCGGTTGCCGAAAGGATGGCACCATCCATGACCACCTGACCCCCTTCGGTCACGCTCACCGCCCCCTGGGTCACAACCGGATTGTCATTGACCGCCGTAACCGTCACACCAAAATTGGTCTCCAACATCGTACCGCCAACGCCATCGGTGGCGGTAAAGCTGAAACTATCGGCGGACGTTTCCGAGCCGTCATGGCGATAGAGCAAACGCCCCTGTTGGATCATCTCCTGGGTCCAAGTTTGCCCCGGAGACAAGACCTGGCCATCCCGTTCCAAACGCCCATGGATCGGGGCATTCACCAATGTCACAGTCACCTGCGAGGCCGATTGTTCGGGATCGCTCACCGGGAGCATGGCCGCAGTGATCACAAGGGTTCCCCCCTCCAAAACCGGACCACCCGCCGGGGCCGCCATCATGGGGGCATCATTCTGCGGTGTCACGGTGATGGTCACGGTGCCAACGTCAATACGGGCATCCCCCGCATTGAGGGTATAGGTCAGGGTATCGGTTCCAAAATAATTGGGGTCCGGGGTATAAACCAACTGGCCAGTACCCAAATAGACCGCTTGACCATGGGCGGGATTGGAAAAACCGATGACGTTCAGTGCCGGGTTCAGGCCATTGGGGAGAAAATCGGGATCCAGATCATTATCCAAAACCGAAAGGGTGACCGCCGTATCTTCTCCCGTGCTGGCACTATCGTTGTCGGCGACAAGGCTGTCGGGGATTGGATTGACAACCACAGTCACCGTCCCCACATCGGTATTGCCGTGGCCATCGTCGATCGTATAGGTGAAGGCATCGACCCCGTGATAATCGTTACTGGAAAGATAACTCAAGGTTCCGTTGCCATTGTTGACCAGCACACCATGGGAAGGGTTGGTGAATGAGATAAAGGTTAAGAGATCCCCGTCCACATCCCCATCGTTGGCCAGCAAATCCCCGGCAATGGTGATGATTTTGGTGACATCTTCCTGGGCCAAAATGGCATCGGCGTTGGCAACCGGGGTATCCTGAACCGGATTGACGGTGATGGCCACCGCTGCGGCGGTAGACTTGGCCCCACCACTGCCGGATCCACCCAGATCATTGGCGACGAGGGTAAAACTATCGGCACCAACATAATCGGCATCGGGTTCGTAAAACATCCCATTGAGGGCATCGTTGATGGCGGCGAGAGATCCCGAAAAAATCATGGTGGCACTGCCATCCGCCCCCAGCGAAAAATTTAAACCAACCGTGGTCCCCAAATCCACGATCCCATGGTTCACCCCCAGCGAAAGCTGGATATCCCCCGCCCCAAGATCAGCATCGGTCACATTCATCCCGGCCAAAATCAGCATCAAGTCCTCCCCCACAACCCTGGGGCCGGAGACGGTCACCACGGGGGGATCGTTGACGGCAACGACGGTGATGCTGGAAGAGACCACGGTGCTGGACAATGAACCATCGTGAACGCTAAAATCCACCTGACGCAGAGATGATTGCGGGGTATCACCGTTATCGTTGATATACCGAACCGAACGGAGTGCCGTTTGATAATCGGCCACCGATGCGGAACCCGATAAGGTCATGACCCCGGCAACCCCATCCCAACTGCCCGAAATCCCCAACTGGTTGGTAAAAACCAAACGGTCCTCTGCCGCCACATAATTGCTGGAAATCGAAACGGTTGCCCCTTGCAACGTCGTGGAATCGGCATCGCTGAGGGTCAGGTTGGGATCAATAAGGGTTGCGACATCGTTTTCACTATAGGTAAACGCGGTACCACCCGCTAATCCCGGACGATCATTGACCGCTACCACAGTGATCAACGATTGACTGGCGGGGCCGGTTCCCAAAGTGTCGATCCCTTTCCATGCCAGGGTACGCATCCCCGCCGTCGGGTTATCACCCGCTGCATTGTGATACGTGACACTCCCCAAGGCGGTCTGATAATCGGCCATGGAGGCGACGCCGCTCAACGTGAGAATCCCCGTTCCGGCATCCCAGGCACCCAGGATGCTGGCCGTATTGACAATACCCAGAACATCCTCCCCCGTACTGAAACCACCCACGATGGCCACCTGGGCACCGATCAGATCGGTTCCATCGGGATCGCTCACCGCCATGGAAGAAGAAGCCACCAGGGTGGCATCACCCTCGGTAAACACCAACGCCCCCCCGGCGGTCACCACCAAAGGATCATTCACCGGGGTCACCGTGATCACAAAGGGGGTTTCGCCAAAGCTCCCCCCCTGGCTGTCGGAAACGGTAAACCGAAATTCATCGGTCAAGGTCTCCCCGCCATCATGGAGGTAATCCACCTTGGAGGCGGCAAGATGGCCTTCAGTAAACGTTTGCCCCACACTCAATGCAGCACCATTCAAACGCACCTGACCATGACTGCCCACTGCTGTCAGGCTGTAAACAATAGCGTTATTGCCCGACTCGGCATCGGTCATGGTCAAAGCGGCGGACGTAATCACCCCACTCCCCCCCTCGGCCACCGTCAACCCGGTATTGACACTCAGTTGCGGGGCATCATTGACCGCCGCCACCGTAACCGCCACCGTTTGATTCAATAAAAAGCCACCCACCCCATCCATGACCGTCAGGACAAAGGGATCACTGACCGATTCACCGCCATCGTGGGTATACACAACCCGATGATTATCGATATCGTCCTGACTGAAGATCGCCCCAACGGCCAGGGCGGTACCACTCAGGGCGAGGGTGCCGTGGGATGGGGCGGTGGCCAGGATGAATTGCACCTGGGTTGAAGATTGTTCCAAATCCTGGCCGAGAAGCATCAGGTTGGTGAGGACAACCTGGCCCCCCTCGTTCAGGCTCAATCCGGTATTGATGGGCAGTGTGGGATCATCATTGATCGCCGTCACGGTGAAGGTAATATCCCCGGTGCCGGTGCGCAGATCACCCGCGCTCAAGGTGTAGGAGATGACCTCAATGCCGTTAAAATCGGCGTCGGGGATATAATGAAACTGGCCACCCCCCAGATACGTGACCGTTCCAAAAGCCGCCGGCGTAAAACCAATGATGGCCAGGGCGGGATTGATCCCATCGGGGAGAAAATCGGGATCCCGATCATTGGCCAACACATTACCCGTAGTCACCGAACCATCCTCCACAAGGGTCACGGCGTCGTCTGCGGGGGTCAAGGCATTTTCCACCGGGGCTACCGTCATACTGACGGTGGCGGTAACACTGTCGCCACGAGAATTGACGATGGTATAGGTAAATTGATCCAAGCCATTGTAAAGGGCCACCGGCGCATACACCAACGTCGCCCCAACCTGGGTTACGGTACCATGGGCAGGCTGGGCAAAACTGGAAAAAGTGAGTGCGCCACCATCGGGATCGGTATCGTTGATCATTAAATCACCGGCGATATCCAACGTAACGCTGGCACTCTCCGCCGTAACAAACCCATCCGCACCGACAATCGGATTATCATTCACCGGCTGCACGGTGATGGCCACGTTGGCCACCGCCACTTTAGCCCCACCCGCGCCAGAACCACCGCCGTCGCTCACCACCAGGACCAATGAATCAGCACCATTGAAATTGGCCTGTCCCCGATAGAGGATGTGGGCCAAGGCGGCATTCACATTGGCAGCACTCCCGGAAACAGTCCATGTCGCCGTCCCATTGCCCCCGGCATCAAACGTCAAACCCGCTACAGAGGATAACGTCAAGATTCCATGGGCAACCGTCGCCGTCACCGAGGCGTTGCCTCCCCCCAGATCGGAATCAGAGAAGCTGACACCGGTAATGTCCGTATCCACATCCTCATTGATGGATTGTGCGCCAGGGAGACTCCAAACGGGGGCGTCATTGGCCGCCGTGATGGTAATCGGCAATGCGGTGGTCGCCAACGTCCCCCCCTGGGAATCGGTGATATGAAAGCTGAAGCTGTCGGCCAGGGTTTCACTGCCATCATGGCGATAAACCAGATTGCCAGAATCCACATCGACCTGAGTAAACTGCCCCCCCAACCCCAAAGCGACACCGTTGAGCAGCACACTCCCTTGCGACGGTAACCCATCCAGAACATAGGTTAATTGAGCCGCCGTATCCTCAACATCGGTGGCTGCCAGATTGCCACTGCCGATGGTCACATCCCCCCCCTCGGCCACAGTCACCCCATTCTTGACCAAAACCGGATTGTCGTTCGCCGGGATCACCGTCAGATTGAAGGTAGTTTCCAACAGCGAACCCCCCACCCCATCCGCCGCCGTAAAACTAAAACTGTCGGCCAGGGTTTCCGATCCGTCGTGGCTATAGACCAAACGGTTTTGATTCATGTCATCCTGGGTCCAGGTCTGGCCAGCCACCAGGGCAACACCATTCAACGTCAAGCTGCCATAGTCCGGGGTATTCACCAACGTCACAATCACCTGGGCCGCCGCTTGTTCCACATCTGCTATCTGTAGGAAGACCGGGGTGATCGTCACCGCAGCCCCTTCCACCACCGCAGCCCCGGTATTGACCGCGACCATAGGCGAATCGTTGACAGGATTGACGGTGATGTTCACCGTCCCCACATCGGTACGGGCATCACCAACACTCAAGGTGTAGGTAAAAGAGTCGGCACCGGCATAATCATGATCGGGGGTATAGATAAACTGACCATTTCCCTGGTAGGTCACCTGACCGTGGGCGGGATCGGTAAATCCGATGACCGCACGCGCCGGGTTTAAACCCAAGGGGAGGAAATCGGGATCACGATCATTGTCCAAAACCCAAAAACTGGTGGCAACCTCCTCGTCGGTCGTCGCAGTGTCAGAGTTGGCTTGCAGGCTGTCGGGAATATCATTGACGACCATCGTGACGACAGACTGGCTGGTGTTGCCATGACCATCATTCACCGTGTAATTAAAAGAATCGTTACCATGATAATTGCTGCTGGAAAGATAGGTCAGGGTACCATTACCGTTATCCACCAGGGTACCATGGGAAGGATTAGTAAAAGAAACCAGCGTGAACAAATCCCCATCCACGTCGATATCGTTCGCCAACAGATCGGTGGCGATGGTGATGATCTTCGGAATATCTTCAAACGCGCTGATAGAATCGATACTGGCGACCGGGGCATCCTGAACCGCCGTGACGGTAATCCCCAGAGAGGCCGCCGCTGACTTGGCACCACCACTCCCCGAACCGCCCAAATCATTGGCGACGATGGCCAGGGTTTCAGCACCAAAATAATCATCGTCGGGCTGATAGGTCATCCCGTTCAAGGCATTGTTCACCTGGGCCACCGTCCCCCAAAAAGTCATGGTGGCACTGCCGTTAGCCCCCGCACTAAAGCTCAAACCCGCCGTCGTTGCTAAATGGATGATGCCGTTGTTTACCGCCAGGGCCAGTTGAATGTTCCCCCCAGCGATATCGACATCGGCCACAGAGATACCCGTCAAACTTAAACTTTGATCCTCATTGACTGTCCCCGGAGCCGGAAGGGTGATCACCGGGGGATCATTGACCGCCGTTACCGTGACGTTGACCGATACCGGATCGCTGGACAGCCCGCCATCATAGACGCTGAATTGAACTTGGCGGGTGGATGCCTGCGGCGCGGTCGTATTGTCGTTGATATAACGGACCGAACGTAGCGCGTTGCGATAGTTGGTCAACGTCGCCGGACCCGAAAGGGTCAACACCCCAGTCGCCCCATCCCAACTGCCGGAAATCCCCGATTGATTGACAAAAACCAGCCGATCCTCACCGACGACAAAATTGCTGGAAAAAGTCACCGTGGCACTTTGGATGGTGGTGTTGTCGGCATCGGCCACCGTCAAGGTCGCATCGATGATCGCGGCGGCACCGTTTTCCAAATAATTGAGCGTTGCCGAAGCGGTCATCACCGGGCGATCATTGACCGCCTGCACGGTGACGGTGGAGGTATTTGCCGGGCTGGTCCCAAGGGCCGAAGTCACCTTCCAGGCCAAGGTTCGCACCCCGGCAGTGGGATTATCGCCGCCAGCATTGTTGTAGGTGATGCTCTGCAACGCCGTTTGATAATTGGCCGTCGTCGTGGTACCCGTCAAAGAGAGTACCCCGGTCCCAGCGTTCCATGTTCCGGTGATGGCCCCAGTATTGACAAAATTTAATACATCCTGCCCCGCAACATACCCCGCCGTGATGGAAACCTGGGCACCCGTCAGATTGGCACCATCTTCATTGGCTATCGTCAAACCCGCATCGGCAGCGGTCGCCGCAGCCCCCTCGGTAAACACCAACGCCCCACCCGCCGTCACCGCCAGGGGGTCATAGACATTGTAAACGGTAATCGCCACCGTGCCGGCAACCGTCCCCCCGGTACTGTCGGTCACCCCGATGGCCAAGCTATCGGTACCGTTAAAGTTCAAACTCCCGCGATAGACCAACGCATTCGTCCCCGCCAGGGTGGCATTCAATTGTGCCAAAGTTCCCACCAAGGTGACCGCCCCAGTCCCATTGCCCGTCACACCCGCAGCCCCCACACCCCCGGCAACGGTGGTGTCTACTGTCAAGGTGCCATGGGCAACCGTCAGCGTCACCGTCTCATTGCCCGTGGCATCGATATCGGTGAGTGACAGACCCGGAATGGCAATATCCTGCTCCTCGAGTCCCCAAACACCATCGGCTGACGTATTCCAGGTTGCCCCGGTGATCGTGCCGTTCTTCGCGCCAGCCCGATCATTGACCACCGCCCCGACCCCCTCGTTCAAAGGCCAATACCCAACCAGACCCGCCTCGGCACCTGTCAAAGTCCGGCTCATGTTGGTCACAATGTTGGCGGACGATTGCGCGGTGTTCCAAATACGCACATCGGCAAGACCCCCTTTCATATCATTCAAAAGGTTGGATCTGGCCCCCAGGTAAAATCCGGTTTGCGCCTCGTGAATGCCAGGCTGGCTGACTTGTTTTTCCAACTGCCCGTTGACAATGACGCGGGTATTGGTGCCATCAAAGGTAAACGCCAAGTGATACCATACCCCAGCGGTCCATGAAGTGGTGGTGGAGACTGCGGTATCGTAGCTGGGACCGCCAATCTTGGTAAAAATCCCGATTTCACCACCGCCATTTTTGTTGAAACTAATGTGGGGGCGTCCGGTCGCACCGTTACAAAAGAGCAGATCCTGGCGTGCGCTGGCACTGGTCAGGGTGACAGTCGGTTTCCACCACATTTCGATGGTCCATGCGGTCGTCGGAAAAACGAAGGTAGGGCTAGTAATCGTATCATTATTGCCATCAAAAACCAGTTGATCCCCCGTACCGATCACCACCTGCGGCGTGTCGATCACCTCGGTAACCGTCAAAGTCGCGGTATCGGTATTGGTGCTGAAAGCGGTGGCACCACCATGACTGGAAACATCGACCTTATTTCCCGCCGTACCACTGGTCTGATCCCAAGCCCGATAGGTCAACCCCACCGATTCGCCATGCAATCCATCGGGGACATAGCGAATTTGATCGGTATCGCGCAACAACAGAGCGGAAGTTCCCGATACCGCCCCCACCGCCGTCCAACCACTGCCCGTGTCATACTGCCAAGTTCCATAACCGCTGTTCAACGCAGTGATGGCAATCCCTTCCGACGAGGTAGGAGAGGTATCGACATCGGTGATAGAGGCCCCGGCAAAAGAAGCGATGGTTTGCCCCGCGTTGGCGGTGGCATTTTCATCGATGGCCGTCAACACTGGAGCCACCGCAGTGAGTGTCGGGGCATCCTGGACCGGCTTCATGGCAATGGACACCGTTGCCGGAGCCGAGTCGGAGGTGCCATCATTGACGGTAAAAGTCCAGGAGGCGGTACCGTCGAAATCGGTGACCGGGACAAATTTCACCTGACGCAACGGGTCGTCGGTGGTGAGAATCTGAGATCCGACGGTCAATGGGTTGCTGAAGGTCACATCGCTCGGGAGATATAATGTTCCCACCGTCGTGGCGTTGGGGATGGATGTCAGGGTAGACTTTGTAAGTGTCGCATTGTTTCCAGCGGATGCATTGGTAGGATCATCCGCGTCCGATCCCCCTAACGCGACTGTGATGCCGGAGCTTCCCTCCACGGGACGGGTAATCCATACCGGCCCTCCGGTCAACGTGCCGTTGTTACCCCCTTTTGTGTCGAGGGCCGTGGTCGTGGCAGGATTGGCAACACCGTCGTTCAAGGGGTAATACCCGGTCAACCCCGCTTCCGCCCCAGTCAAGGATGCGGTTGTCATGTCGGAACGGACCCAGGTGGGGGCGGCAGCCAATGTCAAACCGGTATTCCATAGGCGCACCTCGGCAATCGAACCGGGAAATTTCACTGAGGAAATACTGTTATCACCAAATGCGCCGATGGATACCTTACTATTGAAGCCCGCTAGGCTTGGAAAATCAACGTCATAACTTTTAACTTGCTGTCCGTCGAGAAAAAGATACCCTTTCCCCGCTTTCCAGGTAATTACCGTATGATGCCATTCCCCCGCGCGAACAATCGCATCTATAACCCCGAGTCCATCCATCCCAACGGAAAGGGACCAGCGACGACCACCCACCGGATCCGCGATTCCCGAGGACTTGACGTAGGCAAAGATTGAATCGATTCCAGAGGCATTGTCACTTGTGTTTGAAAATATGAATCCAAACTTACCCGCCGTCGTCGGATAACTATCGCTGATGTTAAACCACAGCGAGATGGTCCCTTCGGTGTTATTGAGCGGAGTTTTACCTTGTGCCTGATCGGGGATATTGACCCAATCGTTGCTGCCGTCGAGTGTGATGCCGTGATCTTGCACTCCCGGAACGGCGGTGGGGGCGGCTAACAACCCCTGAAATGAGGTTACGGTGGTTGTCGCAAACGGGTTTTCAACACGCACATCCCCCTGACGCACTTCCAAATCCCAGTCCCCCCCAAGGGTGACTGCACCCGTGGCATCAGAAGAGACCGCCACATCGGCACCCGTCAGAGTGGACAACGCCTGGACAAAGGCTTCCCCCCGTGATCCGGCACCCACGTCGCACCCATAGATCAGGATATCCCCATCCTGGGCCAAGGCCGAACCCCAAGTAGCCAGAACGTCCGAATGCGCTTCCAAGGTATCCAAAGTCAAGCGCGAGCTACCCAAAAGAATTTCACCCGCACGCCCATGGGAGACAATATGGAGGCTCTCAAGTTGCGTTCGCCCTGCCAACAGTTCGGTGATCTGGGCCACCCCATCGCGCTCCGGGTCCAGCAGCACCACCTCGGTCCCCTTGGTGACGGCAGCGAGCAACTGTTCCCAACCCGCCACACCGGTATCGATGATCATCAAAGAACCGCCAGAGACGGCAAGCTGATCCAGGACCGGCGACCAATTTCTATCGACCCCGTCACCCGGGGCCTCCATATTGACCACCGTATGGGGGGTTAGATCATCCAGCAAATCCTTGGTCGTCGCCGCCAAGGCACCGTCAAACAGCACCCGTGGTTCCAAAGCCAGCATCATGGCATCCGAAACCATCACGCTGCCCAGAAGAGAGGATACCCGTTGCCCGGATTGGAGTGTTCGTTTCATGGTCGTCCCATCGGTGAAAAGGTTTTCGTCCATGAAACCAATCGGCTCCTAAGCCACAAAAAACAGATGCTCCATGAAAACCTGCACGCAACAAGCGTACCTAATATTTTATTATTTAATATCAGTATATTATCATAAATCAGTCAAAAGTTTTTCCAACTGCATGTGTGGAGATGTAAAAGATTATTTACATGTTCGCGGTCACATGGCGGGAATGGTGGTGACCAACGCCGGTTGGCTCTCACGCGAGCGATAGAAAACTTCGCCTTGACATAGGACTTATCAGTCCTATAATGATTTTCCATGGAGATTGTATTCTATCGCGAAAAAGATGGCTCACGTCCAGTTCAAGATTTCCTTGATGGGCTTGAGAATCAGGGGGCCGCGCGTATCATGCGGTATCTTACCCATCTTGCCGGTTCCGGTGGAAGGGCAACAGGTTCAGCCTATAAAAAACTCCACGGATACCCCTTGGAAGAGATCAGAGTCCAACAATCTCGCACTCTCCATCGTGTGATTATCCACGTTAAAGTGAAAGATAAAATCCTGGTTCTTCATGGATTCACAAAAGTTGAGGGACAGGAAACGCCAAAAAAAGAGCTTGAGCAAGCCCTTGCACGCTATCAAGCGATGACTGCCACCCTTGGTGAATCGAAACGTCATGAATGATCCATTTGATGGTCTCAATCCCGATCATTGTCAGGATGGAAACACTTACCTTCAAGAACGCTTGAAAGATCCACAATTCAAGATTGCCTACGAAGTTGAGGGGATAAGGATTCAGATTGCCGAAAAGATTCTTGAAAGACGGAGGGCGTTACACCTTACCCAGAAGCAGCTTGCTGACCGTGCCATGACCGGGCAAAAGGTTATTTCAAGAATTGAAAGAGCGGAGATTTCTGTAGGCGTTGATTTGCTCCAAAGGGTGGTGAAAGCTTTGGGTGGGGAGATTTCTGTCGATATGAATTTCGCTCATCCCGCTTAGTTTTCCATGCTTGGGGTTACACCACAACAGTCACATGGCGGGGATGGTGGTGACAAACGCCGGTTGGCTCTCACGCGAGCGATAGTTATCCCGCAAACGGCGGGCTTTGGAAAAACCTTGGAAACGGCCAATCCATACCATGCGCCACA
Source organism: Magnetococcales bacterium (assembly GCA_015228925.1). Lineage (GTDB taxonomy): Bacteria > Pseudomonadota > Magnetococcia > Magnetococcales > UBA8363 > UBA8363. The sequence goes on along the minus strand of JADGCQ010000021.1, from coordinate 16,326 downwards.
CACGCCCTTTGCCATCCGTTTGTGCAACAATCTGGGGTTCATATCCCTTGACACGTAAGTGATCCACGAGGGTCTGCGCCCATTTTTCATCAGAGAAACTACCGACCTGAACCGCATACCGCACCGATTGCGGTGCCACGGTCGATGCCGGAACAACAACTTGACTCTGAGGAATCGCCACCTCTGACACAACGCCATCCGCTTCAGGCAAGGGGGCATCATCCAACATCCGAATGGAAGAATAGGCATCCACTGGAGTGACAAAAACCGCCATTCCCTCTTTATCGCGAAAGGCTTTCGCCTCCCCACGGGCTTGACTCAAGTTCCAATAACGGCCAATCCAAACAGAATGCCACACACGATCCGCCGCATCCCTGGATTCCTGGACCGTGGCTTCATACCCTCGTTTGCGTAGCGTCGCCGCCAAGTCCCACCCCTTGGCCGGAACCAAAAAGCTCCCGACCTGAACCGCATACCGAAACAACACCTTCCGCCCGGTCTGCAACGAGACATGGACCGGCAAAGACTCCTTGATCAAAAACCCCTTGGCTTGTTCGCGGGCTTCCAAATAACGATCATACAACCCGATCCAAACCCGCCAAGCCGACCTATCGGAGCCACCCCCAGGAATTCCAGGAATCTCGGAAATTTCTGGTTCATACCCACGTCTACGTAACTCTTGAACCATTTCCAATCCGTTTTCAATTTTGGCAAAGACCCCGACCTGCAACACATACCGTTCATTTTTACCATCAACCCCTTGCGCCTCAATACCCGGAGATATTGTCCCAGGGATAGCAAGATCCTCCCTGGCCACCCCATCCCGTTTTTTGGGAAGGGCCTCAGGAACGGCATTCGGTTCCACTTCCCATGTTGCTTCCAGAGGGATTTCCTCTTGGGCAGCAACCGTCACCGGCGCAGGATGCTGCAACGCCGGAAGATAAAATCCATCCCTGCCCAGTACCGGAAAAACAACGGCCCGCCCCTGCAACCCTATTTTTTCGCCAAAGCGGCGCAAAGCCAGATCAACCACCTCCGCCCCCTGCTCCCCTTCGGTCCAGGGAATGCCAAACATCCAAAAAGGAAATCGATCTCCCACCCCGATGACCTCCAAGGTAAAGAATCCCTTGGGTGGAGGCTGATAACGGCCCGTCAACAACCATTGCACCCCCAAAGCACGCAATTGCTGCGCCGTCGTTTCGTGAAACAACTGCGTCTCATCCAATATCGTCTGCCCCTTCCAGGACGCAGCATGATTCATCGGCACAAAGTGGCGAAAATAATTCAAGGTATCGTCGTGTACCGTCATGGCGGGATCCTGGGGACCCCTCAGTGGCAATACCGCCAAGGTGCCACGGCTAATCCCAACCTTGGGTGGCGGTTCCGAATCAAACCATGCCAACCGTTCCAGAACCGGCTTCAGCGAACAAGCCTCCAGGGAGAAAACCACGACGAAGATTAAAAAAATACGGATACCGTTCATGTGGATAAAAACCGTTTGGTTTCCCCTTCCAGGACCAAACACGTCAGTTTGGCCGAATAATAGGCACCCGTATCGATTCCGATACGATTGGGCAATGTCACAGGTCGTTCGGTCACCGTATGACCGTGAACAATCACACGGCCATGATACTGGTACGCATTTAAGAATGGTTCCCGAATCCAAAGGAAATCCACCAGATTTTGTCGCTTTAAAGGGACACCCGGTCGCACCCCGGCATGGACGAAAAAATAATCACCCACTTCATGGCAATGACGCAATCCAGAAAAGAAAATTTTATGTTCAGCAGGGATAGCCTGCAACAGTCCATCCCGCACATCGATCATTTTTTCCTCGGCGGAAACGCGATTGGCCACCCGAACACGATAACTGGCAATGGTTGCCAACCCCCCATGCGCCAACCAACCGTGATCTGGCTGGGGGCGCGCCAAGAAGGAGGCCATTTCCGCTTCATGGTTGCCCTGGATAAAGATTGATTCAAAACCGGCCAGGGGATGAAGCAACAAAAAATCAATCACCTCCCGGCTCTGATCACCCCGATCAATATAGTCGCCCAACAGTATCAATATTTTACGTTCCCCAAGCGACAGGGTGCGACTATCGGCATCGATGGATTCAAATAATTTTCTCAATAGGTCAAGGCGTCCATGAATATCGCCCACGGCGTATACACGACACCCTTCGGGGATTTTAGCTGGAGACTCTGGACCTTGAACCGTGGTCAAGTCTAAAGCGACGGGGTTTCTCCCAGAGAGCTTGGAAAAGAGACGTTTGAATAATTCCGACAACACCGTGTCCCCCTGGGAGGTGGGTCGTTTGCAAAAGAGGCAAATTTTACCCCTCGGTAGGATTTTTTTTCCCGCTTTGATCGCCAACACACTCATTTTTTCGTGTGCCACCAATCAATTAAATGATGGCACATAATCTGCTTTCCCTATAGCCAATGGCGATCCCAATCACCTCAAGAAAAGCGATTTTATTTCCCAGGAGACTATCATGTTGCACAGCCAACCTGCAAACATCGACACCGCCCTGCACATACTCGGGAAAGGTCCGGCACACCCCGCTTTTGACGATGCCTGGGAATATCTTGCCATGTCCAAAGATCCCCACATCCAGTATGCCATGCGTTTAGCGGTGGAGGAGACCTTTGGCCCCTATCCGCAACCCCTAGGCTATGCCGAAAACCAGGAGCCATTCTGGGATATTGATGAAATGTCGCGTTACCTGGGGGTCAGCAAGGATGAATTACTCGAAAATGCGCAAGAAATCGAGGAAAAATGGGGTTCCAAAACCGCCATGCGGGATAGTTCGGAGCTGCATTTATTGCACTGACGCGCAACCACGCAAACGATACCGGGGACCGCCACCCGGTATCGGAAAATCCATCCCCTCCCCCCCTTCTCCACTCCCCCCCCGCCATCCCCTGAGAATCCATCGGACCAAACCGATCCTTCTATCACTGGCATACCGTGTGCTTAGGGATTCATCCGTTGATCACCCAGCGTCAAACATCAATCGCTCTCAACTCTATTCCGGGTACTCATGCGAAATTATGCCGATCTTTTCATCCTCCAGCAGGAACTCAAACAACCTCCCCCTGGGCGTACCAATAATCCCATGGATTTAAAATGGTTGGCCTTGGATCGTTTTGTTGCCTTGTATCAGGCCCCGTCCATGGTCAACAACGCCTGGACCATTCCCCTGTGGAGCGGCGTGGCGGTCGATCGTGGACTGGTGGAAAATATCGAGGGTGAGGGGAATGTCTGAGACTTTGAATGATTTTTTTTCTTACCAAACCCGAGGGACGAAAGTCGCATCGTTGGCCATACGCAAGGCATCTCCGGTCTGCTCGATGACGAACAACCCCTTATTGATGGCAAAACGGTCCGCATCCTCATCGATCACGATCCCCGCCACCGCGCCAATGACACGTTTGTCCGCATACACCGGGAAAAACTCTTTGAATTCCGCCAACCGCGCCAAATGTTCCCGCACATACCCGACAGTCAGTGTGCTTTTGACCTCCACCAAGACCACGGCGTCGGTATTCACCACAAAAACATCGATTTCTATTTGACGACCGCCAGGCAGTTTCGCCTTCACCTGACGGCTGACCTGATGCACCGGAATACCTCTTTGGGCAAAAAGAACTTCACAAGCCGGTGAGATTAACCACTCGACAAATTTTCCCCATTTACCACCCAGGTTACCAATTTGGGTGGAAACCTCCTTGATCTTGATATCGGTCTCCTTCATCTGTTGCCAAATCTTCTTGGCCTCACGGGCGTTTTCCTTGATCTCACGGTCCGTCTCTTGAAACATCTCTTGAAGCTTGCGGTCGGTCTCCTGAAACTTGCGGTCCGTCTCTTGAAACTTGCGGTCCGTCTCCTTCATCTGTAGCCAAGTCTCCTTGATCCCACGGGCGTTTTCCTTGATCTCACGGTCCGTCTCTTGAAACTTGCGGTCCGTCTCCTGAAACTTGCGGTCCGTCTCTTGAAACTTGCGGTCGGTCTCTTGAAACTTGCGGTCCGTCTCCTGAAACATCTTCCAAACATCGTCAAAAGTTACAGCCTGCGTCATGGCGATTTCCCCTACCACGGTAGATGGTGCGACGTTTTTTGTGTAATCCAACCTGTCAAGCACCTTGTCTATTTTTCTGCGTTCTCTCTCTCCCATATCAAAAAAAGAGGAGAATTCTCCTGTAGCGTTGTTCTTGAAACTGACATAGTAGGGGTTGTGTCCTGTCGCTATGACACAAGGCTCCCAATCAGTCAAACATCCCCGCAGCATATCAGCCAGTCGTGTGGCCTCCTGTCTACAGAACAGCTTTTCTTCAGGCAATATACGATCACCGTCATCAAAACCATATCTGTTCAAATAGGCATGTGCCGTAAAAGAATTCAAGCGAAGATGCCCACAAGACGCATCTTCAACCTGCACGCCCCGTGACTCACTCATAACAATAGCCTATTCTCCACAAGACGCGAAATACAAAAGCCTCGCTGTTGGCCATACGCAACGTATTCCCCAAATGATACACACAAAAAAACGGCCACCGAAACGGTGGCCGTTTTTCGTTTTATTTGGTAGGCCGTCACAGGATCGAACTGTGGACAAGCTGATTAAGAGTTAGTTGTTAGAATTGATTTAAATATATAAAATATAAAGGAAATTTTCTTGTTTTGCAGGAAAAATACTCTTGGGATTAGTTTCAAGAATATCAATGATTTATGGCAAATGCTGTAGCGGGATATTAGACAGTTTGGACGGGGTTCAGGGAGTGGAATCGGTGGCTATCTCAATCATTCAACTCATGGGTTGGAAATTTGGTTTTCTTAGCCTTTTTCACGGTGTCGGTGAGTGGGTTTTAAGCCAATCCTTTAGGGCGGCATCGATGCGGATTTGCCATCCATTGCCGCTGGCCCTGAATTGCTCGACCACTTCATGTGATAGACGGATTGTGATGCGTTCCTTGGTGGTGGATGCAGGTGGCCGCCCGATACGTTTGAGTTTTGCAAACTCTGAATTTGGGAGTTCGTATGTGTTTGGGTCGGCGGCGATTCCCTTATTAATTTCGGCGTTTTCTTCCGGTGTTGGCAGGTCGAATATTCGGCCCGATTTAGATTTGACTTGCATAGCTGCTTACCTCTCTGTCGTTTGCCTTGCGCAGGCTGATAATGCGGCGCTCTTCACCACGATCTGTGAAAACTACGCAGAACACCCGTTTACCGAGTGGTGCATAGCCCACCATACGTATCTCGCCGTATGGGTGGCGGGTGTCCTGTGTGGCCATCATCCAGTTCCATTCCAGATCGGTTGCCAGGGCCAGCGATACGCCATGTTTTTCTTTGTTGGCGTTATCCTTGGTGGGATCGAAGGTGATCTTCATGGCAATTATTGTCGGTACATTAATGCGTAGCGTCAATAGTTTTTTTTGCGTTCGGCGATGGCCTTGAAGGATGTGTGGCAAATGCTGTAGCGAGATATTAGACAGTTTGGACGGGGTGCAGGGAGTGGAATCGGTGGCCATCTCAATCATTCAACTTGACGGTGTGTCGTCTTCGGCCTTAGAGTTCTTGCACGGGGCTGAACACCCCAAACAAAGCGAAGGCCGCACTCGTCAGTCAGCGGTTTTTTCATGCCCGGAATCCGTCCAGCACGGATCTTCGGTGCGTCTCCTTGCCGGTTCCAGCCGGGTGGTCCAGGTGATACAAAACCCTTCGGGGAAAAGCCTGGAGCCGTTCTTTGTTGCGGTGTTCAACACCCGGCCTATCCGTGCCCGTGAACAGGGCCAACAAAGGAGCCGTGCCATGTCTCATCTCATTACCCCCAATACTTCTATTCCTTCTTCCGATTCACACGTCCAGCAGGGCCGTTCGACCACCCTAATCCAAATCGAAGTTCGGATATATCAGGTGAAGACCGCCGAGAGTCTTTCAGTCATGGCGCGTCATTATCTTGAAGATCGATTGAAGACAACGGGTGGGCAACTGAGTTCGGATAATTTTGCTTTTGAAGGTTTCCGGCACGTCCTGAGCGAAATTGAAGCGGTACTGTTCGATACGGCCTATACTCTTGGACAAATCGGTGGCTCAGATTTGAGTGATGCCGCGCGGGAGCTGGCGGGTGAGTACCCTTCGGAGTGAAGCGGTGCTGCCAAGTCCTGGTCGTGTTTCCGGTGTCTGAGGGATCTGCGGCCTAGCCGGGGATCGGGGGCTGGGGCCGCCGTAGCAAAGGCGCAGATCGACAAGGGAGGAGCGAAGCGACGACCGCGGAGATCTGCGCAAGGCGGCCCCAAAAATATTTAAAAATGATCACCCGCGAAGCGGGTGTCCCTAGTAACACTGGAACTTAGTCCCGCAGGTGGATACTTTCGCTGTAGAGGGAGGTGATGATGCTTTTTATAGATTGGATTTCAGCACACCAAATCCATCGTGATAACCGATTACCGGTTGTTGGTACTGGTCGCGTAATCCGCACCATATTTCCTTCTAATGAACTGGAGGATTTTATGGTTTACGGTATGCGTGGTGAAAAGCCTGTTTATGAGAAAATTACCGGGAAACAGATTCGAAGCTCTTACGAAACTGGTATCATGGTTTCTTGTGATCCCCAATCAGGGCGGGTTTCTGTCAGCGGGAATCCATCGCGGTTTGGTCGCTTGGATAATGTTTTTGGGTTTGTCGGCGTGGTTGATGCTATCGAGAAGGTTTTCAACCCGATTTTGGTTTCCTTGGGATTGCCGCCTTTTTCTCTGGATGCCAGAGATTCTGATTTATGGCAACCAAATATGGATGGAGGGCTTAGTTGGGTGGGCTGTACATTGACTCGGTTGGATCTTACACGCAATTGGGGCCTTGGCGATGATTCCGATGTTGTTCCTTTCCTTCAGTACCTCGGCACACGAAATGACCGTTTAAAGGTCCACTTGTTTCCAGACGGTTACACAGTCGAATGGGGTGGATCGGCGGCCAGCGGTGGGCGTGGTACCCGTTTTGTCTACCGCAAATGCTATGGGAAAGCGTATGAGATGGAGCAAAATTTAAAGCGTATGAAATGCAAGGGTGCTTCACTTTCAAAGGAGGATTCAGATTATTTGTCAGATCTCATGGCTTGGGTAACTAAAAAAGGGACAGTTCGTTTTGAAGTTGAATTGAAAGGAAAATATCTGAAGAGGTACGGCATGAATGTACCTGCGTATGCAGACATGCGGGCAGAATTGGCGTATGATTCGTATGCGGATCGGCTGATGGATGTTTCAGGGGTAGAGGTAACACATATGACAAACATTCCAGAATTGTTGGTAGGTCTTAAAATTGGTATGCGGCAGGGCAAGGTTGAAATCGTTTCTGAGGCATATGCTAATCAGTTGTTTGCATTTTACCATCAATGGACATCGGGTGTGAATTTGAGGGAGAAGTTACCCAGGACCAGTTTTTTTAGGGCGCGTAGACTTTTGTTGACTGGCATTGGTGTTGATATTTCAAAGCCTGCAAATGTCATTTCCATGCCTATTAGGGTTAGGACTTTTGAATTGAGGGAACTGGAGCCACCTCGTTGGTATCGTGGTGTGGATCAGGTGGTTAATGAGTAGCATGAACGGTCTTTGTATATTTCAATGGTGGAGAAAATCGATATGGTAAATATATATAGGGCTTTGGTTGGTATTGAAATGGGGAAACGTGGTGGAGTGGTTCAAACAGTTTCAGAAAATTATGCCACCAAGTTGACGGGATGTTATCAATCCTGGATATCAGGTGAGAATCTTCGTCAGTCTATGGGAAATGATGCTTTTTATCGGGCGCGTCGTGTTCTGTTGGCGGGGCTTGGTGTTGATATTTCCAAGCCTTCAAATGTCATTGCTATGCCTATTAGGTTTCGGACTTTTGAATTGAGGGAACTGGAACCACCACGTTGGTATCGTGGCGTGGATCAGGCGGTTACTGAGTAGCAATTTCATGGTGAAGTTGCTTTGATTTCTGGGTGAATGGAAAGGAGAATTGGTCATGACGACAGCGACGTTTGATACCTTGGAATTTGCCGAAGAGTTGAGGGCGGTCGGGATTCCAGATGAACATGCGAAAGCTCAGGCGCGTGCGCTCTCCAAGGCTATGGAGTCAAAAGACTTGGTAACCAAAGAGCATCTTGACCTTCGGCTTGAAGCGTTGAAGGTTGAGTTGATCAAATGGGTTATTGGGATGTTTGGAGTACAGATTGCGGTGTTTGCGCTTCTCCTGAAATTATTCATTCCCTGATCTGACCCTGCGCGAGTTATGAAAATAATAGTTTTATATGTCGTGTAATACATTGTATTTTAACGGTATTTTAAATGGTCCTTGCTGGACCATTTTTTTTTTGAGGTGATCAACAGGGTTTTCAGATTTTCTTTCAGATTTTGGTGCGAAGAATTGCCATGAGGGAGGAGAAGTGTAGAACCTTTTACGTAACTCTACTCGTAGGGTTACGTAATGAAGTGTAGACCTACGGTAAAACGGTGTAGAGAAGCCCGAAAAGTGTAGAGCGTAATGTGACAGGCTCTATTGAAAATTTTTTACCGGACCTTGCGGATGACCGCCTTCGGTTGTGGAGGTTTCAAATCTCCAGGGCCGACAGTACCGCAACTCTGGGAGTATTGTCAAATGTTCTTCCCGATCCGGGAAAGATCCATGGTATAGTGTAGTCATCATCCATTTGCATTGGAGAACCGTCCGTCATGACCACCATCACCTTTGACACGCTCAAATATGTCAAGACCCTCAAGGCAGCAGGTTTTGATGAACAGCAGGCCGAAGCCCTGGCTGAAGCGCAAGCGGAAGTTAACGAAAAGTCCTTGAGCAGCCTTGTGACTGAAGCCAAGTTAGAAAAGGAACTCGTTCCCATCCGTACAGATTTGGTACTTCTTAAATGGATGATGGGCATTCAACTGGCTGGCGTGATGGCACTTATCCTGAAATCTTTCTTTCCGCACTGACCAATCGTGCCGCACCTCCTTTCGCTTTAAGGAACCGCCCCGGGGTTTTTAGCTGACGTTGGGTAGAGGGTTTGCGTGACTTTTGCATTGCGTTTTGGGATGCATTTTGATCTGAGTCTTGCTGCGTAATTTAGGGCGGTCCCAAAAGGAACCGCCCTTTGTTTTTTAGCTGACGTTGGGTAAAGGGCTTGTTAGTTCACATGGCTTTGGTGTCATAACTGGGTTTAATTTTGGTACTTTGATTTTGGTTTCATTTATATTTGGTTTTTTTTCCTTCTTTTTAATTTCGGCCAATTCGATCTTGTAGACTTCCATGGCACCGGTTGTTTTTGCAAGTTGTTGTTGTAGCTCCGTGATGGTGGTTTTTAGTTCGTTGATTTTTTCTATATCGAGAAAAATTTTACTTTCTGCTTCATCCATGCCTTCCAGGAGGTGTTTGATTTCGTCGTTTTTGGTTTCGATTTCTTCGCGGTGAAATGCACGCATAGATTTTATGTCATCAGCGTGGATCTTCCAGGCAAATTTCCAGATTTCCTCGGCTAATTTCAAGGCTGCTTTTTCCACGTCTTGGGGAATGGGTGGGATCTCTTCTTTTTCTTTCGCCTTTTGCCAGTTTGAATACATGTTGCCGATGGTGGTATAGCCGCCTCGGTTACCCAGCTGCACGCGCAAGGAGACGGTGTTGATGTGCTTGCCCTGGGCGGTCATTTCCTCACAGGCACTATTGACCTCTTCTTGTGTGAGTTTCTTCATGCTTGGTCCCTCCTATATCCGATGCCACCGATCTCCGCAGCCAAGCGTGCGAGGCTGGTGTTGATGGCATTTGCCATCAAGTTTGGATAACTGGCGTTGGTAACGTGGATTTTTAGTAATTCGCTGACTACAGCGATAATTTCTTTCGCTTTTTTGACTTCTTTTTCGTGGGCCTTTTTGGTGTCCATGGATGGGAAGGAAAACAAGGTTTGATCCGGTGTTGGGCGTGATGACAGCTTGTTCTTTGTGGGCATGGTGTCCTCCTCCAAAAAGTGTAGATTACACTTTCTACAGTGTAGAGATTCGTAGAAGATATAAACTTTTAAAGAGGCTGTCAACATTCCAAAAGATTGGAATATTAGTCAAAAATTTTCTTAAAATCAGGAAAACATTTATTTATCTGTACCTTAAGCCATACTCGTTCTTTTTCATCAGCGTTTTCCCAGAATTCGACGATCCATAGAGAAAATATTTTAATTTCAAATATTTCCTTTCTGTTTCTTTCCTTTGATTGTTCTAAATCAACGTTCTTAATATTGGGAATTTCAGGCGTTGGTGATGGTGTTGTAGTGTTGACTTCCAGTTCAGATAGTTCGATATTTAATTTCTCACTTATTTGTCTGAGAGAATTATGGTGGGGTTTTGTTTTTCCAGTTTCCCAATTATTCCAAGTAGCTAGGCAAAATCCTACCTTTTCACTAATCTCTTTCTGGGATAGATTCATTTTTTTTCTTATTTTTCTAAGAACCAATGATATGCTATGTTTTTTCATAATGGCCTTCTATTTGCAGTGTTTGTGTTTGTATGATATGTATTTTTTAAGCAGTTTGTTTTTTCTTTTAGATTCAAATGTTTATGATATTTTTTTCTAAAAAGTTTACCGAGGAGGTCTTAAAATGCCCACGCCTGAAACAGTCAAGTCGGAACCTACCAAGTCAGAAAATGCCAAGCAAACTTTGAGTGGTTTGAAGCTTGAGAAGGTCCCGGACTTCGAATTTACGTCCGCCAATGATTTGTGGGGAAATGTCGATCTGATGTGGAAGCGGCTACCCGTTGTTGGTTTGGTGTTGAATGGTCCAGGTGACTTTAAGGACGATAAGACGGGTGAGATGAAGCCGTATGGTTCCGTCAAGGTCCATGCACTGGTGAAACTTCCGGTCCCTTTTATCGGTGTCTCGTATGGTGGTGGCGGTGTCATGTATGAGATTCCTTTGATCAAGAACCCTTATCTTTCTTTTGACCCATCGGATATTGATTCGTTCATTCGGTATCTTAGTTCGGCCAGCAGTAAGAACCCGGTTTTTATGTTGGAGGTTGGTTTTGTCGAGGTTATTGATAAAGATTCCAACAAGAAGCGTGTTGAGCGCGTTTCACAGCAAACCCCGGTTGATATTCGCCTACCTGATTTTTCCAAGCTGGGTGGAAAACACTGATTGGCAGACCAAGTGTAGCACGTTTTACGTAACCCTACATGTAGAGTTACGTAATGAAGAGTAGGGCTACAGAAAAAAGGTGTAGAGAAGCCAAAAAAGTGTAGAGCGGTAAGGGTTGCGGGTTGTGTGGGCATAGCCCGCTTTCCGTCCCCCCGGTCTTCTTGGATGCCGGGGGGAAAATTTCAATGTGCGGTTCTTGCCCACCATTGGGAACCGTACTGGGGATCATCGGATGATTTGGCGGTTGATATGTACGGGTGAGACGGCACCAACAGCGATAGCAGCAGGTGGCAAAGTCCAGCCCTGTGCCGATGGCTCCATGCCCATTTGGCAGCCTGAGCAAGGGTTGGACATTTTATCTTGGGATCAAGATGCCATTGCCATTGTGATGCTTTCCACCCTGATGTTTTACGTTGTGGGGTTGGGCCTTGGGGCAATCATAAGGCTGATTGGTAGGTATGCAAGATAGGTTTATTTTCTGGCAATCGAATCTTCGATGGCCATTCAAATCGGGGATGATCCCCAAGGAGGATTTATGAAAAAGTTGAGTGTGGTTAGGGCTGCTGTTGCTGCTCCTGTCGTTGGCCTGTTGACTATGGGGGGTGCCGAAGCGGCCTTGGATGTGACTGGTGTGCAAACGGCTTTGGATACCAACATTTCCGTTTACGAAACAGTTGGTGTTGCGGTGATCGGCTTCGTCCTGGCCGTTGCCGTGATTTATGGAATCATTGGGATGCTCAAAGGGCGGGCCAAGTAATGCCTGAACTCCTGCTTGGTGGTCTTTGGGCTGGTGCCTTCCTGCTGGGTATTCATCACGGCATGATCACGACTTGATGGCGAATGTGGGGCGCATTTTTGCGCCCCTTTTTTTTGGGAAATTCCTGATGCGTAAATTAATTATTTTAACATTATTGGTTTCTTTGGTTTCCGCTTCGGTTTGGCGTCCTCGTCAAGCGGAAGCGATTGCACCTATTGTGATCGCTCTTGGTATTTCTGTCGCTGTGCATGCGGCTGGGTTGGCTTACCAATGGGCCACCGAGACGGGCAAGCAAAACGATTTCGTGACCAAAAGTGATCCAGTCACCGATGAACAGGCGGCAGGGGCTGGTAATCCTCCCAAGGTTCAGCCTACGTTTACACGCAATTACATGTGTGGTTCACAAGTTTGTACTGCTAGCGGTGATTTTACTACCGTTTTGGAAACACTTGTTCAGGCTAAAAGGGATGCTCCAAGTGGTTCTGGTTGTAAAGATACATATTATAAAACCGAAGAACTACCTCCAGTCCCAACTTCAGGGAGCGGACAAATAACAGGTATTAAATTTTATACTAATCAATGGCCATGTAATGGTACAACGGATAATCAATATTTGCAGTATGCTACACAGTCTATGCAATATAGTACTCCAACAACACCACGGTGTGCCGATGGTCAGATTGTTTTAAGTGATGGTACGTGCGGTGAGTTGATCATGGTTGATGCTGTACCGGGTGCTGCTTCTAAAGCTGATGGTTCTTTTGTCGATTATGATCCTGATGGTATTGGTGATGAGGCTACTATTTCGGCTGACACAAAATCTATAAATTTGCCTAATGTGGATAATCCTGATTTGGGTATTTCGGGAACTGCAACTATTACAAAAACTGGTCCTCAAAGTGAATTGTCAAAATTATCTGAGAAATATTCCCATATTGTGTATAAAGAGGATGGGACAACTGGAGAGGCTGAAATTACACTGGAAATGGAAGTTGCAAATGACGGGACTGTTGTTAGTGCGACTGAAAGTGTCACTTATGCGGATGGATCGGCACCGCAACAAGGTGATCGTCTCACTGATACGGTTTGGGTTGCTTCCGATGGAACCATGACCAACATTAATCCCTCTCCTGGCGGTTCTAATGAAACGCCTCCTCCGGGTGATGGTACGGGTACTGGTGATGGTACTGGCACGGGTACAGGTGATCTTTCAGGTTTGCAAAGCACACTGGATGGTATTAAGGCGGGGCAATGCGGTGCGCCAGGACAGCCCAAATGTGCCATGGATTTGGGTGTTTTTAGTGGTCCTGGTGTGGTGCCTGAAAAATCGGTTGTTAGTACTGCTGGATTGGATCCAAATTCCCAAATTTCCAAACAAGATCAAATTCGGGCTGAGATTGAAACTTTAAAATCAAACCTAAAAACTGGCGTGGAAAATCTTGTTTCAGTGAATCTTTCCGGTGTTGCAGAGCTTCCTTCCTGGTCTTTTTCTGTCTTGGGTAGGACATTCACCATTGATCTTTCCGAAAAAGCTGATTTGTTGAGTCCTGTTGCTGACCTCATATTGTTTTTTGCATCGTTGGGTGGTTTATTTATTGTCCTTGAAGGATAAATAAAATGGAATTCCAGGTTATTGCTTATCTTTTGTTGTTTTTTGCATCAATTTTACTTATTATTATTGCTTTGAAAGGGTAAAAATATGGAGTATCAAACTGTTGTTTCTGATGGATTACAATCGATTTCAAATTTCTTTCGGTCGGTTTATGGTTTCATTTTTGATGGTGGTATATCTCAATGGATGGCTGATGTATTAGCCTATGTCTTTGAATGGTATATTTATATTAAATTGTATATTATTAAGCTGAGTATTCAGGCTTCAATCGTTGTTGTTGAAGATCTTTTTAATACTTTGAATTTGGGTGGTCAAGTTGATGGTTATTGGCAAGCCATTGATCCTTCATTACGGGGTCTGATGGTTTTCTTTCATTTGCCATTGATTGTATCAATGTTTATCTCGGCATACGTTGTTAAATTCATGTTTCGTTTTACGGGTATTCGTTAATGCCAATCACGATTTATTATGGTCCTCCTGGTGCCTATAAAACCTCATCGGCATTGATTGATTTCTTTGCTGAGGCTGCTTTTTCTGGTCGAACCATCATGACCAATATTCGTGGTCTGGATAATCGGGATCAAGTGGTTAAGGTGTTGGAAGCGCGTTTCGGTGCGCGGGGGTTTGGGCCGTGGAAAACCAAGGGACGGAAGGTTCCCGATGATTGGAAATTGATTTATCGACAATCGGAAGATTCCCAGGGGATTCGAGAGTGGCAAATATTTTTTCACGATTTACCGCGTGGGGCTTTGATCATTATCGATGAGGCACAGCGGATCTACCGGAAGGAGTTGACGGCGAAGAATTTGGCTGAGTTTGATTATCCGGGTGGTCCAGACCAAGCCTCTAAGGATGACGTTCCATCCGATGTGCGAACTGCGTTTGAAATGCACCGGCACTGGAACCTTGATTTTGTGCTGACGTGTCAAAATCTATCTCAGTTGCATGATTTGATTAAGAATACGGCAGAGATGGCGCATCATCACCAGAACCTTGCTTCTGTGATGACGTTTATGAAAGGTCATTATGTGGTTCGGTCTCATCCAGCCGATACGTATCTTGCTGAAAAAAATATCATCCTTCAAAGAAATCGCGTGATTCAGAAATGGGTCTTTGATTTGTATAAATCGACGGCTACAGGGGTTGTCAGTGACACAAACACCGGAACAAGTTTATGGCGAAATCCAGCTATCGCGATCCCAGTTGCTGGGATTGTACTTTGCTTCGTTTATCTTTTCTTTTTCGCGAAAATTCCCTTTATTGGGAAAGATTCTAAGGTTGATAATCAAGCTGGTGTTTCATCCGGTACTGTGGATTCTAAGGTTGCTGTATCGAATGATTCTGTGGCGTCTCATGCGGGTACTGGCAAAAATCCTAATGCTGTTCCTGTTCATGCATCTTTTCATAAAGCTTCTGATTTAAGTAACGAATTATTTTTGGCTGGTTTTTTGGGTGGAAAAGCCCATTTTGAAGTAGTCACAGCAGATGAAACCAACGGTGTTTTACATTCCCAAGATACTCTTGAAAAAATAGGGTACAAGGTGGAAATCATCGATAAATGTTTGGTTAAGCTTACTCTTAATGGGGTAAATGAATATGTTTGTTGTCGGGGTAGACAAGTGGAAAATAAAAAGAGCGGTATTCTTTAGCTTGATAGCGTTTATTTTTATTCAAACAAATCATTTGGATGCTGAAACAAGGTATACGACCGTTAATTTTCACGATGTGCCAATTAGCGAAGTTGCAATATACGTTGCAAGTGTTGCGGGTATTGGCATTGTTTTTCGTGGTGTCGATGAACGAATTACGTGGGATCAACGTTTTCCTACTTATAATATATTCATAGTATTTACGTCTGTATTAAATTCGCAAGGCTATTATTTTGGCAAGGAAGATTCTGGATTGTGGTCTATTCGCAAGTTTGATCAGGGAACGGATGTTCTTTCTGGAGCTTATTTGGTGATGCCGTTGAAAAATGTGGTGGCGAACGATTTGAAGGAATCGTTTCAACTGTTGTTTGGGGATCGGGTACGTATCACCGGGGGGGAAAAAGATAGCCACGTTGCGGTTGTGGTGGGTCAACTTTCTTTGCTTGATCGGGCTTCGGTTATCATTCAGAGGTTTGATGATGCGTCTGCCCCTGCCAGTGATCATGACGTTCTGGATATCTCCAATGAATTGGTTCGCAAGATTGATACAAGGTTGAGGTCTGTACTGGGGGATAGTGTCGGGATCGCACCTAATCCCTGGACTCGGCAGATTTTGGTTAAGGGCACTCCATCGCAACGTTTGGTGGCTCGCTCCATAGTGGACATGATGGATAAGCCACGGTCCGAAGTTCGTCAGGTGGTGCGTCTTCATCGTCTTGTTGCGTCTGATGTGGTGCCGGTGATCTCCGAGCTTGCTGAGGCCTCGGTGATTCATTCGGCGGGATCGGCAGAGATTCTGATTGTTGGGCCTTCTGTCGAGGTTCGGAAATTGGTTGAGGTCGTGCGGGATCTCGATGGGGGCCGTGAGCAGGTCCGGGTTGATGCCATCGTCGCAGTTCTTTCCGACGATGGTTTGCACACCTTGGGGACTCGTTTGGATGTGAAGGAGGAAAGTTTCCTTCGAAATTTCGTAGCCGAAGGGCTATCCATTTCCGGTCCTAACCTTCTGTTGGATTTGGTTGGTGGTCCTGTCGGGTTTGGGGTGGAGGCATCCAGTAGGGAATCTTCTGGGCGTGTTTTGTCTTCGCCTTCGTTGACCGTACTGGATGGCAACAAGGCTTCTATATTGGTGGGCCAAAATATCCCA
>JADGCQ010000219.1 GCA_015228925.1 Magnetococcales bacterium | reverse complement strand
CAAAACCCTGGGGAAAGAATTCCCCAGACCCCTTCTTTCTTTTCAATCGTTTTTTTGGGGGAGTTCGGAACGGTTACATTATTTCTGATTAAAAATATCACTTCGTCATGGAGACGGCTCATGAAACACCTGACATTAAGGTTCATCCATTTATCTTGCATCATTTTTCTGCTGGTTTTATTCATGACGGCAACGGCCAGTTATGCCGAAGGACCAACCGATCATAATCATCCTGCTGTGGTCCATGATCAAGGCGTTCCGGCAACGGGGCATGATCACACCGCACCGATCTCTGCCGATGTTCATGCGCCGCCTGCCGAGACACACGATCACCACGCCTCAGGGGCAGTTCCCACGCATGATCCTTCCGCTGCGACCACTGCGGCCCATGGCGATCACGGTGGACATGGTACCGGCGAAGCCCATCAACACCCTGGTTTGCCCATGGTTTATGTTTGGGGGAGTGTTGTCACCATGGCGGGTATTCTGCTTTGGGGTTTATGGGCCGGGGCACCGGATGACCGTCCCAAACGGACCATCAATCTTTCTCAAGCCCCTGGGGTGGGGAGAGCTGTCCGCTGGTTTTATCATGCGCCGTGGCCCCTGGTCACTTTGAAAATAATCTCCGTGACTGTTTTTCTCATCGTGGTCTATGCTGGATTGTTTGGTTCACCCCTGCCCGAACGCAATTTAGCCACCAACTTTGTCTGGAATTTGTGGTGGCCTTTGGTGGTGGTCTCGGTATTTTTCATGGGATCCTTCTGGTGTGGCATCTGCCCGTGGGATACGCTGGCCTCCTGGTTGGTACGGCACCGGTTGTGGCGGCGGACAAATCCCCATCCCGGCCTCAACCTGAAGGTTCCCCAAGCCCTGCGCAACGTTTGGCCCGCATTGTTGATGTTCATGGGTTTGACTTGGTTGGAGTTGGGGATCGGGGTCACAAAAATTCCCATGGCCACAGCACTTATGGCCTTGATCATGGTGATTTTGGCGTTTGTCTCCCTGATTATTTTTGAACGCAAAGCCTTTTGTCGTTATTTTTGTCCCGTCGGCAGGGCGTTGGGATTTTACTCCCGATTGGCTCCCATCGGTGTCCGTTCCCAAAATCAGGAGATATGTACCCAATGCAAAAGCATGGAATGCTACAATGGTTCGGAAGAGATCGAACCCTGTCCGACACATCTGACCATCGGTCGTTTTTCCCAAAATACCTATTGTTTATCGTGCGGTAACTGCGCCCTGAGCTGTCCCCATAAGAACGTTTCCTGGCAACTGCGGTCGCCGGGATCGGAAGCCCTGGCCGAGGCCAGACCCATGTGGGATGGGGCATGGTTTATGTTGGCGTTGATGGGGATTACCAGCTTTCACGGGGTCACCATGATGCCATTTTGGAACACATGGCTCGATACCTCGGCACACTGGTTTGGAGAGACAGAGATGCCTATCGCAGGCTTCACCCTGGGCATGTTGGCGGGATTCCTCTTGCCGGTACTGGTTTATGCGTTGGCCATCGGGGCCACGCAAATGCTGTTGCCTGGGGCCATCGGTTATCGACGACTTTTTGTGGCACTCCCTTTTTCCACCCTACCCTTGGCGTTTGCTTACCATTTGTCCCACAACCTGGACCATCTGTACCGGGAAACGGGTGGCCTTTGGGATGTTTTGGCCAATCCCTTGGGAACCGGATTGGTGGCCATGACCGCAGCGGAACGACAATTGCGTTTGGTCGGGGGAGGGATGTCCGAGCAGGTATTGTTTTTGTCGCAGGCGGGCCTGATGACCTTGGGATTATGGTTGGCGGTGGAAATTCTTCGTCATCGTGGCTGGGGCTTGCAGGTTGGGGGGGGCCGTTTGACGGGCTGGCGTTTGGCTCCGATGCTGGTTTTTATTGCCGCCATGACCGCGTGCAACCTATGGCTGATGGCCCAAAACATGAACATGCGGTTTTAAATATTTCGGGATCGAGGAGACAGAAAAAAGCGCAGTCACAACCCTGGGGGCAATCCCCCAGGCCCTTTTTCTTTTTGCAATCATTAAATCTAGGGGGGATTGACATTATATAAAATTATTAAAAGAAAAAAGGGGTCTGGGGGATTGCCCCCAGGGTTTTGATT
>JADGCQ010000218.1 GCA_015228925.1 Magnetococcales bacterium | reverse complement strand
GACAAAGCTGGTGCGAAGCCTCTTTGACGAAGACGGCGCGAGCCAAATAATTTATGCAAAAGATCGTCTAGCGCGCAGTACACGGAGATGATAAAATCTTCTGGCGGCATGGTCCGATCCTCCTATCCGGTTGTGTTTGCCCAAACACAGGATAGCAGTTTAGACCCTCTGCCGCATTATCGAAAATTAGTCGAGCATCGCGTGAAATAACAAACTAAACAAGGGGGCATTGGAAAATGATTTCATTGAATAATTATAGAATCGGACCCAGGCTGATCGTCCTCTTTGTGTTGATGGGCTTGGTTCCATTGACGCTCACAGGTTGGTATGCGGCAAAAAAATCTTCGGAAGCCTTGATGGCATCGAGTTTCAATCAGCTCAACGCCGTTCGGGAAATCAAGAAGGGGCAGATTGAACGATTTTTCGCCGAACGCCAAGGGGATCTTGGAGTCTTGGTGGAAACTGTCAATACCCTGCGCCGAGAGGCTTTTAGTAAGTTAAATGCGGTCCGCAACATCAAGAAAAACCAGATTGAGGGTTATTTCAGCGAACGCTTTGGCGATATTAAAGTGTTATCCGGCAATCGCCATGTGGTGCAGGCGTTGGAGGCCATCAATCAGGCTTTTGTCACCGAAGGGGGGATCGGGAGGAGTGGCTGGACTCAGGCGGTGGCAGAATTTGGCCCATGGCTGGAGCAATACGGGAAAGAATATGGTTATTATGATTTATTTCTTATCTCCCGCAATGGTGACGTTGTTTATACCGTAGGGAAAGAAAAAGATCTTGGGGAGAACCTGATCAAGGGATCGTTGGCTACGAGTAGTCTTGGGAGAATGTTCAACAAAGCTTTGACGACATCGGTGTTGGAAGATTTTTCTCCGTATGCTCCCTCAGCCGGAGAGCCTGCCGCCTTTATCGGTGCCCCCATCAAAAAGGATGGTCAGGTCATTGGCGTTGTGGCACTCCAAATTTCCCTCGCTGGCATCGACAAAGTCATGACCGACCGTTCTGGAATGGGCAAGACGGGTGAAACCTATCTGGTTGGCCCCGACAAACTGATGCGCTCCGATTCGTTTCTCGACCCGACCAACCATACCGTCAACGCCTCGTTTGCCAATCCCGACAAAGGAAAAGTGGATACCGACGCGGCGCGTGATGGACTTTCAGGCAAGACCGATTCGCGGGTGATCCGGGATTACAATGGCAACCCTGTCCTCTCTGCCTACGCACCGTTAGCCATTTCCGGTTTGCAATGGGTCATTATTGCGGAGATCGATGTTGCGGAAGCGTTCAGCCCCGTTGACGAACAGGGGGGAGAGTTTTTTAAAAAATATCAGGAGATGTATGGCTATTATGATCTGTTCTTGATCAATCCTGATGGCTATGTTTTTTACAGTGCCGCCAAAGAGGCGGATTATCAGACCAACATGGTGGATGGAAGATTTGCCAACTCCAACCTGGGCAATCTGGTCCGTCATGTTTTGGAGACGGGTCGTTTTAGCCTTGCCGATTTTTCCCCCTACCAACCCAGCAACAACGAGCCAGCCGCTTTCGTAGCACAGCCGGTGATCAGCAACGGCAAGCCGGAACTGGTCGTCGCTTTGCAGTTATCCTTAGAGGCCATCAACGGCATCATGCAACAGCGTGAAGGAATGGGTAAGACGGGAGAAAGCTATCTGATTGGTTCGGACAAGCTGATGCGCTCCGATTCGTTTCTCGACCCGACCAATCATACGGTCAAGGCTTCATTTGCCAACCCCGCCAAGGGGGCGGTGGATACCGATGGGGCACGTTTGGCTTTGGCGGGAACTCGTGATGCCAAGATTATTGCTGACTATAACGGAAATGACGTTTTGAGTTCTTTTACCCCGATTGGTTTGGCTGGTGCCACCTGGGCCTTGCTGAGTGAGATTGACTTGGCCGAAGTCAAAGAACCGATCAATGCGTTGATCATGGCGATTGTGATCACGGGTGGGATATTGTCCGTGATCATTGGCTTGATCGCCATGGCGGTTGCCAGGAGTATTTCTGCACCCTTGGTGGATGGTGTTCAATTTGCGCAGCAGATTGCTCAGGGAAATTTAACCGCACACATTGACTTGAACCAGCAGGATGAATTGGGGATGTTGGCGAATGCCTTGAGGGGGATGGTGGAGAAACTTC
>JADGCQ010000217.1 GCA_015228925.1 Magnetococcales bacterium | reverse complement strand
ATGATTTCATAGCGTGTCGTCATAGGGCATCCCCAATTTGTATTTGAGTATCAGGCCGCGTACTTGCTTGACTTGGTAAGGTTTAGCATCTCCGTTTCTGGGTTGAAGATTCAAGATCTCCAGAATTCCATCATGATTGAAAATATGATGGTCACCGCGAATACGCTCTTTGAACTCCAGAAAAAGGAGTAATCCTCGCAAATCCTCAAACGACAGGTTGGCATCGGCACGTCCGCTTAAAACACGCCAAAGCGTTTTGTCATGTTTGCCCATTTTTCGCTCCAGAGATTTGACTCTGTAGTTTCATCCATTCACCCAGCATGCGCCCTGTTTCGTCTATGCTACGATATCTGGTATAGTACACTAACCCGATCACCTCTGGAAGTCTGCCGAAATCAGGGCCATGGCATTTGCACTGGGCATACCTGAGAGATCAGTCCGTTATGAATCGGGGTGGTGACGGGTCATGTCGTCCCACCGTTTGCTGTATTCTTCCAGTTTTACCGCATATTGGAGTGCCACTTCCAACATATCCGTCAGCGCGGCACTGAATGCCCTGGAACGGTCGCCACCAAACGCATGGGCCAATTCATGCAGATAGGTACTGAGTGCCATGGAAAATAAACCCGTCTTGAAAAGTACCTGCTTTAATTCAATATGGGATAAACGATGGCGGACCAAGTATCCAAAAGCGTTTTTTTGCGGTTGCTTAAGACGGTGGCAGTTTGCCATCCCCTGCCAGGAAGCGGTGTTGTTTTGAATGATCATGACTCGTGGCAGAGCCGCCCCTTCAGGGATGAATTGGGCAAACAGGGATTGGGCCGCTGTTTCCAAAATGGCGACGCAGGCCAGTTCGGAAGGGTTCGGCGGACGGTTTTGGATGAAGCCGTCTGCCGCTTCGCATAATGTTTCCAATTCAGGGTAACCCAGGGCCAGGAATCCTTCTTGGACCAGACGGAAACCACGTTTCCGGCTGCGGAGCCAATCCAGAGCGAGGCGTCGCCGATTGGATGCAACCACATGGGTGGCGCGAACTTTTCGAGCCACCACGAGGTTGGGATGGGCTGTTTTCCAGGCGGTTTGTACCTCCTCCGATTTGGCGATGCGCAGGACAAGTTTTTCAACGACGTGATGCCAACTATTGATATCACGGCGTTTTTTAGGATAACGGTACCAAATATCGGACATACCCTCCAGCATGACCGAGGCGACATCGGGTGGCAATTTTTGCACGACCCTGCCGATCAAATCGAGGATATCCCAGAGGTATAGGCTATTTCTTTCCCGATCATCAAACCGGAATGTGTGCAGGCATATCACCCAAGGATAACGGATCGAACCCAGTGCCTGAAAACCGGCAAAAATGATGCCCGGACCGGGAGAATCATAGGTTTGTGGAAAATCGGCAGGTTTGGGTATTGTCGAGCGCAGGTAGATGGCGGCCTCATCCGACTCCCAGAGGCAGTGGCCCAACAGTGGATTTTCGCGATAATAAAAGCTGAGTCGCACAGATTGGAACAAAAGTTCATGATGTTCCGTCAACGGTGAAAGTTGTAATTTCGAGCCACGGTGAGACGTTGGCCGAGGGTGCATACGGTAGGCTAAGGATTCCAATTCGGTCTGATCCACCATCAATTTTGTGGTTGTCACCTCCAGAATCCAGTTTTGGGAGGCCATCTGTATCTGCCAACCGTGATCCCGCAAGGCGCACAAGGACGCAATTTTGAAACCCTCGCCAAAATAACCTGCGAACCGATCACCCGACGTGCGCTTTGTGGAAGCACCGATGTGAAGAAGCCATTCATAGCTGAAGGCGACTTCACTGGCCTCCAGGATCAGACAGTTGCGCTCCCATCGCCAATGGAACCGGTCTGCCCAATTTTTGTGTCCGATGGCATCGTAGAAATTTTGCAGAAAGTCTCGCAATACCTTGTATTTGGACCATTTCACAGGGTAGGAGAAAACAAGATTGAGAGGGATGATGTGCGTGTGGATCATCGCATGAATGAACTCACCTGTTTGGTTTAGTCCGCCTCATGATGTGGCTATGGGGTTTTGTGTAAACGCCCCCGTCAAAAAATTAGGTTTTCTTTGGGGATCGACCGTTTACCGAAAATTTATGCAAACTTTTCTCTTCGAAACGGTGTCACGCTTTGTCCGAAAAAACATCGTCCAG
>JADGCQ010000216.1 GCA_015228925.1 Magnetococcales bacterium | reverse complement strand
CTTGTTGGAAACTTGTTGGATAATTGTTGGACAATCGGTTTTTTTTTCCTTTTTGGACGATCCCTTCTCCGAACCTTCACAATTCACTGAGCTTGTCAGGGATCGTCCAAAAAGGAAAAAATCGATTTTTCAATAATTTTTCAATAGGTTTTCAATATGTTTTCAATAGGCGGGTAATCAACATTAAATCTAAGTGGTAAAATATCCGTAGCCAGGTTAAATCTAAACGTCAAAAATAGGATATTCTATGTTATCTTCTTCTTTGCGTCGCGTTAGTTGGGTGGCTGTCAGTTCTTCGACGGGATTTGTTGAGATTCAGCCTTTTTTACATAGTGTTTCTTCTCCGGTTGCTTTTTTTGAATCTTTAGATGATGCCGAGTTGTTTCGTCGGTCGAAGTTTCTTGATGATTTGCTTAATGATATGGATCAAATCCTTTTGGGAGGTCTACCTGCTGACCCTGATGCTCAAGCGCGGGTTTGGTTTAACCTTCAATGTTTGGCGGTTTCTGGTCGATCCTTCGGACGGCGCCAGCCGGAGGAGGCACGGGGGAGGGCTGGCGCCGCCGAAGAGACGTTCCTGTAGCACGTCTTATCAACTGGTGCATACCATCGAGTGTTAGTGGTCATTAGCGGCCATTGGTAAATTTCTTGGAGTTCGTCAAAATGCCTGAAAAGTGGAAATTTTGCAATCGATACGACCCCTATACCATGATCACTGGTGACTCTAACGAAGTTCCTACTGATCCAAAGGGGAGTTTGTTTGAATCCGGTACTGGTCTCCACGATCTGAGCCATATCCATGTTTTGTCATCAACTGTTGATACGGTCAAACAGATTTATCATGGCGTGATCAAGTTGAAGTGGTTTGAAAAAATTGAGCTTTTCATTGATTCCAATGAGGAATTTTTGTCTGATGGTCCTTATGGGCCTTGGCACATTTCTAGGATTGGCAAAAGTTCTGGTTATCAATTGAAACTTCAAAACAATGAGTTGGGTTTTGTCGTCTTGTTGAAGAATTTTCATGCCAAGTTTGACGAACCAGGGAGTCATCTTAAAATTGAAGTTTCTCCCCATAGAATTCGGTCTGCTGAATCTGGTGGGGTTTTGCAAGCCGAATTGGATAGCATTGCTATTTGGCTTTTGGAGGAGGGGTGGAAGTATGTTGGTGTTGCTGTCCATTTGGCGGTTGATGTTCAGGGGTGGAAACCTAAGGTTGATTTTCTCCAAAATTTGATTACAAGAGTACGGACTACCAAGGATTTTCGGGGTGTATCCGATTTTCATCTTGATAATTTGTCTGAAATATCAACGGTGTATGACAATGGTCAGTCTTTCCTTTTTGGTAAAGCGTCTGCGTTGCAAATGGCTGTTTATCGCAAAGATCTTGAAATATCAAAAAGGGATAAAGTTGATTATTTTCATGATGTTTGGAACAAAAATGGAAATGGTTGGTTTGAATCAGATCAGTGTGTTTGGCGTATTGAGCTGAGGTTTCACCACGGCATTATGCGTGAGATTGGACTGGGGCTTGGAGGTAAAATTGAGTCTTTTCTGGATGCTGAAAGTGTTCTGACCGATGTTTGGCGGTATGGGTTGGATCGTAATCGTTTGATGCTAACTGATCGGTATATTGATCCTTTTTGGCAATTGTTGATTCAGGATGTGCAATTTTCTCTTCCGACTGGGGTTGTTGTTCGGCGAGTAAAAAAAAAGGATATGTCCAATGCTGGAAAAAATGTTGCAATGATGATTGGCAACATCGTTACTTTGGCGGCTCGTCGTCAGATGGATGCCATTCAAGTTGTACGTATGATTGAGGATATGGCTTTATATGCGGATGTCCTTGATTACTTGACGTCCAAGGGGTACCGCGAATCTCGGCTTTTGGAAATGGTTGAAAGGGGGTTGAAGATTCGCCGTCTCCTTGGCAAGGCTGCTTAGATTGGCTATCAAGAAACTTCCAATCGGTTGGCAGGTGGATATCCAGCCTGGAGGCCGTGGTGGCCGTCGTTATCGGAAGACGTTTTCAACCAAGGGGGAAGCCCTTCGGTGGGAAATCTTCATGAAGGATCGTCTTCGGATCAATTCGGAATGGTTACCGGCTAAGAAAGATGGGCGGCACTTGTCGGAATTGGTTGAGGTTTGGAATAAGCACCATGGGCAACGGCTACATTTTGATCAATACAAACGTCTTGTCGCGGTAAGCCAGCGTCTTGGTGATCCAG
>JADGCQ010000215.1 GCA_015228925.1 Magnetococcales bacterium | reverse complement strand
AAAATCAAAACCCTGGGGGCAATCCCCCAGACCCCTTTTTTCTTTTAATAGTTTTTTTAATGAGCATTTGAATCACACGAGGTTTACTGCAATGAGTCTCAGGACAATGCCAAAACCACCAATTCCCGATTTTTCCTACCTTGAACGCCATATTTCTCGTTATCGTCAGATGGTTTGCCAGGGGGAGGATGAAATCAATCTTCGGTTACGGCAGGGGGAGATGCAGCGGGTCGGTTTTTCCAAACTCGTCGGTCGCTATTCCTGGATATGGTTTGACGCCTATGGGGTTTTAAATCGAGGAACCGAACCAATTCCCGGAGCTGCCGATACCCTGGAGCGATTACGCCGTGCGGGTATCCCTTTCCGTCTGGTCAGTAATAATGCCAGTAATTCCCCCCAGGAACTTCAGAATAACCTA
Source organism: Magnetococcales bacterium (assembly GCA_015228925.1). Lineage (GTDB taxonomy): Bacteria > Pseudomonadota > Magnetococcia > Magnetococcales > UBA8363 > UBA8363. The sequence goes on along the minus strand of JADGCQ010000215.1, from coordinate 1,811 downwards.
GCAAAAATGGGGATTCACCTACACCTGGAGGAGATTGTCACCTCTGGGATGGTCGTGACCCAGTTTGTCCAGGAAAATCGTCTGGGCGAACAACCGTACCTTTGGGTCGGGGATCTGGTAAGCGCCCACAACTATGCCCCGCAACCACACCGCTGGATGGTCAATCACCCCCAGTCCCGTTGGGAAAACGATGCCGCCTGTTATGCCCTGTTTAGTGGTAATCAGGAATATTATGGTGGTGCGCAAGAGGCGATATTGCAGGCTTCGGGGGAAAGACGCGCGTTGCCATTGCTCTTGGTCAATGCCGACCTGGTTGCACCCGAAGCCCAGGGATCGTTGAATCTGGTTTCAGGATTTACCGCCTGCGAAGCGCATGGTGATGGCCGTTTTCCACTCATGGGGATCGGCAAACCGTTCAAGCCGGTGTTTGAGACCGCCTGGCAAAGTTGTGGCTGTCCACCGTGGGATCGGGTGCTGATGGTGGGGGATGCCCTGGAAACCGATATTCTCGGAGGGGCTTCCCTGGGGACGGCGACTTGTCTAACCCTCACGGGGTTGTACGGCCCCATGGAGACGGAATTGGGGAATATCGGTGATCGTCTGGGCATTCGTCCCGATTATCTGGTGCAGAGCATTGCCTGGGATGGTTGATGTTCCAAGATTTTGGTTTAGCGTCGATCTTCTCGAATTTTGGCCGTTTTCCACGCCCGGCATACGGTAAATCGATGGGTTTGCGCCATTTTTTCCACCGTAAATCCGCACTGTTGCAAGGTTCGACCATGTTCTAAGAAACTATTGCCGACGAACCATAGTTGGCCACCGGGTTGGAGGAGGGGGGCGATTTGGTGAAAGAACGCCACGGTGGGGCCGTGTTCGTTGCGGGCACCACGGTGGAAGGGGGGATTGGTGATGATGGTGTTGAAGGTGGATCGTGACAGTTCATGACCGATCCCATCTTCCAAAACCAGGGAGACGCGGCCATCTAGGCCGTTGCAACGGAGTGTTTCATGGGCGGCGCGAATGGCGGCATAATGATCATCGGCCAGAACCAGTTCCGAATGCGGCCAACGATGGGCTAGGGTCACACCCAACAGGCCATAGCCACAACCCCAGTCCAATACCTTCCTTCCGGGATCTTGCGTGCCCATGGTTTCCAGAAGCAACAGAGAACCCTCGTCCGGTTCCCGCCAGGAGAAGACCCCCGGCAGTGTTGCCCATTGCAAACCCCCATGGGTCATCCGATAAAAGGGATCGTCGGTTGGTGCTTCCGAGGGGGCTTCTTTCGCTTCCATACCCAGCACGAGCAGACGCATGTGGCCTTTGACCAGCACGACTTGTGCCGAAGGATATTTCTTGGTTAGGGAATGAATCCCATGTTCGCGAATTCCGTAGATCCACAGGCGACCTGGTGGTGTAATGCTTGCCAAAGCTTGTTGAATGGCCACACGGGCCGCTTCTCTCCCTTGGGGCAGTTCCAATAAAACATGGTCTGCTTGTTGTTTGGCTGTGGGGTGATCATGCAATACCCTGGGCATGTCGGGCCAGGTTTCCAGGAGATGTGTAATCGATGCGCGTGCTGCGACGACGCAACCGCAAAAACCATGGTGCCTGAGGGCGACCAATGGCGACGGCTGATCGGGATCCTGGTGGACCAGATGAATATGGGTGAGTTGCGTCACCGGAAGATAATCGGGTAGAGCGCGGAAGAACCGTTCCTGGGAACGTGGGCCGGGATTCATGTTCACCCCTCGAAAAAAAAATGATTAAAAGAAAAAAGGGGTCTGGGGGATTGCCCCCAGGGTTTTGACTTT
>JADGCQ010000214.1 GCA_015228925.1 Magnetococcales bacterium | reverse complement strand
AAAACAAGGTCAAAACCCTGGGGGCAATCCCCCAGACCCCTTTTTTCTTTCAATAATTTTAATATGGGAGGGGGACTGAACAGTTACTTTTAAGTTTTGAACCCAAACCATTTCGAGCGCGTGGGTAGGCCAAACATGAAGAAAATAGTGACTGTCACCATGCCGGATCGTTCCCAGTGGAGTGTCCCCGTTGCAGTCATCGCCAAGCACCGGGCGGCCCACTTTGCCGGACGGTTGTTTGATGGTGACATGGACCGTTCTCTCAACGAGGACACCATCCCTTTGTTTAAAAAAGATCCCTTGGCCATTGAACGGTGGTGCGAGGAAATGATGGATTGGGATGATGTCAAGGGAGATGCCACACTGACCGTTCCGGCCAACGTCGATTATTATGAGGGATGGTCCAAGGGGATGAAACGGCTGTCCTGATGAACGGCCAAACGGCGGCATCACCGTCCACAACGAGCCGTTGTTATCTGAGTCGGTGTGACCCCCGGAGCCGACTGGCCGCTTTTTTTATCATGTTATTCCTGTTTGCCCATGTGGATCGTGGGACTGTTCCATGGTGGCTTGCATTCATTGGGGTCATGCTGCTCCCCTGGCTTGCGAACATGGGATGGTGGGAATGGGTACGCCCACTGTGGAAATTACGTTTTTTCTTTCTGACCTTGTTTCTTTTGCATGGTTTCTTTGTTCCAGGCAGCGCATTGCTCCCGTTTTCCCATGGCCCCAGTCAAGAGGGGTTGATGATCGGGGGACAACAATCGCTTCGCTTGGCTTTGATGGCCACTCTTTCCTGGGTTTTGATCCGGGTCTCATCCACTGCGGATATGGTCATGGGGTTATCTGGGCTATTGAGTCCCCTAAAGCGCGTGGGTATCCCCGTACATCGGTGGGCCGCCTTGCTGGGATGGACTTTGGATTGCGTCAGCCGACTACTCACCATGGCCAGTACGGCCCATGATCGTGTTTTGTCTGAAACAAAAAATCACACTCTGTGGGATGCCATGACCTCGTTGGGCCAACGCGCCCATTTTTTCTTGACCGACATGATGCGCGACATGGCGCAGCAGGAAGAGGCCCTATCCCGCCAGGGGGTGATGACGGGCTTGCCACTGCCGGATCCGACACCCTATCGCCCAGGCTGGCGCGACAGGGTGTTGATCGCCTACCCTTCTTTTCTACTGTTGATTCCCCTCATCCAGGCCGCTTTATGATTCTTCCTTGCCGAGTCCAAGACCCGGTTGCATCAGCACCGGCACAGTCCGTTTCTTATAGGCATCTTTATCATCAAATTCGGGAACGAACGTTTGGTCGGTGATGGGGGGACGGACATAACCTTGGGATTTCACCCGTGGGGGGAGTGGCATCGGTTTCGGCGTCAAATCCTCATAGGGAATTGCGTGCAGCAAATGTTTGATACAATTGATCCGTGCCCGTTTTTTATCATCGGCCACGACCACAAACCACGGTGCTTGTTTGATATCGGTGTGGGCAAACATGGCATCTTTGGCGCGGGAATAATCCTCCCACCGATTCCGCGATTCCACATCCATGGGGGAGAGTTTCCAACGTTTGGTCGGGTCTTTGATGCGATCCTGGAATCGTTTCTCTTGAATCTCATCATTGACGGAAAACCAATATTTCAACAGGATGATTCCCGAACGGACCAACGTTCTTTCAAATTCGGGACAGGCGCGCAGGAATTCCCGATATTCGTCGGTGGTACAAAAGCGCATCACATGCTCCACCCCGGCACGGTTGTACCAGGAGCGGTCGAACAGCACCATTTCTCCGGCTGCTGGCAGATGGGGGACGTATCGTTGGAAATACCACTGGGTTTTTTCCCTTTCTGTCGGGGTTCCCAGGGCGACGACTTTGACGATGCGTGGATTTAACCGTTCCATGATTCTTTTGATGACGCCACCTTTGCCGGCTGCATCGCGCCCTTCAAAGATCACGACAACCTTGAGACCTTTTTCTTTCACCCATTCTTGGAGCTTGACCAGTTCGATCTGGAGTAAAGACATTTCCTTGAGATAATCTTTCTCGGATAGTTTTCTCTTTTTTTCCAGATCGACGTTTTTTTCCACTGTTTTGGATTCTTCCTTGTCACGCTCTGAATCATGTTTCTTTTTCTTCGACATAGCAGGCTCCAAGCTTCTTTTCAGTAAAAACAACGTTCCCGCAACACCAAGCTTTGTATCGGCTGTGAAGCATGTTGACATTAAACAAAATTATTAAAAGAAAAAAGGGGTCTGGGGGATTGCCCCC
>JADGCQ010000213.1 GCA_015228925.1 Magnetococcales bacterium | reverse complement strand
AACCCTGGGGGCAATCCCCCAGACCCCTTTTTTCTTTTAATAATTTTATTCAATGTCAACACGCCCCGGTAAAATCATCGCCCCATGTTTGATACCGAAACTCAAAAAGCGTTGATGGAAGAGTTCTTTTCGGAAAATCGGGAAGCCTTGGGGCGTATCGAGAGGGGGCTGCTTGCGCTGGAATCCCACCCTTCCGATCACGGATGCATCAACGCCGTGTTTCGCGATATGCATACCGTCAAAGGCAACTGCCGCATGATGGGGTTTCCCCGCCTGGAAGCATTAACCCACAAAGCGGAAACCATCCTTGACCGAATGCGCGAAAACGATGTGGTCATTAATCAAGAGATAGGCAGTTCTCTCCTAGGCGTCGTGGATCGTGTACGCAAAACCTTGGATGTCATTGCCCATTCGGGATCGGAAGGTGAAATAGACTTTTCCACCCTCATCGATACATTGGAAACGTTTGCCAAGTCCCCGTCCACGACCGAATCACCAGATGCCCCTGTTCCAACACCAACGTCACCGCCCCAACCGAAAGCCCCGGCCAGTAAAGAGACGCACGCCGCTCCCGCAACGGTGGAATCCATCCGTTTATCCTTGAGCCGCCTGGATACCTTGATGACCCAAGTGGGTGAGTTGGGGGCGTCGTTCAACCAATTGAAATATGTCCTGACACGACACCCGCATCAGGTAGAACAGGTCATCGAACTCCACGGCAAGCAAATTCAATGGTTGCAAAATGAGGTCATCCAATACCGACTGCAACCCATTGGGCAGATCTGGGATCAATACCATCGCCTAGTCCGCGACCTGTCGGTGGAAATTGGCAAAAAGGTGATTTTGGATCTGGTGGGTGAAAAGACCGAAGTGGATCGCAATGTGTTGGTGGCCATCAACGAATTGTTGGGTCACCTGATTCGCAATGCCATGGATCATGGCATTGAATTTTCCGAAGAGCGAACCGGCCATGGAAAGTCTCCCATCGGTCGCATCACCTTGAGTGCGGAACAAAAACATGGCCAAATCTTCCTCGCCGTCAGGGATGATGGCCGCGGAATCGATCCCGCCATGGTCTTAAAAAAAGCATTGGCCACGCGGTTGATTACCCCGGAACAATCGGCTGAAATGACGGATTCGGAAATAATAAGATTGATCATGACGCCAGGTTTTTCCACAGCCAGCCAGATTAGCACGATATCGGGTCGGGGGACCGGCATGGATGTTGTCAAGGCCGCTTTGGACAAAATTGGAGGCACCATCACCATTGCCAGCACCCTCGGTGTGGGTTCGGACTTCCAAATGGTCATCCCGCAAACCATGGCCATCGTACCATCGTTGCTGATACGAGACGGTGACGAAACATTTGCGCTTCCACAGAGTAATGTGGTCGAATTGGTCTCTTTTTATGGCGACGATATCACAACCCATATCGAAGGGAAGATGCAAGTGCCTATGGCCCGATTTCGGGAAAAATTGATCCCTTTGGTTCCCTTGCAGCGGCTGGTCAAAAGGGGTGGTCCCCGACGGTCCAGTCACAGAGAAATCGAGCGCATGCACGGAGCTTCGGCCCTGCACATCGTCGTACTTCAAACGCAGGAAACCTTTTTTGGTTTGGAAGTCGATGCCATTCTGGGACACACTTCCCTATTGATCAAACCGATCAACAGAGTTTTTTCACACATCCCCCTCCTGGCTGGGTCCGCCGTCATGCCGGATGGAAGTATTTCATTTTTATTGAATGTACCGGCTTTGTTCCAAAGCCATAATGATACCGACGCATCCAAGTTTTAAAGTATCTGAGGACTGGAGAATAATGATGGAAAAGAAAAAAGCGTTGATTGTGGACGATAGCAGTCTTGCCCGCATGATGGTACGTAAATTTTTTACCGATGGTTTTAAAGATTGGGAACTCCTGGAGGCCAAAGATGCCCAGGATGCCTTGGAGAAATCTGAAGGGGTTTTTCTCCACTTGGCGTTGATCGACTTCAACATGCCGGGAATGAACGGCATTGATCTTGCTGAGAAAATGATGGAAAAACAACCCGGTCTGGTCATCCACCTAGTGACGGCCAACATTCAGGAACGGATGCAGTTGCGTGCCCAATCCATCGGAATTGGTTTCATCAAAAAACCCATCGACTTGGAAAAAATAACCGCTGCCATGCAGGAATTGACTTAGATCGCAGCGACAGATCACGAACATCGATAGGTGATTTTTCCGCTCATGTTGTAAACTGTGTGATGCCACATAGAATCCTTCGTCTTGAATCTGCGCGAATCTGCGAAATCTGCGGATAGCACA
>JADGCQ010000212.1 GCA_015228925.1 Magnetococcales bacterium | reverse complement strand
TTGGACGGTTGGAAAAACTGACCAATGATATGGTTCAGCAAAAACGGATCAATGAAACCCTGACCTTGGCATTGCGGGAGAAAATTCTTTCCTCGGAATCAAATATCCCGACGACCTGAACCGTCGGCGTGACCTTGTTGCCCAGCAGGTGGTGGGGGTGGTCGCGCTATTCCAGCGTGTGTCGCTAGGCGGATCTCTTTCGCAAGGATCTCGTTCATCAGCCGAAAAAACGCATGACCCGGGGTGAGAAATCATATGGGTTGATGGGTTTTGTGATGAAATCATCGGCACCAATCTGAAAGGCATGGGATCGGGTATGAATCGATTCATCCGCAGTGATCATGATTATGGGAATGCGGGAGGTCGATTTTCTTTCCTTGAGTTGGGCGATAATCTGAAACCCGTCCATCCCGGGCAAGTTGGCATCGCATAAGATTAAATGCGGCAATGTTTTTTCTAATTGTTGCAAGGCCGTCTCTCCATCCTGGGCCTGCATGACCGACAGGCCCAGTGACTCCAGTTTTTTGTCAAGCAGGTGGAGAAAAACGGGATCATCATCGATAATGAGAACCTTGGGTTCTATACTCGGCAAGCGGATATGTGCCGAGGTGACGATCCCATCCTGGGCAACCCAATCCAGAGAACCTTGATGGATCTGGATGATTTTTTCAGCATAACGAAGTTGCCACCGCTGTTTTTCGGCCCAAGTGGTCAGGTCAGGCGTCTCTTCATCTGGGGAAGAGCTATGAGGCCAAGATGTATTCGTGCCAGAGGGGTTGCATGAGAACACAAAACATTGGTAAGGGCCTTCCTCATGGTTTGTCAATGAGATGCCGTTTGTGGCCCCAGCCTGATCCGACAGAAGGTTCAAGATATTGCCGAAGGCCCGCTCCAAGAGATCCAACACACCATTGATGCGATAATTCGTAGCCAGACGGTCATCAAGGGGAATTGGTTTTTCCGCATTCAAGTGATGACAAACGTGCAAAATCCGCTCCGATAGAAGTTCGCCACAAATCATGGTGGGATGGAAAAGAATGTCACCCCGGTCCAGACTTTCGAGTTCTAGCAATTCAGGGGATCGGGTTTCCACCCATTGCGCGAAGACTTCGATTCGGTCCAGGAATTTACGGTATTCCTGGGTGGCGAAGAATTGTGCCTTGGTCCGATAGGCATTGATGGCATCATAGTCTTCGAGGAGAACACGGACCACACGGTTGTCGAGATGCCCTTTCTCGACCAGGGAGTGAAAAATTTTGAGTACCCCATCCTTGCCGATCCCTTTGCGGTAGGGCCGGTCTTCCGTGACGGCGGTAAAAATATCGGCTGCGGCTAAGACTCCGGCGGCCAGAGAAAGATTGGCCCCTACGATCCGAAAAGGGTAGCCGTTACCATTCGCTCGTTCATGGTGGTAGGAACACCATTGGACGATTTCATCGATTCCTTTCATGGGGGCAAGAATTTGAGCGGTATGATAGGAGTGAGATTTGATGGTGTCGTATTCCTCCTCCGTCAGCATACCGTTTTTTTCCAGAATTTCGGTCGGAATGGCCAGTTTGCCGATATCATGGAGAAAACCAGCGACCATGATTTTCTGGCATTCTTTTTCCGAAAAGCCGATAAGACGGGCCAGATATTCCGCCGTCGCTGAAACGCCACTGGAATGTGTGGCGGTGAACCGGCTCTGGAAGTCCACCAATTGGGAAAGCAGATGGGAAAAAGAGGCAAGGACATCGTGAGAAAGCTCGATTTCATACTGTTTGACCTGGGTTTTCAGAATGGCAGGGAGATTGGGTGAGGCTAAATCGAGCCAAAACTCATCCCTTTGCGCTAAGCGGGAAAACCAGCCACTCACTCCAGGGTGAAACAATGATGGCGTGTGTTCTTTTATTTTTTGAATGATCTTGGGGCGTTGATGATAAATACCTGCATGATGATCGATCAATACGTCCACCCGATCCGCCAGATGGAGGAGATGGCTTGCAAGCGGAACCCTCTGGTTGAAGAAACAATCCCCATGACCCTCTTCCCAAGGGACATGATGAAATCGGATGATCGCGGCTGGATCTTCAAACAGATCGAAATCCTTGAGGAGTTGGTAACCGATTTCCGCATGTTTATGAACGTTGCCGACGTTGAATTTTAAAAATTCCAGGCGTTCATCCTTATGAATCGCACCGATATCATGGAGTAGCGACGCGACCAGCACATCATTTTCCTGTTTACGGTTCAGATAACCCACCCGACAGAGGGATGTGGCGATATAGGCTACACGCACATGATGGTGGTATAGCCGTCTGTCAACCAAATCCACCGCCGTAGAAATGGACTGGACCAGGTCGAAAAAATCAAGTCTTGGTTCAAACATGTTCTCTTCGCTCCGTTTTTTCTTTATTTGGTCTTCTTTTTGCCCAAAGTTGGCCATCCTACCGCAATCGTCAACGATGAAAACTTTGTCCCCAAAATCTGGTGAGGGTTGTGTTCTACATCAGATGACGACCACCATCGACA
>JADGCQ010000211.1 GCA_015228925.1 Magnetococcales bacterium | reverse complement strand
AAATGAGATCCCATGTCAAGGAATCGAATCCGGGAAGACTACCTGGGCAGTTACAATATTTTTTTATTTTTATAGAGTTTTGATGACGCGACTTGCCGCTTCAATGGTGGCGTCAATGGTAGCATCGTCATGAGCCATGGAGATAAATCCCGCTTCAAATTGGCTGGGTGCCAAAAACACCCCTTCGCGCAACATGCCATGAAACCAGCGGCGAAAACGATCCACATCACAAGTTTTGGCATCGTCATAGTTTTTTAACCGTTGTTTGTCGGTAAAAAAGAGGCCAAACATGGAACCCACCCGGGTGGATGTGTGAGCGATGGCTGCGTCGGTTAAAAGCTGATCCACACCATCACACAACCGCTGGCACCGCCAATCCAACGTTTCATAGAAACCAGGTTGCGCGATAATCTCCAACGTGGCAAGACCCGCAGCCGTTGCCAAGGGATTGCCCGAAAGCGTTCCCGCCTGATAAACCGGCCCTGAAGGGGCGATTTGTTGCATTAAATCTTTGCGGCCACCATACGCCCCCACCGGCAAACCACCCCCAATGATTTTACCCAGAGTGGTCAAATCCGGGGTGATACCATAAAGTTCTTGGGCACCCCCCTGCGCAACACGAAATCCCGTCATGACCTCATCGAAAATCAAGAGAGTACCATGCTGTCGGCAAACCTCCGCAAGTCCTGCAAGGAAACCAGGCTCCGGTGGAATACACCCCATGTTTCCCGCGACCGGCTCGACAATGACGGCGGCAATCCCTGCGGTGTGCCGGTTGAAAAGATCTTGGACGGCAACCAAGTCGTTGTAAGGGAGCGTCAGGGTTTGTGCGACCGTGGCTTGGGGGACACCGGGTGAGGAGGGGACGCCAAAAGTTGCAAGACCCGATCCCGCCTTGGCTAGGAAGGCATCACCATGACCATGATAACACCCCTCAAACATCAACAGGCTGTCCCGCCCGGTGACGGCACGCGCCAAGCGGACGGCACTCATGGTGGCCTCGGTGCCAGAGTTGACCAGACGGACCATTTCGATGGATGGGACCATGTGGATGATTTTTTCGGCCAAATGGACCTCTGCTTCGGTGGGTGCCCCATAGGATGCCCCGCGCCCCATCGCCTCCTGAACCGCAGCGACCACTGTTGGGTGAGCATGTCCCACAATCATGGGGCCCCAGGAGCCGATATAGTCGATGTACCGGCGATGATCGACATCGATCAGCCAAGCACCTTGGGCACTTTGGATGAAAGGGGGGATACCACCGACCGCTTTGAAGGCCCTTACGGGGGAATTGACCCCACCAGGGATGATGGTGGTTGCATGATTAAAAAGAATTTCTGATTTGGACATGGCATTATTCGCATTACGAGTGAAAGGATGTATTGGGAGAGGGAAGAGTGATGGTGTATCATCGAAAACAATGTTGGCAGACTTGGGGCTGATGGACAAGGTGTGTGTTTGTGCGGATGTTTTTTTATGGGGGAGATACACCGTGATTGATCAAGACATGGATGGCTGGGATCCTGCGCCGGTATTGGCTTTGCTTGAATCGGGTGGAAACCTTGAAACCAAGGACAGCGAGGGGTGGACGCCGTTGCACCGGGCGGTACAAGAGGAGATGGCCGATCTGGTTCTTCGATTGTTGCAGGCAGGGGTCGATGTCAATGCAACCGATAATTTTCAATGGACACCGTTATTTTGGGCTGCGGTGCGTGGTAACGCGGAATTGGCCAAACTTCTTTTGCAGCATGGTGCCATGGTTGGTTTGACCGACCTGGATCATGAAACGCCGCTGCATTGGGCCTCTTCCTGGAATCATGTGGCGGTGGCGGAGGTGTTGTTGGCACACGGTGCCGACATGGAGGTTGCCGACCGTCATGGTGAGACTCCGTTTTATCAAGCTTGCCAGGAGGGGAGTTATGAGATGGCGTTGTTTTTGTTAGAACAGGGGGCGCGAAAGGACATCCGCAATGCCGAAGGGAACCAGCCGGTTCATTGCGCCACTTTTTTTGGCCACGAGGATATCGTGGCATTGTTGATTGCCCAAGGGATCGACACCAACAGTCGCACCCCCACCGGTCGCACGCCGTTGCATCTGGCTGTGGCGCGGCACAGCCTGGAGTTGGTCACGCTTCTTGTGGAGGCGGGAGCCGATTCCTCCCTCAAGGGCGATGATGGTCGGGATCCACGGGAGTTGGCGGTTGGCCAAGGCGATACGGAACTGGTCTCGAAGATGACTCAGCCGTGATCACTGTAAGGAAGGCTCGATTTGGATTCCGGGGCCTAAACCGGAATCTTTGGGTTTGTGGCAGTTATCTCCCTGGTGGGAATGGCGGAGCCGTCTGGCGCATCTCCTGGCCAGGGCCAGGGACGAACTGAACCGGTAATGGCCATGCCCGCATGAGGCCGAACAGGATGCCGATCCCCGCAAGAACCATCCCTCCCATCTTGATGACCATTCGGAGTTCGAGTTCTTTGAGCTTGGCATCGGTTTCTCTGGACCGGGTTTCCGCCTTGGTGTTTAGTTCCCTGAATCGGGTTTCCGCATTGGTGTCTAGTTCCCTGAATCGGGTTTCCGCCTTGGTGTTTAGTTCCCTGAATCGGGTTTCCGCATTGGTGTCTA
>JADGCQ010000210.1 GCA_015228925.1 Magnetococcales bacterium | reverse complement strand
CCGATGACACCGCGCACCCCTTCGGCCAGCCGGTGGGGATCGTGGCGGGAGGTGGAAAACAGCAACGCCAGGGCCACGGGCCGGTTATCCATGGCCGCAAGTGCCAGCCGGGCCGCCTGCTCCCCAGCGATGCGGGAATCGGTATCCTCGCTGTAACCGACACCTGCCAGAGCGTTCATCCATTTCTCCTTCGTAGGCGTTAAGAGCCGGGAACATGGCCGATCTGGAAACCTGGGGGGCCATGGGATTGCGTAAGACGATGGTTGTGGCACTGGGAACGTCTAGGTGATGATGTTCAGGTCGGAGGTAATCCTGATGCCCTGTTCCAGGGTGATCTTGACGGGGGATTTGTTCATGATCACATCCTTGACCTTTTGCACCTGGGCCGGATCTCCCTTGGCCTTGGCATCGATGCGGATGACGATCTCCTGTCCACCATTGGATATGCTGTCATCCAGGCCAAAGACCCCGGCCACATCCTGAAAAAAATCGATGGCCAGATCGATACGTTCAAAATCTACCCCAAACAAGGCCCCATTGGTGGACAATCCGGCGGTGATGCAGCCACACAGCCCGGCCAGAAGGTATTCGACCGGGTTGGCCCCTTCGTCTCTGCCTCCCAGGGGAGGCGGTTCACTGACCACCATGGTAAACCGGCGGTCGGGTGCGGCCACATTCTGTTGGTTGGCGTACAGGGGTCCGATAGTGACGTTGGTTTTCGTTCCGCCACCCCAAGTGGAGGTGGCACTGAAGCGCACCTGGCCCATGCCACGGTTTTCCTTTACGGCTCCAACCAACTTCTTAACTTCTTCAATATTAACATCATTATATTTCATTGTCTTCCCCCTCGGAAATTTCAAACCCATAAGATATTTATAGCGGCGTTATGACAACTGGAGTTAAAGTCGCGCATGTATACAAAGACAAGCCGTTGGCAATTGCTCGCGGAGTATTAATGATTTTTTTGGTAATTTCAAGTTAAAAAATGTCAGAACGGGTTTTCCGGTTGCCCGTATCGGGGACGATTGGGAAGTTGTCAGGCGGTTGCTGGTTACCATATTTTTCTTGCCGAAAAGGAAAACCTCATGGAAGATAATTAAGGATTCGGCGTTCCTCAGGGAATTCCAGTGTTTGCCGGTTTAGAAAAAAACAATGGGAATAATAAACTTGGAAAAACATTCTTTTAAGCCTGTTGGACCGGTTGGCGTTTATGAAAGCATTCCATCCTGGGGTGGTGTTGTCCGGCTGATTTTTCTGAACGAATTGGCGGATGAAGTCCATAATGCTCCCCTGAAATGTTTCGCCAGCCGCCAAAGCGAGCAAGAAAAAGCGTTCGAGACGATCCGGCATGCTGGGTTGTCCAAACTCTCGGAGGCATTTGGTCGGGTTATTACTGGTTTGTGGAGGGTAAAAATGAAAAGTGCCTTGAATTATCCTGAAATGGAAGAGATCACACCCGAATATGTCATTCAGCTTGGGAAAGAATGGTTCGAGTCGATGGTGGATGTCACGCCAGAAGAAGAACTTTTTTCTTTGCCAAGGTTAGAGCAGCGACTGGAGGTGTCTCACCGAGATGGCGAGCGGGACGGCGAGGCAAAGATTTTGACTCGTCTATTGAAACGTCGTTTTGGCATTGTACCGGATTGGGCCACAGAAAAGATCGTCAAAGCTGAAGCATCCTCCCTGGAGGAATGGAGTCTTCGATTTGTGGATGCCCAGTCCCTGGACGATGTGTTTTCGGGCAAATCGTGAGGTGACCGAGGAGATTTTTTCGCCAATGGTCAGGGATCTCCTTTTTATGCGCTTGTTTTCAAATGCGATTGCCCTGCCCGATATGGACTTCGTACTTGACTTTTTCGCAGTTTGCGTATTAAAGTAGAGTGGTGAGTCGTCCGTGGTAGACCAGAAAAGGAGAAGCCGTTATGCCTGATAGTGTCTATAAGGAGATTTCAATCGTAGGGTCCAGTCACAGATCATGGGAAGAAGCTGCGCAGTCCGCCATTGATGCAGCGGGTGAAAGCCTCACGGATTTGAGGCATGCAGAGGTCACGCGCCAGGATATCAAGCTTGATGAGCTTGGAAAGGTTTTGGCTTTTCGGACATGGATGAAACTGACTTTCAAGGTCAGGTGACCTGCCTTCTTGAACATGGTCTGCTGGCGCACCGTTTTATGCAATCTTTCGGTGGGGTCGAAGGGGTTCTCGTGTGCGTCGGATCCGAACGGCGGTAGAAGTGTCCTGCGCGGGCACTTCCCCGCATCGGGTTTCGCTGTGAAAGCGGGCTAGACCCTGGGGGCTTTTTCAAAAAATTTGGTTGGACACTTTTCCTGCCCAGTTTTCTCTTTCGGTTCAATCTATTGCAAATAATCTTAGGATGAATGCCGACCTGTTGGAAGAACGGCTCGAAGAGATTTTGGAGGCCGCGCTCTCTTCACGCCGTACCGCCTCGGTCCCTGCTTTGGGGATAGCTCGGCTGGCCCTCGATCAACAAGAGCAGTTATTGTCTTGGTTGGCGGTGACGGCAGGCTTGAACCCGGAGTTGGCCTTTCAGTGTGCGCTACGTGCCCCAGATGTGTTGGTTGGGGCCGAGCCTGGGGTTATGGCCCGATGGTTCCGCATGACCCTCGATGGCTTTGACCGCGAAGGGTTGCGTGGTGCGTTGGATTATCTCAATGGCGCAGGCCGATTTTTAAAAAAGGATGGTCGTGCGCATCAGGGTATCGTCACCTTGGCCGGAGAGCGTACTTGTCTGGAAAGTTTTGTCATGGGTCTTGGGGGGCGGCCCATGGCTTTGAAGGAA
>JADGCQ010000020.1 GCA_015228925.1 Magnetococcales bacterium | reverse complement strand
CCATGTCATTTTTTATCAAGAAGCTGACAGTTATTGGTCTTGGCCTGATCGGCGGTTCCCTGGCCCGGGCACTCAAGGAACGCGACAAAGTTGGCGAGGTGGTCGGTGTCAACCGTAGCCTGTCAAGCCTGGAAAAAGGGATGAGCCTGGGGGTGATCGACACCTTTACCACCGATCCGGTGGCCGGGGTACGCGGGGCCAATATGGTCTTGGTCGCCACCCCGGTGCGGGCCATCGTCCCGGTGATTCGGGCAGCGGCCCCAGGATTGATGCCGGGGGCAATCGTCACCGACGCCGGAAGTGTCAAAGGGCGGATCGTCACCGAATGCGAGGCGGCTATGCCCAAAGGGGTCCATTTTGTCGGCGGTCATCCCATCGCCGGGACCGAACATTCGGGTGTCGAAGCCTCCTTCGCCACCCTCTTTGAAGGGAGTCGAACCATTCTGACACCCACAGAACAGACCGCCAAAGATGCCCTGGAGTTGGTAACCATCGTCTGGGAAGCGGTGGGATCGCGGGTGGAAACCATGGATCCCAAACATCATGATCGGGTATTGGCCGCCACGTCCCATCTGCCCCATCTGATGGCCTATAACATTGTCAAAACCTTATCCGATCTGGAAAATGATATTCAATCCGAAGTATTTCGCTTTGCCGCCAGTGGTTTTCGCGATTTTACCCGCATTGCCTCCTCCGATCCGACAATGTGGCGCGACATATGCTTAGAAAACCGTGATTCCATCCTGGAGATGATCACACGCTTTCGCGGCGATTTGGATGATCTTTATGCCATGGTGGCGGCAGGCCATGGCGAGGCCCTACACGAAATTTTCGCCCAATCGCGGGCAACGCGGGATCGGGTGGTCAAAGGGGACAAGGGGGGCAAACGGTGAGCGGAACAAACACACAAACGAAACAGACTGAAGGGGCGGAAGCGACCGTTCCCCAGTCGATTGTCGTTGAACCTGTCCGGGGCGGCAACGGCCTCAAAGGGGTCATGCGGGTTCCTGGAGATAAATCCATCTCCCACCGTGCGATCATCCTGGGTTCGGTGGCCGCAGGGGAAACCGTGGTACACGGTCTGCTGGAAGGGGAAGATGTCCTGCGGACCGTCGCCGCTTTTCGAGCCATGGGGGTGGAAATCACCATCTCAGAGAAAGGGATCTATTCAATCCATGGGGTGGGGTTGGACGGATTGTCGGAACCGGACCATGTGTTGGACATGGGTAATTCGGGAACGGGAATGCGACTTTTGACCGGGCTTTTGGCCAGCCAATCTTTTTTCTCGGTCGTCACGGGGGACGACAGCCTTAGGACGCGCCCCATGGGTCGTGTGATCCAACCGTTAACCCGCATGGGAGCGGTGATTCTGGGACGCGACGGTGGCCGACTGGCCCCGTTGGCCATTCGCGGACGTGAACTATTGCCGTTGGAACACCAAACTGGAGTCGCCTCGGCACAGGTGAAAAGTGCCATTTTGCTGGCAGGACTCAATACCGCCGGTGTCACCCAGGTGACCGAACCCGCTCTATCCAGGGATCATACCGAACGGATGCTGACAGGATTTGGTGCCGTCATCCAACGCGATGGTTTGACAGTCACCCTGGAGGGCTGGCCAGACTTGAAGGGGCAAACCATCCGGGTACCGGGAGATATTTCCAGCGCGGCATTTTTCCTGGTGGCGGGGCTTTTGTGTCCGGGGAGTGATCTCCTGATCGAGGGTGTCGGCATCAATCCGACACGCACAGGGCTTTTGGATCTTCTTGCCGAAATGGGTGCCGGTTTGACGCTCTCCAACGAACGGTTGGAAGGGGGAGAGCCGGTGGCCGATATCGGTGTGGGATTCGCCGAACTCAAAGGGATCACGGTACCACCCGAAGTGATCCCCCGTGCCATCGATGAGTTTCCTATTTTTTTTGTTGCCGCCGCCCTGGCCCAGGGGCAAACCGTTTTGGCGGGTGCGGGCGAATTGCGTCACAAGGAGTCCGACCGGATCCGGGCCATGGCTTTGGGGCTGAACCAACTGGGGGCCAGGGTCGAAGAACACGGAGATGGTGTCATCATTCAGGGGAGGCCGGAAGGGTTGGAGGGGGGGGTGACGGTGGATTCCCTCACCGACCATCGCGTCGCTATGAGTCTGGCGGTGGCAGGGTTGCGCTGTAAAAACCCCGTGACCATTCTGCGCACCGCCAATATTGCCACATCGTTCCCAAATTTCGTCCAACAATTGAACAATATCGGAGGGATGATCGCAACATCATGATCACCAAACGGACCCCGCTCGACCGACTCGTCGTTGCCGTCGATGGACCCGCCGGGGCTGGCAAGGGGGC
This sequence comes from Magnetococcales bacterium, assembly GCA_015228925.1. Lineage (GTDB taxonomy): Bacteria > Pseudomonadota > Magnetococcia > Magnetococcales > UBA8363 > UBA8363. The sequence continues at coordinate 40,504 of JADGCQ010000020.1, read as the reverse complement.
GGTGTGCCGATGGGTGGCCCTTCAGTATGATTTTGAATATCTGGATACCGGGGCCATTTATCGGGCCGTGGCCTTGTTGTCGTTGCAACATGGCGGCTTGGCAGACCAACCGGATCGCTTGGCGACGATGGCACGGGAGATGGCATTTGTCTTTTCTCCGGTCGATGGTCGCTTTGTCGCCAGCCTGGATGGCGCAGATGTCACCCTGGCGTTGCGCCAGGAAACGGTCTCCATGGAGGCCTCACGGGTGGCAGCCTTGGGGCCGGTACGCAGTGCCCTCCTCGATTTTCAACGCAACTATGGTGGAAAAAAAAATATTCTCCTCGATGGCCGCGATATCGGCACCGTCGTGTGGCCGGAGGCCCAACGAAAGATTTTTTTGACCGCTTCCTTGGAAGAAAGGGCAAAACGTCGGGCTTTGGAGTTGCAAGAGAAGGGAGAAACTGTTAGCTTGCCTGGGTTGTTGGCGGAGATGAAACTTCGGGACGCCAGGGACATGGCGCGTGCCCATGCCCCCATGGTCCCCGCAGACGACGCCATAATCGTGGATACCACGTTCATGACGTTGGAAGAGAGCCAACACCAAGTAGCCGCCCTCATCGCACCGTTGTACCAGGAACGGTGAGGCAAACGAAACCCCTCTAGCCCCGCTGGCCCCTCTTAATATATAGGGAAAAAGCGGTCTGGGGAATCGGGTTTTCTTGCATTTCATGGCCAGCGGTATTGCAATCGGGCCGATGACGCAAAAAAACCACACGAAGAAGGGCGGTTTGGGATCAACCATTAATCGAAGGTGGCAATGTGGGTGTGGAACTAAGGGTGGAAGACATCGAACTTGAGGACGAAGACTTTGGTGCATTGTTGGAGGACTCGTTCGAAAAAGGGGTCGGCAAAGAAGGTCAGGTCGTCACCGGAACCATCATCCAGCAGGAAGGTGATGAATTCATCATTGATGTTGGCCTGAAATCAGAAGGCCGATTGACGATCCGTGAGTTCTACGACGCCAATGGCAAACTGGAGGTCGGGATCGGCGATACCGTGGATGTATTCGTCGAGCGTTGCGAAGACCAAAATGGTCAAGCGGTGCTGTCGCGCGAAAAGGCCAAACGGGAAGAGGCCTGGATGTCCCTCGAAAAAGCCTTCAACGATAAAAAGGTCGTCAATGGCCGCATCGTTGGCAAGGTCAAGGGGGGATATACGGTGGATCTCAATTCCCTGTCGGCCTTCCTCCCCGGCTCTCAGGTGGATGTCCGTCCCGTCCACGACATCATGCGTCTCCAGGATGAAGAACAACCTTTCGACATCCTCAAAATGGACCGCCGTCGGGGCAATATTGTCGTATCCCGTCGCTCGGTGATCGAAAAGCAGCGTGACAGTGCCCGCTCGGCCCTGTTGGAAACCCTGCACGAAGGGATGATCCTGGACGGTATCGTCAAAAATATCACCGATTATGGTGCATTCGTCGATTTGGGCGGCCTGGACGGCCTCCTGCACATCACCGATATGTCCTGGAAACGGGTCAAGCACCCCTCCAACGTCGTTTCGGTGGGAGATACCGTTTCCGTCCAGGTGATCAAGTTCAACTCCGAAACCCAACGGATCTCCCTGGGGATGAAACAGCTCCAGACCGACCCTTGGGAAGGGATTGGGGCCAAATATCCTTCGGGGGTCAAATTCCGGGGTATCGTGACCAACATCACCGATTACGGCGCGTTTGTTGAGTTGGAATCGGGTGTGGAAGGGTTGGCGCACGTTTCGGAACTGGCCTGGACCAAAAAGAATGTTCACCCCTCCAAGATTTTGGATGTGGGTCGTGAAGTCGAAGTCATGGTCCTGGATGTGGATGCCGATCGGCGTCGCATCTCACTGGGGCTGAAGCAGTGCATGGAAAATCCCTGGATGACTTTTGCGGAGCGTCATCCGGTGGGGAGTGCCGTCAAGGGCGAAATCAAGAATATCACCGAGTTCGGCCTGTTCATCGGCTTGGAAGGGGATATCGATGGTTTGGTGCATCTGTCGGATGTCACTTGGGATGCTGGGGCGGGTGAAGATGCCCTCAAACAGTTCCAACGGGGCCAGGAGGTGGAAGCGGTTGTCCTCTCTCTCGACCCGGAAAAAGAGCGGATCTCTCTGGGACTCAAACAAGCCAATCCCGACGCCTGGACCTTGTGGGTGGATGCCAATCCGAAAGGGACGACCGTCCGTGGTACCGTCAAGGAAGTGATCGGTGCCGGCGTTGTGGTTTCCCTGTCGGAACAGGTGGATGGATTGTTACGTAAGGGCGAGTTCTCCAGGGAAGATCCCGAAGGGGGCCGTCTCACCCCAGAAGCAGCCTTGGATGTGATGGTAACCCAGGTGGATCGGCAAAAGCGTAAGATTTCTCTTTCGGTCCGCTCATTGGAAAATGTGCAGGAACGCGAAACGCTCAAGGAATACACCGCTGACAGTAGCACCGCCACCAGCAGCTTGGGCGAAGCGTTGAGCAAAGCTTTGGAAAGAAAAGCGGGGGCTTGATCCTTGGGCAGCTATCTTATAACATGGATCATGTTTTATTTTTGGACTCTGGAAGGTAGGTGTCTATGACCAAGTCAGCTTTGATCAATGCCCTTGCCCGGCAAAAGGGGTTATCCAGAAAAGATGCTGAAACTGTTGTCAATACCGTTTTTGAGGAGATTAGCCTCTCTTTGGAAAACGGGAATCGTGTGGAGTTGCGTGGGTTTGGCAGTTTTGGACTGAAGGAACGGCGTTCGCGGGATGGACGCAATCCCAAGACGGGGGATAAAGTTTTCGTCGATTCCAAGCGGGTATTGTTTTTCAAGGCCGGCAAGGAGTTGCGGGAACGGGTCGATCAATGAGTCCCATCGGGCCGATCTGAGAGTCACAAACAGTGTGTCTTTTGTTATTTTCGCGCAAGAATGACGGCAAGGAAGGGGGAAGGCGGTTGTCTCCCCCCTTCCTTTCTTCGCAGGGTTCTTGTTCGTGCGGAGGTGGGGCGTCACCGGGTTGCATATCACCTTGAAGTTGGCGCATATGGGTGGATGGATTAATCTTGTCATGGTGGTGGTTTTAACCATCGTTGCCGTGGTTTTTGCCCTGAATAACCAGGATGATGTGATCATCCATATCCCTGGAAATTGGCAACAGACCAGTATTCCGGTCTTTGTCCTTGCGTTTGTCCCAATGTTGCTAGGCTTTATCTTTTGTGCGGTTTCGGGGTGGGGACGAATGAGTGTCATGCGTCGCCGCTCTGAGCAATTGCAGCGGCAAAACCAAGCTTTGGAGCGGGAATTGACCAATCTACGGAATCAACCGTTGGACAACGACGTGCAGTTGTAACACTCTCCAAGAGGGGGAGTTCAAACGTTTTTGTTTTCTCGCGGCTGTTGGGGTGTTGTACCCGGCCCGTTTATCGGAAAAATTCCGTTTCTTCTTGGGTTAGCCTGGAAAAATGCCAGGGAGTCCTGCCAGTGTGTCGCCGTTTTTCCCAACACCATCGATCCGGTCAACCGCAGTGATGGATATTGCCCATCTGACGGGTTGGTCTGCCTTGGCGATTACGGTGGGTGCCATCATTTTCAGGGCAGGGTATCGCATGGGGCGCGACGATGCCTTGAGTTTTGGCGAAGAACCGGAGCGGCACCAGGAAACCTCCTATACCTTTCGGGGCCTTAATTTTTTATTATCCGACGAGCCGGACAAGGCGATCGAAGCCTTTACCAATGTTGTCCGCATCAATTCAGAAACGGTTGAAATTCACTTATCTTTGGGTAATTTATTCCGCTCCCGTGGCGAGGTGGGGCGTGCCATTCGCATTCATCAAAATTTGATTGCCCGTCCCAGCCTGAGCGATGCCTACCGCAAGGCGGCCCTTTATGCGTTGGGCGAGGATTATCGGCAGGGTGGTTTTGTGGATCGGGCCATTGATTCCTTTCGGCGAGTTTTGGAATTGGATCCCAATCATCGCAAAGCGTTGGCGGGGCTTCAGGCTTTGCATGAAAACGAAGGGCGTTGGGATATCGCTTTGGATATTCTCAAGCGGTTGGTCAAGGTCACGGGTGAGGAAGATCCGAGACGTGAAGCGCATTTGCTGATCAAGATTGGCCTGGAGCAGGCACGGACATTGGGTGAGGGCGATGACCATCCAGGGATAGATTGGTTTCGCAAGGCGATCCGGGTCTATCCCGGCTGTGTGGAGGCCTTTCGTTTGTTGGGCGAGGCGCAATTATCTCAAAACAAGGTCAAGGGGGCCATTCAAACCTTTGCCACCCTGAAGAAGAACCGCCCCAGTCATTTTTTCATGTTGATGGAACCGTTAAAGCGGGCTTATATCGAGCAGGGTGACCTGGGTGGATTTGAGGAGTGTATGCGCAATGCGGTCAATGCCCCTTCGGCATCACCCAGGTTGATCGTTTTGTGGAGTCGTGAATTACAGTCGCGCAACCGGACCAGGGAAGCGGTGGATGTGTTGTTGAAGGGGTATTCCAAATATCCCGGTTCGGTGGTGATGGCCCGTTTGTTGGTGCGGTTGTTGGGACATCTCAACCGGGAGGAGGAGGCTTTGGGGGTCGCGGTCCGTTGTTTGGATCATCTTTTGTCGCGACAACCGGGATTTCAATGTTCCCAATGTGGCTTTCAATCCCAGGACATCTATTGGAAATGTCCACAGTGTCATCGCTGGGATGCCATGGAACCCATGTAGATCATCGATAAAAGTCTGGAAACCTTTATCCGTAACGATGAGTGGATTATGATGGCTTGGTTAAGAACGGATGGGGCGTATTGACACCCCTGGAAAATGATTAAAAGAAAAAAGGGGTCTGGGGGATTGCCCCCAGGGTTTTGACTTTAAATCAAAAGCTTCAGTTTCTTCTTTTGACTTTGTTTTTGACATTCCATCAAAAGCGGAACGTGGAAACCTTTTTGTTTAAAGTTAAAAACAAAGTCAAAAGCGGAACATGGAAACCTTTTTGTTTAAAGTCAAAAACAAAAACAAAATAAAAATCAAAGTCAAAACCCTGGGGGCAATCCCCCAGACCCCTTTTTTCTTTTAATATTTTTTTAAATGTCACTATGCTCTTAGGAAATCCACGGAGGGTTGCAAATGAACCAGTTGATCATCGCCTGCGATCATGGGGCTTGGGTTCTTAAAAACGAGTTGGTACAACACCTGCGCGTCCGACATGCCCTGGAAGTGTGCGACCTGGGTGTCAACGGACCCGACTCGGTGGACTATCCCGACTATGCAGCCGAGTTGTGTCACCGTATCCTCCGGGGAGAGGCCCAAAGGGGTCTCCTTTTGTGCGGCACCGGTTTGGGTATGTCCATGGCGGCTAACCGTTTCCAGGGGATACGCGCTGCCTTGTGTCACGATGAATTTACAGCGCGCATGTCGCGACGCCACAACGATGCCAATGTACTCGTCATCGGTGGCCGGGTGACAGGACCGGGATTGGCACAAGCAATGATCGATGTCTGGCTAACAGAACCCTTTGAAGGGGGACGGCATCAGCGGCGTATCGAAGGGCTGGACGCATTGATAACGCCGAAACCGACAAAACCCTGCTCGGCAAACCCATTTTGATACCCATGAGGAATACCATGACTGATTCAACCGCCTCCCTGAACGTTGCTGACCCGGAGATTTATGCCGCCATCCAGGATGAACTGAGTCGGCAAAGAGACCAGATTGAGTTGATTGCGTCGGAAAATATCGTCAGTCGCGCCGTCCTGGAAGCACAAGGGAGCGTCATGACCAACAAATACGCCGAAGGGTATCCCGGCAAACGTTATTATGGTGGATGTGACTGTGTGGATCGGGCCGAGGTATTGGCCATTTCCCGCGCTTGTGAGTTGTTTGGCTGCGCCTATGCCAATGTACAACCCCATTCCGGTTCCCAGGCCAACATGGCGGCATTTTTGGCCTTGGCGACGGCGGGAGATACCTTGTTGGGAATGTCCTTGGCCCATGGCGGCCATTTGACTCATGGTGCCGCCCCAAACTTTTCCGGCCAGTTGTTTCAACCCGTGCAGTATGGTCTGCATCCCGAAACCGAAACCATCGACTATGACGAAGTGGAACGCCTGGCGCAGCAACACCACCCCCGTATCATCGTTGCCGGTGCCTCCGCTTACAGCCGTGTCATTGATTTTCCCCGGTTTCGCAAGATTTGTGATGCCGTCGGGGCCGATTTGGTGGTGGATATGGCCCATTTTGCCGGTTTGGTGGCGGCGGGAGAACATCCCAGTCCGTTTCCATACGCCGATATCGTCACCACAACCACCCATAAAACCCTCCGTGGCCCCCGTGGCGGTATGATCCTGACCAATCGGGAAGACTTGGCGAAAAAAATCAATTCCAAAATCTTTCCGGGTATCCAGGGTGGCCCCTTGGAACACGTCATTGCGGCCAAAGCGGTCGCTTTTCGTGAGGCATTACAACCGGAGTTCAAAGAATACGCCCGGCGTATTCGGGCTAACGCGGTGGCCTTGGCGGAAACCTTGGTGGAACAAGGGTTACGCATCGTATCGGGCGGCACGGATAATCATCTGATGCTGGTGGATCTGACCTCGCGCAACATCACCGGCAAAGATGCCGAAGCGGCGTTGGAACGGTCCGGAATGACCTGTAACAAAAATGCCATCCCAAACGATCCCCGCTCCCCGTTTATCACTTCGGGTATCCGGTTGGGAACGCCGGCAGCAACCACCCGTGGATTCAATGAGGCCGATTTCAGAGATATTGGCCGTTGGATTGTGCAGGTTGTCGATGCCGCCGCCACCAACCCTGGAGAAAGTCACAAGGTGGAAACGGAAATTCATCGCCAAACCCAGGCGTTGTGTCGGCGTTACCCGATTTATTCAACCCTTTAGAACGTGACGTTGGAAGTGCCCGCGCAACTTGAGGCAAAAATGATGGACCTCGCTCTGCGTCTGGCAGCGCAAGGTTTGGGTCGAACGCATCCCAATCCGGTGGTGGGGTGTGTGTTGGTCAAGGATGGACGGGTGGTGGGACGAGGATTTCACCCACGCGCTGGTGCTGGCCATGCGGAGGTCTTCGCGCTGCAACAGGCGGGACCATTGGCGCACGGGGCAACGGCGTATGTGACCCTGGAACCGTGCAGTCACCATGGGCGGACACCACCCTGTGCCGACGCCTTGATCGCTGCGGGGGTGCGGCAAGTGGTCGCTGCCATGACCGATCCCGATCCACGGGTGGCGGGCAAAGGGTTTGCCAGACTCCAAGAGGCTGGTATAGTGGTCCGGGTGGGGGTGCGGGAGACTGCGGCAAAACGGCTGAACGCACCATTCATTAGTCGCGTGCTTCGCGGACGCCCCTTGGTTCATTGCAAATTGGCAGCCTCCCTGGATGGCAAGACAGCTACCCATACCGGTGCAAGCCAGTGGATCACCGGCCCTGAATCTCGGACAAGCGTGGGGCGTCTCCGAAATACCCATGATGTGGTCATGGTTGGAATCGGTACCCTTTTGGCGGATAATCCCCGCTTGAACTGCCGGATTGCCGGGGGACGCGATCCCATCCGCTTGGTGGTGGACTCACGCTTGCGCACCCCTTTGGAAGGGGCGTTTTGGTCCTCTTCGGAGAGTGCCCCGTTATGGGTGGCGACGGTGTTGGATGAAAACCATGAGCGCGCCAAAATACTACGGGATCGGGGAGCAACCGTCCTGGTCTGCCGCGATGACGGCTCGGAACGGGTCGATCTGGATGATCTGATGCGGCGTTTGGGTTCCATGGGAATCAACAGCGTCCTGTCCGAGTCCGGCGGAAAACTGACGGGATCGTTGATGGCGGGTGGATTGGTGGATCGTTTGTCCTTGTATCTGGCCCCCATGCTCATTGGCGGGATCATGGCCCCTGGCCTTTTGGGGGGAAGTGGTGTCGCCTCCTTGGCCGATGCATTGCGGTTGGATGGCGTTGAGATCACCCGGTTGGGTGAGGATCTTCTGATTGAGGCGACGATGGGAAAGTTTATGCGGGATGGGCCATGTTTACCGGTTTGATCGAGGGGATGGGGCATGTGCGCAGCCTGCAAAAAGGGGGGAGCGACTGGTCCTTGGGCATCGCAGCACCGTTTGATCTGGCCAAGGTTGCTCTGGGAGACTCGATTGCGGTCAACGGCGTTTGCCTGACGGTGATCGCAAAGGATGCTGTGAGTTTTACGGTACAGGTTTCCAGGGAAACGGTCGGTGTCACCACCATGTCAGGAATCCGGGTAGGACAAGCGGTCAATCTGGAACGGGCATTGGTGTTGGGTGGCAGGTTAGATGGACATTTGGTCCAAGGTCATGTGGATACTGTGGGACAGGTGGAGCGTTTGGTTCCCCAGGGCCATTCGGTCGCAATTTGGTTCCGTGTGCCAGCGGAGTTTGGCCGCTATATTATCCCCAAAGGCTCCATTGCCGTGGACGGGGTGAGCCTGACAGTCAATGAGGTGGTGGATGGCGGTGCGGTGACCCGTTTTGCGGTGAACATCATTCCCCATACCAGCCATAAAACGACATTGGCGGCGTTGGTGGCTGGAAGTTTGGTCAATGTGGAAACCGACCTTTTGGGTCGTTATGTGGAACGGTTGTTGGCGACGGGGGGATGGGGTCGTCCCGTGGGGCTTGTCGATGAAGCCTATTTACTGAAGAGAGGTTTTTAATCCAATGTCGTCGGACTTTAATTCCATCAAAGAAATCATCGATGATTTCCGCCAAGGCCGTATGATCATCCTGGTCGATGATGAAAATCGCGAAAATGAAGGCGATTTGATCATCCCCGCGCAAGATTGCACACCGGAAGCGGTCAATTTTATGGCCAAGTTTGGCCGTGGTCTCGTTTGCTTGGCATTGACGCAGGAACGGATCGATTATTTGCAGTTGCCGCTCATGGTGGTAGATAACGATGCCAAGTTCAAGACGGCGTTTACCGTCTCCATCGAAGCCAAAACCGGAGTGACCACGGGAATCTCGGCACATGATCGGGCACGCACCATCGCCGTCGCCATCGGTGCCGAAAGTCTGCCGTCCGACTTGGTACGACCCGGCCATGTGTTTCCCCTGGTTGCTAAGGAAGGGGGTGTACTGGTACGGGCGGGACATACCGAAGCCTCGGTGGATTTGGCCCGTATGGCGGGTCGCAATCCAGCGGCAGTCATCTGTGAAATCCTGAACGAAAATGGTACCATGGCCAGGGTTCCTGATCTGATCCCTTTTGCCAGACAACATGGGCTGAAAATTGGCACCATCGCCGATTTGATCTCTTTCAGGACGCAAAATGAAAAATTGATCCATCGCCAGGTCGAAACCCGAATACCTTCCATACATGGCGGCGAGTGGCAGCTTTATGTTTACACCAATGATGTCGATGATTTTCAACATGTCGCCCTGATCAAAGGGACTATCGATCCTGAAAAGCCAGTGTTGGTTCGGGTTCACAGTGAATGTCTGACGGGCGATTTGTTTGGCTCGTTGCGTTGTGATTGTGGCGGACAGTTGCGTTCTTCCATGGAATACATTGGCAAAGAAGGGTGCGGAATTTTACTGTATCTGCGTCAGGAGGGCCGGGGTATTGGCCTGATCAACAAAATGCACGCCTATAACCTTCAGGACCAGGGATTGGACACGGTGGAGGCCAATACAGAGCTTGGTTTTCCAGCGGATTTGCGCGATTATGGCATCGGGGCGCAAATTTTGCGGGATGTCGGGGTGCGCAAAATCAGAATTATGACCAATAATCCCAAGAAGATCATTGGCTTGGAAGGTTATGGAATGGAAGTGGTGGAACGGGTTCCCATTACCATTCCCCCTGGACAGGGCAATGCCCATTATCTGGAGACCAAACGCCATAAGATGGGTCACCTGCTCCCGGCGCATACGGCGGAGGCGTTGTAAGGTGGCTCAAGTTGCGTGAAAGTGTTGAACGTTGCCCGTCGGTTTGACTTTATGCAAGGGGATGAAAACCCATGTCTGAACAGGTTCGCGTATTGGAAGGTCATTTGGATACCGGTCATGGTCGTAGCTACGGGGTGATCGTTTCCCGTTTCAACGGATTTATCACCGAACGGTTGTTGGAAGGGGCATTGGATTGCTTTCGCCGCCACGGGATCGGCACGGAAGCCATCACCGTGGTCCGGGTACCAGGGGCCTTCGAGATTCCCATGGCGTTGGTTCGCATGGCCAAAAGTGGTCAATATGCCGGTATCGTATGTTTGGGCGCGGTCATCCGTGGTTCTACCCCCCATTTTGACTATGTTGCGGCAGAGGTCAGCAAAGGTGTGGCCTCGGTGGCTATGGAACAGGGAATACCCGTGGGTTTTGGGGTGTTGACGACCGATACGGTGGAACAGGCGATTGATCGGGCGGGGACCAAGGCGGGTAACAAGGGCTGGGAAACGGCACAATCGATGATCGAGATGGCGGATTTGTTTACAAAAATATGATGCTATTTTAAAATTTCCTATCTTAAAAAAATCCGTGCTGACCAAAACTGTTGGATAGTAACTGAGGTGGTGTCATGGCTCGGAGCGACGATGCAACGGATAAAAGCTTGGGAGAGATGGTTGCGGGACAACTCTCTGTAGGGCGGCACAAGGCCAGAGAATTAAGTTTGCAGGCACTTTATCAAAGTGACATCACGGGGGAACATATCCGTCTGGCCGTAGAACAGTTAAGCGAAGAAAATCACAGTGGACAGGTGGACTTAGCTTATTTTCAGAAATTGGCCTCTGGAACCTGGAACCGGATTGAAACGTTGGATCCGATGATTTCCCAGGCGGCGGATAACTGGTCGATGCAGCGGATTGCGGCCATTGATCGCAATGTATTGCGGCAGGCGGTTTTTGAGCTTTTGACGGAGCCGAACCTGGATGTGGGCGTGATCATCAATGAGGCGGTTATACTCTCCAAGCGCTATGGTGATAAAAAGTCGGGCGGGTTTGTCAATGGGATATTGGACCGCTTAGCCCGTGAAATTCGGACTTAAAGTCGATGGGAGTGAAGGGCGTGGCGAATGACAGAACGGTCTCTTCGTTGGGGGAATTTGGACTCATCGACCACTGTTTCAAGGGATTAGGTAAAACAGATGTCCCTGGTATCAGTGCTGGCGTCGGGGATGATGCGGCGGTGCTTTTGGTGCCGAGAACCCAGGATCTGTTGACCACCTCGGATACGCTGGTCGCAGGGATTCATTTTACCCAGGAGACGGACCCCAGGCTGTTGGGTTGGAAAACGATGTGTGTCAATTTATCAGACATTGCCGCCATGGGGGGAGAACCGCGGTGGTGTCTGCTCTCCATTGCGTTGCCGCCGGAAACACCTTTGGCGTGGGTGGAACAGTTGGCGTTGGGGATGGATGATGCGGGTCAGCGGTACGGGGTTGCGTTGGTGGGGGGCGACACTTCGGCGACATCGGGTCCGATCGTTTTGACCATCTCCATGTTTGGGGTAGTCGGTCATGGCCGCGCCATCCTACGTTCGGGTGCCGAAGTGGGCAATCGGATTTTTGTGTCTGGGACCATGGGTGATTCCGCGCTGGGGTTACGTCGCCTTTTAGGGGTTGACCTGGGGGGGGCGGCCAATACGGAAGCAGACGGGACATTTTTTGTGGACCGGCATCTTAAACCCAGTCCGAGAATCGACCTGGGGTTGGCGTTGGTCGATGCCTCCGTTGCCCGGGCAGCCATCGATATTTCCGATGGTCTTTTGGCCGATGCCGGGCGTTTGTGTGACGCTTCTGGTGTCGGGGCCGACCTTGATTTGGGAAAGATCCCCCTGTCCCCAGCGGCCCGTCGATGGCTGGAGAATGGTGGCCCGGATGCGTGGCAAACCCTTTTGACCGGTGGCGAGGATTATGAACTTTTGTTTACGGTGACACCGGGTGCGTTGGAATATATCCCAGCCATTGCCGCCAATCTTGGTTTGCCGTTGACGGAAGTTGGGGTCATTACGGAACAGAAGGGGATCCGTGTTTTCGACCATGGCACCCCCATCACCATGCAGGGATCGGGTTTTAAGCATTTTTGATTGGCTAGGGTGGAAAAGCGGCATTCAATCGACGTAAAGTGAAATATGGCTATTGAGATCACGCTATGCTGAAATCAGAATTAATTGAGATCATTGCCAACGGTGAAAACTCTGGCATTGAATTTAAGCGTGATGACATTCGACCGGAACAACTCGCTAAAGGAATCGTTGCTTTTGCCAATACTCAGGGTGGACGTATTCTGCTCGGTGTCGAAGATGATGGTACGATTTCGGGCCTGCAACGTGATAATGCCCAAGAATGGGTCTTGAATATCTTCCGCGATAAAGTTCACCCGCAAATCATTCCATTCTATGAAGAAATTGTTGTCGGTCCTGGACAGCGTGTTGGCATCATCAGTTTATCTCCCGGTGTTTCCAAACCTTACGTGGTTCGTCATGATCATCGTGAGGAGACCTATGTTCGCATGGGTAATCGCTCGGAATTGGCAACCCGCGAGCAAATCATGAGGCTTTATGAAACGGGTGGTATGCTTCATGTTGAAGCACTTCCCGTTGCGGGAACGACGCTCTCCAATCTTGACTTGGATCGACTGGGCTACTACTTGAGAACGATTATCGCCGATCCACAGGTTCCAGCCAACCGTTCTGAATGGATCGACCGCCTTTTGGGACTTGGACTGATGGCGGAAGATGGTCAGGGACACCAAGTATGTTCCATTGCGGGTTTGTTGTTGTTTGGCATCAACCCCAGACGATTTCTACCGCAGGCCGGATTGCGTGTTATGGCCTTTGATGGCACCGATATGGAGTATCAGGCCCGACTTGATCGCCATTTGGACGGTCCACTGGTGGCACGATGGCAAGATGATGATCGGGGTGGAAAACAATGGGTCGATGATGGTCTCATTGAGAAATTTATGTCGGCTGTGTTGCCGTTCATCACGGATGAGAGTGGCAGAATCAACGATGATCTGCGCCGCGATGTCACTTGGCATTATCCCAAAGAGGTGATTCGAGAAATCGTCATCAATGCACTGGCCCATCGGGATTGGACAAGGAATGTGGAAGTCGTGATGACGATCTATAGTGATCGCATTGAAGTGAACAGCCCAGGAAAACTTCCAAACTCCATGACCATTGCAAAAATGAAAGCGGGACAAAGATCACCGAGGAATCACCTTATCATGGATATTTTGCGCGACTGTCGCTATGTTGAATCTCGCGGCATGGGGATACGCACAAAAGTCATTCCGTTAATGATCAAATACAATGGGATCGAGCCGATTTTTGAAGCTACCGAAGATTTTCTTAAAACAACGCTCCCAAAGGCCAGAAACGGGGTATCATAGACCCCACTTTCCAGACGACGTATTCCATGATGATTGCGGTTTAGAATCCGGTCTCCCGGATCCATAACGCTGCGACACTTTTCCAAACCCGCCCCGCCAACGTATCGGGCCGTCCTGGGACAATCACCATCCCCGCGATCGTCTGTTCCATCGCCGCGCCCCCCCGCTGAAAACGGATGATAAAGACCGGGTACTGCGGACGGAGCGTTTCCCGTTCCATCCGCTCCACCTCGATGGGACCACCATAGACCGACGCCAGTTGCACATCCTCCAATGTTGCCACCGCAAACGGATCGGCATCCACCCAGGTACAAGGGATCGTCGGATACCCCGCGTGATCGGGATAAAATATCCCCTGGGATCCCGGTGGCACCAAATCGCGTTGATCCTCCGCCACATAGGCAAAAATCTGCTCCGAGGCATACTGGCGGATGGTAATCAGTTCATCTTCTCGCCCCACCATCATCCCTTGGACCAGCCCCTCCCGAAGTTTGGTCACCGTCCCATCGATGGGAGATGAAATGTCCAACCGCTCCATCTGCCGCAGCAAACCAAAAACCTGGGCGTTGGCACTGGCAAACTGCTGTTCGGCCACCAGACGGTTGGCGGCAAATTGTGGACCCTGGAGCAGCAACTCCCCCTGCAACCGCACCACTGCCAATCGCGCCAAGCGCAATTGCCCCCGCCATTCGGAAGCATCCAGTTTCAGCAAAGGATCTCCCTTGTTGACCCGTTGTCCCAATGCCACCGCAAGAGTTTGAATCATCCCCCCTTCGGGGGGGAAAATCCTGACATGGACCGAAGTACGCAACACCGCCGGCATCTTGATCGCGCTATGCCATGGGAGGAAAAATATCGCACATCCCAACAAGGCCAAAAGCATCCATAACCGGACATGCCCCGCCGCCATCTGTGTTCTGTTGCGCCACCACCACCCCAATTCTTTCATGATCGGCCCCAACAAGAACCAATATACCTCCACCATCATGAGGAACGCCCCCAATAGCTTGAAAAAAAGATGGTAAACCAACAGGGCGATGCCAAAATATAAGATCACACGATAAAGCCAAGTTCCCAGGGCAAAGGTGATCAAAAATACCCGTTGCCGCAATAGCCATGGCTCCGGGAGGGGAAGTTTCGCCCCCAAAAGGGTTCTACGGAGGAACCATTTACCCATAGCAAAGGCCCGTTCATGAAGATTCGGGATATCCAGGGTATCGGAAAGCATAAAATAGCCATCAAACCGCATGAACGGGTTGGCATTCAGGAGTAGCGTGCTGGTCCAGATGACCGCAACCAAGGAAAAAAGTGCGCCGCGCCATGGCCCGTCCGCCACCAAAGCCCAGGCCAAGAGTGCCCAGGCCGCCAGAAAGGATTCGGCGGCGATTCCGGCGATGGCGACACGAAAACGATCTTTTTTTTGGGTCAAACGCCAAGTTTCATTGGTATCGGTATAGAAAAATGGCCACAGGACCAAAAAGGCGACCCCCATGGCGGGAATCCGACATCCCATACGCTTGGCCGCCAGGGCATGTCCCAGTTCATGCACCAGTTTGGAGGCGAAAATCGTGATGAACAAGATGGTCATCCCCTCCGGGCTGCTCCATCCCCCCACGGAACCGGTAAACGCATCCCATTGGCGTAATGTGAAGTACCCCCCCAGCACCAAGGCCACTCCAGTCAAAAAAAGGGTCACCCCATGGCCCAAGAATGTCGCCACAGGGAAGATTTTTTGCAAAAAAGAATCGGGGCGGACCAGGGGAATTCTGAAAAAAAGATAATGGTGCAATAATGCGGTGAACACGCCAGTCTGTCCTGCATATCGGCGAAAATCGGCACGATCCGGTTGTACCAACCCTTGAAGCCTTAAAAATTGCACCAATTCCGCCAACCGTTCGGAGGTCATGGTCAGGGTGGTTTCGCGGTTGACGGCATCGATCAACCCTTGCGGCTCCCGGCACAAAGCCCAGCGGGAAAGCATTTCAAATTCGGCCCATCCCACACGAAAGAACAGATTGCGCGGTTGATCCCACAACAACCAAGTGGGTTCCCCGCCCCCTCCCGCCCCACCGGGGAGCAGGCGCAAATCCTGCCGCAATGGCGGAAGCTGTCCCGCCTCCGGGGTCACAGAATCACCAGACGGCGCAGGGCGGCGATGGGACGGTGGAACAGAGCGTGAAACAAGGTTACTTCACGACCATACACCTTGGCGGTCCCCTTAAGTCCCAGACGCGGCAAGGTGGTGTGGGGAGCAAAATCGGCCTTCAGCAGATAGATCAGTTTTCCTTCCGGGGTTAGCGTCGCCTCATAGGCGGCAAAACGGAGACGCCCAGAGAGGGGGTTGAGGGGATCACCATCCAGATAAAGCACCACCTCCGATTCCAAAACAAAGGGCATCGCCTCGGCGGCGGGGAGGTCGATGGCGATTTCCACACGTTGGGGGGAGGCGATTTCCAGCACCCGTTCCCCCAAACGCACCGGTCGCCCCAACCAGGCATAGGGGTCGCTGAACACCGCCACCCCATCGACTGCCGCCTTGACCTGCGCCCGTTCCAGGAGTTCCACCGCATAATCGACCTTGGCACTGGCTTCGCGGACCAAGTTTTTATTGGTTGCGATTTCGGCCACCCGTTCTTTTTCGGAGAAGGCCAATTGCCCCACCTTACGCAGTTGGGTTTGCGCGAGGGCCAATTCTTCGAGGGCCAAGTGATAACGATGATTGAGTTCTGTGGTATCCAGAGTGAAGAGAAGATCACCCACTTTCACCTGGGCATGGGGTTGGATAAAAAACCGCGCCACCATCCCATCCATGGGTGCGGTGACCATGGAGGGATCCACCGCAGCCACCCGCGCCGGGGCCAAAACCGATTGGCGCACTGGAATGAACAGGGTTGCGAACAAAGCGGCCAGGAGTATCAAGATCCCCCCCCCTCGGCGCAATTTTCGCAGGATCATGGCACCTGGCAATGGTCGCTGCTGCCACAGGGCTACCGATTCGGCATAGCCATTGAGCAGATGTTCCAACAACACCCGCTCCCCCTCTTCCCAGGGGCGGTCACGGCTCAACCACAACCCACCGAGGTTTGCGCCACTTCGGGGATGTTTCACCCGCAACCATACTCCATGGGCATGGCTCCAGTCTTCCCCTTCCTGACGCAACGCCGGCGGCAATCGTTCCAAGGCGACCTCCTGAATCGGGTCCATATCGGCGGCCTGGGTCAGAACATCGATGGCTTTGCGATACCAAACCATTTGCGGGGCGTTGGGATCAAACCGGGGGGCACCGGAAACGGCGGTCAGGATATTTTTTTTTCCAGGGGTCACCCGCCAAAATACCGCCTGGGCGTAGGAGACCAAGCGCAGAGTGCCATTGACGATGATAAAGGCCAGTTCAGCCAAGCTTTGCGCTTGACGCGCCTCCTCTTGCAACGTCAGGAGGGTCGTCAGCCCCTGGACCTGACGGGCGAGACGTTCGGATGGCGGAGGTTGGGTCTGTGGGGTCATGATGCGATGTTTTTAAACCGGAAAGACTTGTCTGTGCAATCCATTTTCCCTAGTGTACCACGATTGGACCCTTTTTCCGGTATCGAGAATTTTGATCATGGACCCTGAAATCCGCGAACGGTTATTGGAACGGTTGGCCGCACTTTTGTGGCGTTATCCGGCGGGGATCAAAGAATATGAACTGGTTCAAGTGTTAAAGCGGGAGAAGATCGTTTTTTTCGATCATCAAAGTCTGAGCGATCCGTTGGATTTATTCCATGTCCATTTTTTATTGTTTCATCTGTTGTATTTGCTGAGGACGCGGCTTTGGGAGCAAAAATTGGGTGCTTTGGAGATTCACTGTCTCAAAATTCGGATCACCCCTTTTTTATCCGCCCCCCTGGAAGACGCAGTGATCCCGCTCGATCCTTTGCAGGGGTATTATTTGGATTGGCACCACATGGAGACGACCACCCGCGCCGATGTGGCGGCGATGATCGAAAGTTTTTGGCAACGGTTGGCGTCGGATGAAAAGCGGGGGGAGGCACTTAGCGTTCTGGGGCTTCCCAACACCGCCGATACGACCGCCATCCGCTCCCGCTATCGCCAACTGGCCAAAGAGCATCACCCAGATGCGGGGGGAGACGGGGGGGTGTTCATCAAAATTGCCGATGCAGCCGAAATTCTTTTAAAATACAGTGTTTGACGTTTTTCAATCGTAGATCGCCGTGTGATAGGAGGCGTGCTGAAGCAGACCCCCGCAATCATGGAAAAAAATACCGGAATTATTTGCCACAGCCACCCGGCAAATAATTCCATAAATGCGCCGACACCCTATACAGGGTATAAAAAATAATAAATAATTTCAATAAACTATTAAAAAAAGACGCCCTGGCACAAACCTTGTAATCCATAAACCATGACGCGGAACATCACCCCATCCACCCCAAGGAGTCCACCATGGCCCTCGCTCAAGTACGCTGCCCCGATTGCAATGGACTGAATGTGGTCAAATACGGCAAACAACCCAACGGCGAACAACGCTACAGTTGCCAAGATCCGCGTTGCGAAAGGACCATCTTCCTGCTGAACTACCGTGCGCAACCCCTCGCACCTTCCATGCGCACCCAAATCATCGAACTCGCCCTCGATGGTGCCGACGCCACCGAAATATCACAATCCCTTAAATTGTCCGAGTCCGATGTCCTCACAATCTTCCAACAACTCTCCCGATTCTCCGCGCCCCCCGTCGGTGTCCGCCCCCGCAAAAATCAACCCGCCAAGGTCGCTGCCGGTTGACCCGCCAACCTCACGGATAACCACACGGCGAAACACCCGACCGACCACAATCCGGCACCGAGATTCTATCCCTCTCAGCCGTCTGCACGGCACCCCTGGGAACCATCACCTTGTGGTGCCCCCCCACATTCCGTGCGCCACCTAAAATCAATCCAACCAAAACAATCGCCGCATCCCCAGGTGCCGCATAAACCGGCGTCGCCGTCGATAACGCCATCCCCAATCCCAAAACCATCGCTAACCCCTTGCCCCATCTCCCCCCACATCCGCGCAACGCTTTCATGATTCGGTCCTCCACAATAAAACAATCCAAAACATACCTGACCGACACAGAGCATCTATCGCGCCAATATTGCCCTATCCTCGACCCCCATCCCCCTCCCACCAACCAAAACCCCACCACACACCTCCTGATAAATCACACGCTTCCACCATACACCATGCTCTCCAAGGAATGCCCATGAAATTTTCTTATGCCGTTTCAGTTTTTAAAATGTAAAGCCAAACAAAAAATGTCTAAATATTTTTCACCCGTGTCACGAATAGATAAATGACAAGTCCATGATTGATTACTTATCGAATGTTTGAACCATGATACTTCCCGTGATCACCCCCTCTATGCATGGAAATCCACAATGACCAAGCCCGGTGATATCCACCAGAGGCTTGTCAATCTCAAGTCTCTCCTTGATCGCATCAACCGTTCCTGGGCCACCCGCGATTATGAAGATCTCATGCTCTTCTTCGTCGATATCTTTCCTACCCTCTTCAAGGCGGAACGCTGCTCCATCTTCCTGGCGGATGCCAACTCCGATGATATTTGGCTGCAATTCGGAACCGGACTCAAAGAAAAAGAAATCATCGCCCCCAAAAATGGGAGCATCGTCGGAAAATCCATCACCACCTCCCAAACCATCATCCAGGGACGACTCGACCAAAGTGCCGGTTTTCATCAGGAAATCGCTCGAAAAACCGACTTCATCACCCGCAATATTCTCAGCGTCCCCATCATCAGCATCGTCGGCAACTATGCCCTCGGTGCCGTCGAACTCCTGAATAAACAAGAACCTTTCGACTTCGATGAAGCCGATGCCGCCTTATTGCAACGGATCGTCAAATTTCTGGCACTCTCCATCGAAAACAATCGCGTCAGTGATGAAATTATCCGCATCTCCCGAGGGATGCACGACGAACTGACACGTACCAACGAAATTCTTAAGGGGAAACACCGCTTTATCGCTGCCAGCAAACCCATGCGCCAGGTACTCGATATCGCTTCCAAGATCGGCCCCCTCCCCGTCAACGTCTTTATCACCGGTGCCAGCGGCACCGGCAAGGAGGTTATCGCCCGGATCATCCACGAAGCCGCCGAAGATCGCCGCAATCGACCTTTCGTCGCCGTCAACTGCTCTTCCATCCCCGAAACCCTTATGGAGAGCGAATTTTTCGGTTTTGAAAAAGGGGCCTTCACCGGCGCACACACCAGTCGCATGGGACGCTTCGAGGAGGCCTCTGGGGGGACTCTCTTCCTGGACGAAATCGCCGACATGCCCCCCTCCATCCAACCCAAGTTCCTCCGCGCCATCCAAGAAAACGAAGGGACACGCCTCGGCGGACAAAAAATACATCACTACCAATTCCGTATCATCTCCGCCTCCAGCCGCGACCTGCGTGAAGAGGTCGCCAAAGGACGGTTCAGAGAAGACCTTTTCTTCCGCCTTTTCTCCGTCGATATCACCATCCCCCCCCTCAACAAACGCCCGGATGATATCGTCCCTCTGGCACTTATGTTCCTCGATGAAATCAACGCCCGCTTCAACAAACATGTCCGCGGTTTCTCCAGCGAGGTCATGGAACTGTTTGAACGCTTTGACTGGCCCGGCAATGTCCGTCAGCTACAACACGAAGTCGAACGGCTCGTCGCCCTCACCCCCGATGGTGAAATCATCTCCATTGAACATTGCTCCCTCCGTTCCCATACCCCGCAACCCACCGAGTCGGAACCCGATACCCTCTCCCTCCCGGAACACCGCCGCCGTACCGAAATTAAATTAATCCTTAAAGCACTACAAAAGACTAAAGGCAATAAAATACAAGCCGCAGCGTTGCTGGATGTCACCCGGCAATCGCTACACAATAAAATCAAACTTTATCAAATTGAAAAAAAATTAAGCCCGTCATTCCCCCTCTCGGAGGAGTGACATAAGATTAGTGATTTCGCCAAATAAAATTATTAAAAGAAAAAAGGGGTCTGGGGGATTGCCCCCAGGGTTTTGACTTTGAATTTAAACAAAAAGGTTTCCATGTTCCGCTTTTGACTTTTGTTTTTGAATTTAAAAAAATGTTCCCATGTTTAATCTTTTGATTTAATATCGAAAATAAAGTCAAAAGAAAAAATGGAAGCTTTTGATTTAAAGTCAAAACCCTGGGGAAAGAATTCCCCAGACCCCTTCTTTCTTTTCAATAATTTTTTAGGGGGGCTGAACGGTTACCCCGTGAATTTCTGAAACGAATTGGAGTCAAACCATGACCCCCATGATGCACAAGGGCTATGCGGCCCGAATCGAGTACAGCGACGAGGATGGATGCTTCGTAGGGCGCGTCGTCGGCATCAAACCGATCATCACCTTCCACGGTGAGTCTGTTACCGAGATAAAACAAGCCTTTCGGGAATCTGTCGATTTTTATCTGGAAACCTGCGCGGCAAAAGGGGAAAGCCCCGACAGGCCTTTTTCTGGAAAAATCATGGCGAGGGTTCCCCCAGAACTGCACGCCCGCGCCATTTCGGTGGCCGAGTCCCTGAGCAAAAGCCTCAACCAGTTCGTAACCGAAGCTATTGAACAGGCCGTGAAATCCTGATCCGTCCTGGATATATCGCCTCGCCGAAAAGGGGGGGGGATGATCCCCCCCGCAATCGTCTTTTAAACTACGCTTCCAACACAAACACCACACCCGCCAATGGCGGCAACCGCAGGTTCACCGAATACGGACGCCCATGGGCCGGAATTTCCTCCGCAATCACCTTCCCCTCATTGCCAATGCCACCACCACAATACTCCGTGGCGTCTGAGTTGATTTTCTCAAGATAGGTACCCAGATACGGCACGCCAATGCGATAATTTTCCCGAACAACCGGTGTAAAGTTGCACACAACAACCACAACACCCTTGCTATCCTTGGCGCGGCGAAGATAGGAAATGACACTCTGATCGGTGTCATGGCAATCAATCCACTCAAACCCACCCGGCTCATGATCCAATCCATGGACATCGGGGTTATTCTTGTAAAGCTGGCCCAAATCACGAACCAAACTCCACACCCCGCGATGAAACGGCACATTGTCCAGAAGATGCCAATCCAGGCTGGAATCATGATTCCACTCCAACCCTTGGCCAAATTCCATCCCCATGAACAACAGCTTCTTACCAGGATAGGTAAACATAAAGGTGTAATAGGTACGCAAATTGGCAAACCGTTGCCAAGCATCCCCCGACATCTTATCGATCAACGACCGCTTGCCGTGGACAACCTCATCGTGAGAAAGCGACAAGATGAAGTTTTCACTGTAACAATACAACATGCCAAACGTCAGGTTGTTTTGATGATGCCGCCGATGCACCGGATCCTTGGCCATGTAGAGCAACGTATCGTGCATCCACCCCATGTTCCATTTGTACCCAAACCCCAAACCACCCATGCTCGTGGGTCGGGAAACCATGGGCCAGGAGGTCGATTCCTCCGCAATGGTGATCGCCCCTTGACCCTGGGCATAAACCTGCTCGTTGAGGGTCCGCAAAAAGCCAATGGCACCAAGATTTTCGTTGCCACCATAATAATTGGGAATCCATTCACCCGGCTGGCGGCTGTAATCGTTATAAAGCATGGAAGCCACCGCATCCACACGCAGACCGTCCAGATGGTATTCCTTGATCCAGAACAAGGCATTGGCTACCAGGAAATTCACCACCTCCGTCCGGCCAAAGTTATAAATCAGCGTGTTCCAATCCTGATGATACCCCTGTCTGGGATCATCGTGTTCATACAAAGCGGTACCATCAAACCGTCCAAACCCATGACCATCGGTGGGAAAATGGCCCGGAACCCAGTCCATGAGAACACCAATGTCGGCCCGATGCAGACGATCCACAAAATATTTAAAATCCTCCGGCGTCCCAAACCGGAACGTCGGCGCGTACAGACCAGTCGGCTGATAACCCCACGAACCATCAAACGGAAATTCGGTGATGGGGAGCAGCTCCACATGGGTAAACCCTAACACCGTGAGATATTCCGCCAAATCGTCGGCCAATTCCCGATAGGTCAAAAACCGATTGTTCTCATCGGGCTTGCGCTTCCACGATCCCAGGTGGAGTTCATAAATGGCCATGGGCTTGTGCAACGAATCCCAAGATTCGCGCGCTTTGATCCAGTCCGCATCCTGCCAAACATGCTGGCTCTTACCCACGACAATGGAGGCATTCCCAGGAGGGGGTTCACAGGCGCGACCATAAGGATCCGCCTTCAGTGGCAGCAGATCGCCATAAGCCCCTTTGAGTTCATACTTGTAAAGATCCCCCGGTTTGACCTCGGGAACAAACAATTCCCAAATACCGCATTCCACCCGCAAACGCATGGGATGACGACGCCCATCCCAATTATTGAAACTACCCACAACACTCACACGCCGCGCATTGGGTGCCCAAACGGCAAACAAAACACCCTCGACACCATCCAACGTCTGATGGTGGGCACCCAACCGATTATAAATTTCCCAATGCCGCCCCTCGGAAAACAGATAGGCATCCATCTCGCCCAGGACGGTCCAAAACCGGTACGGATCTTCCAGTTCCATCAGACCGCCGCCAAAATCCACCCGGAACCGATAACCAAACATCTCCTTGATGCCACGGGGAATTGCCACAAACAACCCCTCGTCGCGTATCCGGGTCATGTCGCAAACTTTCTCCCCCGTGTCCCGGGTAATCAGTTCAACTCTGAGGGCACCGGGCAGAAAAGCCCGCACACTCACACCACCCGATGGAATCAGGTGCATTCCCAATGCGGAAAAAGGATCCCGGCAATCGCCATAAATGATCTGATCGATCTGATGGGGTGCAAATAAAAACTCCATCACGTCGTTCTTGATGCTTTCCATATCGACTTTTCTCCCCGGTACGTCTTTTGGAGGTTCAACCGGATCGTCATTGCCCCAAAACAGGCCAAAGCACCAAACCCGGCACACCCAACCCGCCAAGCATCGACACTTCGTCCTTGGAATTTTTCAATCCCGGTTTTCTAATAAATTGCCGCAAACATCCACCCAGCATACCAAAATACACAGGCTTATCCAATGGCTCACGTTTCCACCCTGCCGCCAATAGAGAGGCTGATGCAAAAATACCCACACCAACCCGATGATTCCTTAACAGAAAATCAACCCCACTTTTCTCTCATGCCTCCCCTTCGGTATCGATGATCGCGGCGGCAATGGCATCTTCGGGTGATTTACCCCCCCAAAGAACCCACTGCAACGCAGGAAAAAACCGATCCGTCTCTTCCTGGATGGCTTCCATGATGTCTTCGAGTTGCTCTTCTTTCAGTTCACTATTGCGCAAAGGGACGACCACACGGAACACCGGGATTTGTTCTTCACTCCAAATCTCAAAGTGCCCCAGCCAAACCCGCTCATTCATCAAGGTGATCAAATGACTGGACTTATGCAACTGCCGAGCCGGTATTTTTAAGTTTAAATAACAGTTTAACTGGAGAAAACAGGTGTCGTCATGATACACGGCCCACAGGCGTTGACTACCCCACTGACCTGGAACCTCCGCCCACAACTCAAACTCACTGGACCTCTCCGCACCCCAATCCTGCCGTATGGCGTAATCCTCCACCAGACTGACGGGGTTGCTGGTATCGGTCTCAGGAGAGGAGACGACCATGTTGGATGATCCGCTCATGAATCCCTCTCTTTGGTAAAGACAACACAACACACCTCACTTAGCGACACAACCTTAAAACATACGCAAGGTCCAAGGTACTTGCAGGGCACTCATGGCCAAACAACGGACACGCCACGACACCCCAGACCACCGATTATCCCCAATGTGACTGGCGGGGGCAAGCATTCATAGAAGCCTAACCGCGAATCATGGGTCTCCCCGCGCGAGAAGAGCGTTGAGTGCCAAGGTAATCCGTTGGCATTCTGTGTTAAAAACATCCCGCAATGCACCTGCCGCAACCAAGTCCCCCCCCTTGGCCCCCTTCTCGATCTCGGCGCAAATGCGGGAAAACCGGATTGCCCCCAATGTGGCCGCTCCCCCCTTGAGTTTGTGGCACGTATCCTCAAGACTTTTGGCGTCCCCTTGTGCCAGGGCATTGCAAACACAGGTCTGCCGTTCTGGAAGACACTCCAAAAATTTCTGCACAACCCGGCCAACACTCGACCCCAGATCACTCTGAAACAGACGCCACTTTTCTGGATCGATGGCCTGGTCCGTTGGCTCCAAGGGGGAGACCTGTTTCTGTTCCGCTTCAGGCAAAGAAGAAGATCTCGGCTCTCGTGAACGCAACCGCGCCAAAGTTTCCAATAATTGATGTTTCCTGATCGGTTTTGTAATGTGGCCATTACATCCCGCCTGCCTACATTTTTCCGCCTCTTCCGCCAAAGCATGGGCCGTCAATGCCAGGATGGGGACAGGCGTAATACCAGAATCCCTCTCCCAGCGGCGAATCCTTTGCGTCGCCTCGTATCCATCCATGACCGGCATCTGGATATCCATCAAAATGACATCAAAGCCCCCCTTTTTGTATTTTTCCACCGCCAATTTGCCATTCTTGGCCATCTCCAGGTGATGCAATGTCCCCTCAAGGTAGGACTGAATGACGATAATATTGTCATCCACATCTTCAGCCAGCAAAATCCGCATCCCCGAAGATTCCCCCGCCCATCCACCATTGGAAAGGACGCCGATGGTCGCTTCCGGGCGTTCCCGTAAAACCTGTTCCGGTGCTACCGATTTCAAAACAACAAAAAAACGGAATGTACTCCCTATTCCCACCACACTCTCAACGGTAATCTCACCGCCCATCAGTTCCACCAATCGTTTGCAGATGGCCAAACCCAGACCCGTTCCACCATAAACCCGCGTCGTCGTACTGTCCGCCTGGGAAAACGCCTCGAAAATAGTTCTCATCTGTTCGCGGGTAACACCGATCCCAGTATCCTGAACATAAAAATAGACCCGATCCTGGATAGATGGATCTTGCTGGACCGAAATCCTGACAGATCCCTGTTGCGTAAACTTGAGCGCATTGCCCACCAAATTGATAAGAATTTGTCGCAAGCGACTGGGATCCCCCAAGCGATGGGCAGGCAAAGATGAATCCCATTGCCAGACCAACTCCAAATCCTTGCTTTCGGCTCGATAAAGAAATGTCTCCTTAATATCTTCGAGGAGTTGTTGCAGGTTGAATACAATCGCCTCCAGTTGCAGATGCCCCCCCTCGATCTTGGAGACATCCAGGATGTCATTGATCAGTGCCAACAGGTTGTTGCCATTGCGACGAACAATGTCCAGGTATTGACGGGCCTGGGCACCCAATGGCATATCCGCCAGTTGATCGGCCAAACCCAGGATGGCATTCATGGGTGTGCGAATTTCATGACTCATGGTGGAAAGAAAATTGCTTTTTTCACGATTCGCCTGCTCGGCCCGAAGCCGGGTCTCATTCAAAGCTTTCTCCACTTTTTTGCGTTCCGTAATTTCTTCCTTGATCCCAATAAAATGGGTAATCCCCTGGCCAGGCTCTGTCTGGACCCCACTGATGGTCGCCAATTCCCAATAGTAGGAACCATCCTTGCGGACGTTCAAAAGTTCTCCCTGCCAAACCTCCCCGCGCGTGATCTTCCCCCACAACCGCTGATATTCCTCCGCCGACGTATGGCCCGATTTAAGAAAACGCGGATTTTGACCCAAAATTTCTTCGGCACTGTAACCCGAAATCTGACAAAATCGGGGGTTGGCATAGCGAATATTGCCCTTCAAATCGGTGATGACGACGGAAACAGGGCTTTGTTCCACAGCCCGGCGAAACTTCAAGGTCTCCTCTTCGGCATGTTTGCGGCGGGTATTGTCCAAAATAACCCCATCCAACCATTCCGGTTCCCCTCCCCTGTAATGAACCCCTTGACCCTTTTCAAACACCCAGTGGATATGGCCTGCGGCATCGGTGATGCGATATTCAATCTCGTAAGGCCGTCGCTCCTTGATGGATGCCAAAATGGTCGTCTCCACACCGTGACGATCATCGGGATCGATGATGCTGGCAAACGAGCGGACGCGATTGTCAATAAAATCCGAGGCGGGGTATCCCGAAAGTGCTTTGATCCCTTCGCTGATGAAGTTCATGGTCCAATCCGCATCCAAGGCACACCGGAACACAACGCCAGGGACATTCGCAACCAAAGTTCCGTGCTGATCTTCACTTTCTGACAGACGGCTTTCCATCTGTTTGCGTTCGGTGATGTCCCTGTCGATGCCACGATACCCAAGAAGCTTTCCCGTGTTGTCACAATAGGGGCGACCGCTCGATTCCAGAAAGACCTCTCTCCCATCCTTATGGAAATTTTTATTGACCATCCCCTTGAATGGCACTGCGGCTGCGACAAATTTCTGATATTCGATCCGGTTTCTTTCCGCATCTCCAGGCGGCATGAGATCAAAACCGGTCAATCTGCCGACAATCTCTTCGGGATCATAACCCAGAATTTCCTTCACCTGCGGGCTGGCATAGGTAAAACGACCCTGGGTATCCAACTCCCAGACCCAATCCGACGTGGACTCCACCAGAGATCGGAACCGTTCTTCGCTCATCCGTAAAGCCTTCTCCACCCGCTTGCGCTCACCGTTTTCCTCTAACAGTGCCTTTTCCACCGAAATCCGTTTTTCAATTTCTTGAAGCAACAGACTATTGGCATGTCGTGTCTTCTGGTGCGCCACGTAAAGACCTAGAAAAAGGGTCACTTTGGCACGAAGGATCGTATCCACAATCGGTTTTTCGATATAATCGATGGCCCCAAATTCATAACTCTTCAATTTATGAAAATCATCATTATATGCCGCCGTAATAAAAATGATTGGAATATCCTTGGTTTTATCCAGCGTCTTGGCCATTCGGGCAACTTCATAACCATCCATTTCCGGCATATCCACATCCAGGAGGAGAAGGGCGACCTCATGCTCCACCAAAAGACCCAGGGCATCATTGCCCGATTGCGCTTCCAAGACCTCCGCGTCCACCTGAGAGAGCAGCATACGCAATGCTTTCAAATTGCTTGCCCTGTCATCGACAATAAGAATAATTGGTTTATGAAGTTTACTCATGCTGTTTAGACCTCCATCCTGTCATCCAGCAGATCGTTTTTTTTTCCTGCCGACTTCGAGGCAAACCATGTTTGCATGGTTTCCAAAAGTACCGAAAATTCCACAGGTTTACCGACCGTATTGTCCGCTCCAGCCTGAAGGGACATCTCCCGATCTTCCGGTCTATCGGCATCAACCAAAGCGATGATAGGGAAATGCTGAAAATCATCGTGTCCTTTGATGCTATGAATCGTTGCCAACCCATCCCTGTTGGGGAGCGAAACATCCACCAACAGGATGTCAATTCCCCGTTTTTTTTCCAATTCCACCAGGGCTTTCTGACCATCCCGGGCAAAAAATACACGGATCGACCGCCCCTGAAAAAACTGCGCCAAAGAAAAGGAATAACGCATGTCATCGTTCACAATAAGGACGGTAAAAACAATGTTTTCCTGGACGCTTTTCTGCGCGATGGGATCGTCTCCACGCACCTCTGGAACACAGGAGACGCTTGTTTCGTCAACACGATGTTCCATACCATCATCCCTGGGAACCGCCGCTTGTGTCTGGGCATGGTCGGGTGCGTCATCAGCCCTCAAAGCCTCTGTCGGCATGACGGGTGTTGCGGAAACGTGCGCCGGAAGGAAAAGGGTCACGGAAGTCCCACGCCCCTCCTGGCTTTCCACGCTGATTTCACCGCCCAAAAGTTCGCTGAATTTGCGCGAAATGGAAAGCCCAAGACCCGTGCCACCATATTTGCGACTGGTCGAGCTATCGGCCTGCCAAAACGCCTTAAAAATCTGCCCTCGTTGGGTTTCTGAAATGCCAATCCCGCTGTCGGTCACGGTGATGGCCAAACAGGGTTCCGACGCAAGGCGCGGGTTCGTGAAAAGATGGTCTGGGGGAGGATGCCCTAGGGTGACCGTCACAAATCCCCTCTCGGTAAATTTGAATGCGTTGGCAAGAATTTTACTTAAAATCTGTTCCACTTTATTCCAGTCGGTACACCATGTTGCGGGTAGGCTGGCATCGGTGGTAACCCGAAATGCAATCCCTTTTTCCACCGCTTCCGACGTAAACATCCGATCCAGATGTTGCACCAGATCGGCCAATGATTTTTCCGTCGGAACAACCACCACCCTCCCCGCTTCCACCTTGGACAGATCCAAGATATCGTTGATCAATCGGAGCAGATCGGAACCACTCTGATGGATGATCCGTGCCGATTCCACCTGCTTTGGGGTCAGATTTCCATCGCGGTTATCAGCCAAGATTTTGGAGAGTATCAGCAGGCTATTCAAGGGGGTACGCAGTTCGTGGGACATATTGGCCAAAAATTCACTTTTGGTACGATTGGCCTCTTCCGCAAGGTGCCGCGCATGGGTTTCAGAGGCGGTCAATTCCTGTCCAATGCGAAGGGCCTCTTTTTGGATGCGATCTTTTTGACCGGAAATCGACTTGAGGATCAAAAACAATAAAATATCGACCGTCATCCCCAGACAGGCCACCAAAAAGGGTTGGCTACTCCCCATCTCATAGTCAAATATGGGGCGACACTGGAACCTGACGGTCCAGTGTCGCCCCGGCAGGGCGATGGATCGAACCCGATTATGGTGGATTCGATGAGCGACCTCACCCCCACCCTCCACGTTGATCGTGGAATAGAGCAGCGATGGCACGGTCACGGTATCACCGTCATAAACCTGAAAATCGAGGTAAGGATCCCCAGGGCCGAGAATACCACGAAATAAATCTTTGACGCGAAATGGACTGTAAACAAACCCTTCCAGGGCAACACGACGCTCTTCGATGGTGTTCAAGGAGGCCCCCTCCCGGTAAAGGGGGAGAAATATGAGAAAGCCGGGCTGAATGTCCCGATCCGTCTCCTGCACCAGAGTCACCCTCCCAGATACGGTTGGCCGTCCAGTATCGCGTGCCTGCTCCATGGCGGTGCGACGTACCGCATCGGAAAACATATCATAGCCAAAAGCCCGTTGGTTGCGCTTGTCAAAAGGCTCCAAAAAAATGATAGCACTGTAGATTTCACGCTTCCCTGCCGGTTTGATGGCATAATCGGGATACCCTGCTTGGCGTAACTGTTGTTCATGGATCTCTTTATCCCCCGGCGCAATCATGCGTGAAAACCCAATCCCCTGGATACCGGGCCAAAAGGCATCGATATCCAGGGTTTCCACATAGGCTTTCCATTGCCACCGCGACAAATCTCTCTGAGCCGTGAAAAGACCAAGACCACCCCGGAGAACCTGTTGATATTCCTCCATCCGTTTGATGATGGCCAGCCGCGCCTCTTCAACTTTATGGTTAAAGTTATCATCAGCACGCTTTTGGACATAGTCGTTGGAAACATGCCAACTAATGATGGTGATGAAAATGGATAAAATGAGAATGATCCACGCCGTCACCACGTTATGAAAAATGCTGGCAATGGAGTTCGAAGTTGTCATCCCAGTCATGGTCATACTCCATTTTTTACCAAGAAATCGTCAAACATCACACGACTGCCATGGTACTCTGCCGCCTAGCTTGCAAAATTTCTTCGACAATCTCCCTGATTTGATCCATGGGGGGCGGCTTGTGAAAAATAAAAACATCCTCGGGAAGTCCTCCCCGTTTTCGAATTTCATGATCATCCATGGCGGTGACAGCAATCATGAGAGTCGCGGAAAAATCTTGATTGGCCTTGACGCACCGAATCAGTTCGACACCATCCATCATAGGCATTTTAAGGTCGGCAATCACAATATCCGGTTTTTGCTGGCCAATCCTGAGCAACCCTTCAAAACCACTCTCCGCCGTGATGATGCGAATATCATCGCCCCATTCGGTCACGTTGCCCCGATAAAATTCTAAAAAGACCGGATCATCTTCCACAATCAAAAGTGTGAGTTGGTCGGGCACCGTCTCACTTTCCATGACGGCGTTCCACTCTTTCAGCAACGCCTCCACCGATTCCCGCGTGATACGGCGATGCCCCCCTGGAGTTTTCATCGCCCGCAACACCCCTTTTTCCATCCAAAGCTGAACAGATCTCCGGGCAACCCCAAGCAATTTGGCGGCGTCTGTCGTTGTAATCAATTCATTTAATTTTTTTGTCATGGGCTTGCCTCACGGATTCAATGATTCCCAAAAACATGTTCCAATTCTATCATTGTTATCAATTTTATCAAATATAAAAAACAACCCCATCCTCATTCCTGACGACACCCACAAAAAAAGTCGCAATCTCACCCCATAATGGTTTGTTCCATCGTTTGTTTCCGTGTAAATTTGGCGGATTAACGATCTTTATGAAAATTTGGGTCTGGGCCGCCTATGCCGAAAGCAAAGACTATCTTTGGCACGCGCCTTGTAATGTCTATTCAGGTCAGGGATCTGACGAAGTGGAAACCATTCAACTCCAAAAAAGGAGCCCATCATGAGCATCCGCCGTGTGGGAAAGGCTGGAACCCCAGCCTCTGGCTCGGTGTCATCCGCCAAAAGTCGAAACATCGAGGGGATCAAAGGGGAAATTTTTGCCCGTCATCTGGCGGATGTTGCCGGAATCCATGAAGTGGAAGGGGTCGAAGAGATCACCGCACCCTCGCAGATCGGTGCCGTGAGTGATCGTGAACCGACTTCCCATCAACGCCGTGAACAATTGCTACAAACCGGGGAACTCCTGGATTCTCTGGCCGCCATGGGCCGGGATATTTCATCTTCCAGCAAAAGCGGGTCGCTGGAAAACGTCCAACTGCGCTCTCATCTGCGCAAAACAAGAGACAGTGCCCTGCGAACCCTGTCCGATACCCCGACAACCGGTCTGGAACGGGATTTGTTGCACCGAACGACGGTTTTGGCAACAGTAGAACTGGCGAAAAGCGAACGGGGAGATTATAACTAGGTCTCCTGGTATTCCGCCGCCTCCTTGATACGTTATCGACAGGCTGACCGGCAGAACCCGAAGCCTTCGACCTTGCGTGTGCCTGACATTGAATCGAATTCGAAATTTTTCCATCATCGCCCACATTGACCACGGCAAAAGTACTCTGGCTGATCGCTTGATCGAACGTACCGGGGCCATGGAGATGCGTGACATGTCCAACCAGGTTCTCGACAGCATGGACCTGGAGCGAGAACGGGGTATCACCATCAAAGCCCAGTCGGCCCGTTTGCGTTATACGGCCCGCGATGGGCAGACCTATATCCTCAATCTGATCGACACCCCCGGCCATGTGGACTTTTCCTACGAAGTCTCACGATCCCTTGCCGCCTGCGAAGGGGCACTGCTCGTCGTCGATGCCGCCCAGGGGGTCGAGGCGCAAACCTTGGCCAATGTCTACCTCGCCATGGAAAACGACCTGGAAATCGTCCCGGTTATCAACAAGATCGATCTCCCTTCCGCCGATGTCCCCAGAGTTCGGGCACAAATCGAAGATGTCATCGGCATCGATGCGACAGATGCCATCCAATGTTCCGCCAAATCGGGTATCGGTATCGATGACATTCTTGAAGCCATCGTCCTGCGGATGCCCCCTCCCAAAGGGGATCGAAACGCCCCATTACAAGCGTTGATCGTCGATTCCTGGTATGACAACTATCTGGGTGTGGTCGCATTGGTCCGTGTTTATCAGGGAAGTCTCTCGACGCAAAAGCGGGTTGAAAGTCGCACCCGAAAAATTCGTCTCATGAGTTCCGGCCTGGAATACGCCTTGGATCGCCTTGCCGTCGTCACCCCAAAGGTGGTCGATGTGGAGACGCTCAGTGCCGGTGAAGTCGGCTTGGTCATCGCCGGCATCAAGGAACTCTCCCAAGCCCGCGTCGGTGATACCATCACCGACGCCTCCCGCCCCGCCTCGGAACGGCTCCCCGGTTTTAAAGCGGTCAAACCCATGGTATTCGCAGGTCTCTACCCCATTGAAGCCTCCGAATATGAATCCCTCAAAGAGGCCCTGGAAAAGCTGTCTCTCAACGATGCCGCCATCATCTACGAACCCGAATCGTCTCCGGCACTGGGGTTTGGTTTTCGTTGCGGTTTCCTGGGGATGCTCCACATGGAAATCGTCCAGGAACGGCTGGAACGCGAATTTGATTTGGAACTCGTCACCACCGCCCCCAGCGTCGTCTACCGGGTAGTCCTGACCAATGGCAACCTGATGGAGGTGGACAATCCCGCCAATCTCCCCCCGACCAACCATTGGGATGTTATCGAAGAACCGTTCATCAAAGCCTCCATCATGGCTCCCGCCGAATATATGGGATCCATCATGCAATTGTGCAATGATCGTCGCGGTATCCAAAGCGACATCGTTTATGTTTCCGATACCCGCGTCCTGATCAAGTTTGAAATCCCCTTGAATGAAGTGGTTCTGGACTTCCATGATCGTCTGAAATCGCTCACCCGTGGATATGCCTCCATGGATTATGAATGGCTCGAATATCGGCCTGGCAATCTGGTCAAACTCGACATCCTAATCAATGGCGAACCCATCGATGCCCTTTCGTGTATCGTACATCGTGAAAAGTCGCAGGCAAAAGGGCGTGACTTGGCCAAGAAAATGAAAGAAATTATCCACCGGCAAATGTTTGAGATTTCCATTCAAGCGGCCATCGGAGCCAAAATCATCGCCAGGGAAACGGTCACGGCGTTACGGAAAAATGTCACCGCCAAATGTTATGGCGGGGATATCACACGAAAAAGAAAACTCTTGGAAAAACAAAAGGCGGGAAAAAAACGGATGAAACAGGTCGGAAAAGTTGAAATCCCACAAGAAGCATTCCTGGCCGTATTGAAAGTGGAATAGGTGATCTGACGTGGAAGAGACCAGAGAAAATAACAGGGAGGTTCCCACCAAGCCATCGGCCAAACATCTGTGGCACGGTGCCATGTTCATGGTCAGCGGCGTCTACATATTGGGTAGCTATACCACCAGCGGCGATGGTGTCGAAGAACCGGCCCTCCATTGGGAACCGATGGTGGCCGTGGCCCTTTTGCTGGTCGGATTGTTGTTCTTTTGGAAAGGGCGATCCTTCCTACAAAAAGAGTCGCTCGTCGTCGAATATTATGAAGCGATCGTCCTGGCTGTGGGAATTGCCCTGTTGGTGCGCACCTTTGTCGTGGAACCGTTTAAAATACCTTCTGGCTCCATGATCCCCACCTTGCTGGTCGGGGATTACCTATTTGTCAGCAAGTTCACCTATGGCCACCGCATCCCCTTCACCAGAGAACGGCTATTCATGGGAGACGGACCCAATCGAGGTGATATCGCCGTTTTTGAATACCCACGCGATCCCAGTAAAGATTATATCAAACGGATCGTCGGCCTTCCGGGGGATCGCATCGTCTACCAGGACAAACGCCTTTACATCAACAATAAGCCGGTGGAGTACGAAACCGTCGGCGACTATGTGTATCTGAACGAACGCGGTTCGGAAGTTGATTCGTCGCAATTTATTGAAAAGATGGAGAACAATCCCCATTCCATACTCGTTCGCCCATTCTCTTTTTCCGACCAAATTACCGATGAGGTGGTCCCACCGGGACACTACTTTGTCATGGGGGACAATCGGGATAACAGCAACGACAGTCGTTTCTGGGGGTTCGTCCCCGCCTATCGGCTTGTGGGGCGTGCCTTGGCGATTTTTTGGTCCTGGGATGGCCAAAACAACAGGTTGCGTTGGGAACGACTTGGGAGTTTGGTCCGATAAGATCGAGACCCTGTTTCCTTTGCATCATCCGGTTCATCAACATCCAATACTAGGAATCAACCATGTCCAGATTGCTACTGATTGGGGGGATCCTCGGCCTGTTTCTGACTTTTCTAGGCAAAACGGGGCCGGGCATCTATGATTATTATCTTATGAAGGATCTGGCCGACCGGGTAGTCCTGGAATATGCCAATCTTCCCGAAAAAGAGGTGATGCGACGCATCAATTTTGAGTTGGATCGTTCCAACATCAAAACGACCCAAGAAACCTTCCAGTTTCGTGAAGCCAAATTGGGCTACCAAGTCGTCGTGACCCAACGCATCCCGTTGGTGTTCGAGATTGGTGGACGAACTCTGGCTTGGAAAGGGCATGAAGAAATGGTTTTGAAGTATGAAGCTGGCAAATGACCCCTTCGTGGACAACAACTCCGAACCGATCGATCTGCTTTTAGCCCTTGAAGAGACTTTGGGGTATCATTTTTCCGACCGGACCCTGCTGCGGTTGGCGTTGACCCATCGATCTGCCCCCAGGCAATCAGACCCCGGGCAATCGGAAGAGACAGTTGATGGCGTGATGGTCAACAGTCATAATGAACGCCTTGAACTTTTGGGGGATTCAGTCCTCAATCTTGCCGTTTCAACATTGCTTTATCATCGGTTTCCCAAAGCACCAGAGGGACTTTTATCCACATGGCGGTCCTCCTTAGTCAACACCCGGACATTGGGTGGTGTCGGTGTGGAATTGGGGCTGGGAGGTCTTTTGGAAATGGGCAAGGGGGAAGAGCGCAGTGGTGGCCGCACCAAACCTTCGATCCTTGGCAACGGCATCGAGGCCCTGTTTGGTGCCATTTATCTGGATGGTGGTTATGA
This sequence comes from Magnetococcales bacterium, assembly GCA_015228925.1. GTDB lineage: Bacteria > Pseudomonadota > Magnetococcia > Magnetococcales > UBA8363 > UBA8363. Next base: position 5,446 of record JADGCQ010000020.1, on the reverse strand, counting down.
AGCGGCGTTGAAGGTCACGCAGAATGTCCTCTCTTCCCGCATGGAAAACCTGAAAGAGGGACGGTGGAACAAAGATTCCAAAACGGTACTCCAGGAAAAACTTCAGGGTTCTGGCTTACCATTACCGAGGTATCGCGTCGTTGAAGTCAGTGGTGCGCCGCACGACCGAAACTTTCAAGTAGAATGCCTCGTCGGAGGTAAAGAATCGAGCATCGGTTCCGGTCGATCCAAACGTCATGCGGAGCAAGCGGCAGCGGAACAAATGTTGTTGATGTTGGAAAAAAGCGAGGATGGTTGAAGAATCTGAACCACGACCGTTCCGCCCGATCCATCATTTCGTGTTCCGTATCAACGCCAAAATCGCTTGGCTCAAATGGTAGCTGTCCTGGAGTACCCGGATCCGGTTGCCATCGTACTCCGAAACAGGCTGAAGACAAAGCGCATCGTACTCGGCCATGCGCCGCTTGTCGATGAGACCAGCACCGTGTAAGTCACGAGCAGTTTCGCGGACGGCATTCAGAATACCTCCCAATTCGGATGATTCTTCAGTCATGGCAGATCTCCTTGCAATAGGATCCACATCGGTCGCTTTCACACCCTGTCCAAGAAAACATCATCCAATGATTGGGCCTCAAACATCCGAAAGCTCCAGTTTTCGAGAGAAGATATCAAGACCGATCGTCATACCCCTTGACCGGGTGATTTTTCCCGGCGAACCAGTTTATTCAAAGCGTTGATGAACGCCCTGGCCGAGGCGACGATGACATCATTATCCGCCCCCTGCCCTTGAACCAAACGTCCCCCCTGTTCCAACCGGACCGTAACAACCGCCTGGGCATCCATCCCCTCGGTCACGGCGTTTACCTGGTACAAGTTCAACCGGGCCGCCCCCGCCTCAGGGATCAACGTATGGATGGTCTGAAATACCGCATCGATCGGCCCCACACCAGAACCCGTCGCATGGACAATGGCCTCACCCCCAACCTGGATCGTCACCGCCGCCACCGGGGTATCCTGAGTCCCCGAAGCGACATGCAACCGCTCCAAACGATAATAATCATCCTCACGAATCACCTCATCATCCACCAAAGCCTGGATATCCTCATCAAACAACGCCTGCTTCATATCCGCCAACGCCTTGAAACGGCGGAAAGAACGATCCAATTGGCCATCATCCAGTTCATACCCCAACTCTTTCAGCCGCTCTTTAAACGCATGACGCCCCGAATGTTTACCCAAGATCATCCGATTGGTCGATAACCCCACCGATGCGGGGGTCATGATTTCATAGGTGGTCACCTCCTTGAGGACACCATCCTGATGAATACCCGATTCATGAGCAAAAGCATTGGCCCCCACAATGGCCTTGTTAGGCTGCACGGGAAACCCGGTGATCCCAGAAACAAGCTTTGAAGTCCGAATGATTTCGGTCGTCTCAATCCGATTGGTCAGATGATGGAATGGACCATAATCATGACGGGTACGCAACGCCATGACCACCTCCTCCAAAGCGGCATTGCCGGCCCGTTCCCCCAGCCCGTTGATGGTACATTCAACCTGACGCGCCCCATGGGCGACAGCAGCGAGAGAATTGGCCACCGCCAACCCCAGATCATTGTGACAATGGACAGAAACCACCGCTTTATGAATGTTGCTGACATGGTGCATCAGATAGTCAATGCGTGCGCCAAATTCCTCCGGTAACGTATAACCCACCGTATCGGGAATATTCACGGTCGTCGCCCCGGCAGCAATCACAGCTTCAACAATCCGGCTGAGAAAATCCAATTCGGTACGCCCCGCATCCTCGGCTGACCACTCCACATTGCTGGTATAGCGCACCGCCCGCCGCACCGCCGCTACCGCCGCCTCCAAAACCTGGTCCTGATCCATACCCAACTTATGCTTCCGATGAATGGGGCTGGTGGCAATAAACGTATGGATTCGCGGATTGGCTGCACCCGACAACGCTTCCCAGGCCCGGTCGATATCGGCAAACCGGGCACGCGCCAACCCGGCGACACTACACTCCCGAACATGGAGCGCAACCTCCCTGACCGACTCAAAATCGCCCACGGAAGCGATGGGAAAGCCCGCCTCGATCACATCGACCCGCAACCGCTCCAACTGCCGAGCAATACGCAGTTTCTCCTCAATATTCATCGATGCTCCGGGAGATTGTTCCCCATCACGCAATGTGGTATCAAAAATAAAAACAGTCTCAGGCATTGTCATTCCATTCCAGGTTGGTCTTTGAACGGGTTCCCCTACCAACGAGTCTGCCATAACTCCAGGTGCAGCAAAAGGCTATGCCATGTCCGACAATTCTAAATAACACCGTTTTTGGCAAACAAGATGGGACCAACTGACAACCGTATCTTAATCGTGTTAGCATGTTGCCAAAGGTTCCTTGTAGGGTGGTGTTGCCTGTATACCAAAAACCTTTCAAGCTTTCCTCAAGATGCTGTGACTTGTCTTTTTACGGAGATTTTATGAAAGTCAGTAAGGTCTGGTTTCGTGAAAACCAGCTAACACCCCAACTCCCGCCCAATAATGATCCCACCCGTGAGCGGGAAATTCGTTCCCTACGCCAGGAAATCCTCAGGCTGCTACAAAAAGAACGGTTTGTCTCCTTCATCAAACAACCCAAAATTTTCTTCGATAACCAACTGCGCTGCCTTTGGCTGTTGCACGGTTTCCAAGCCCGTGGCGAAGAGGTGTTTCAATATCTCGCCCGACTGCAAGTCTATACATTTAAAAATTGGGAATTGCCCGATATCGCAGAACTGAAATCGGTCGCACGCGAAAAATTATTCGCAGAACATGAAAAATTTTGTCGTGAACCCCTCCTCTCCGGGGAACAATCCCCCCTAGACCAGGGCTTCCATACGGTGAAAATGAATACCGGTGAAATAGGACTCTCCGGTGACCTGAACATGGTCATCCCCTTGCACCGGGTGGCTCAACGGGATGTCTTCTCATTCATCGTCGCCAATTCCCTGCTCCCTCACGATAGTTCCGGGATTATCACCAGCAAGTTGAATCAACTTTACTCTGTAACCCTCAATGCCAACAAAAAACAAGCCGCTTCCCCCCCATCCATCCGGGCACTCAAACAATTATTGCTGGAAGGCGATTATAATCGCGCCCGACTCCCGGTCCTGGAAGAATCGTATCTGCTGGATATGGAAAAAGGGTTGTGGGAATTGTATCAACCCAAAAAACCGACAGGTTCCGGGTGGGTGGGGGTGGAACTCAAACAGCCCTGGGAGGCCCGCAATCCAGAACGGGATGTCAAAGAGGGGGTGGTCGCTATCGATTTTGGGACCAGTTCCACCGTCGTCGCATGCCGTGTCCATGGTCAAATCGCGTTACTGCGCGTGGGAATGACCGATTTCTTCCGTAAACCCTGCCCCAATGATTATCAAAACCCGACTATCCTAGAATTTATCAATCTGCCACAGTTGCTCGATATCTGGAGATCGGAAGCCTATCGCCCCATGACCCGCTGGGATGATTTTCATTTTTCCCACGAAGCCTTGAATAACTTCCGCGCCAACGAGGCCAATCAATCCATCGTTGCCAGTATGTTGACCGCGATCAAACAGTGGCCGCTACAAGCCCAAATGGGCGAAATTGCCCGCGTCACCGATCAGGCCACCGGGTACGAAATGGAAATTATCCCATCCTTTGCCCCCATGCCGGTCCCTGGCCAACGCATTACAGTCGGCAAAGACGATCCATTCGATCCTATCGAACTCTACGCTTATTATCTGGGTTTATTTATCAACAGCCGCTCCAATGGCCTGTTCCTGGAATATTGCATGACCTTCCCGGTAACCTACCCCAAGGAGGTCAAAAATCGGATCCGCGCCAGTTTTGCCCGTGGTTTGATGCGCAGTCTACCATCCATCCTCATGGAATCGGAAAAAATTCATCGCTTCCGCGTCACGGAAGAGGCTTCGGAACCTGCGGCTTATGCCGCCTGCGCCCTGGAAGAATTGGATATTGAATTCAGCGATACCGGGGTCGCCTATGCCGTATTTGACTTTGGCGGTGGCAGCACCGATTTTGATTTTGGCATCTATCGCAGCCCCACCGAGGAAGAGGCCAAGGGGGGTTACGAACAGGTGATCAACCATTTCGGGGCCAGTGGTGACATGTATTTGGGGGGAGAAAATCTGGTCGCCAATCTCGCCTATCTGGTATTCCGCGATAATCTTGAAGTGTGTCGTGAACATCGTATCCCCTTCTCTCTGCCGCCGGAGGGGGAGGTCTTTCCGGGCTATGAACTGTTTTTGGATCATTCCCACGTAGCGCAGACCAATACCGCCCTGGTCATGGCTCAGGTACGCGAATTATGGGAAAACTTTCAGTGGGACATCCTTGGAGACGAAAACACTTCCGAAACGTCAGAAAGCGACGACCGCCCCATACAACCACGCCGACTTTCTGATCGTATCGGTGATGTTCTCAGCCAGGAGATTATGGATTCAGGGTTTAATCTGCGCCCTGAGTTTCAAAGTTGTCACGCCAACAAACGCATTGGTATCCTTGAACTGGAACTCCTTAACCGCTCACGCGAAAAAACGCCGGTACGTTTTCAGGTGGACCGCAACCATATCAATCATTTCCTGGTGGCACGGGTCGGGAAAGGGGTCCATCGTTTTTTCATCGCCATGAGACAAGCGTTCAGTTCTCGGAGCATGGAACCGACGGAAATTCATGTTTTGCAAGCGGGCAATGCCAGCAGGGCCTTACTGGTTCAGGCCCTTTTTTCCGCTCTGACACAAGAAAGAATGTTCAAATGGGAACCTCCCCAGGGGGGACTGAAGAAAAACAAGGTTCTCGAACACATTCAAGAATCCATAGGCTGTAAAAAACTTATCATCCATCGCCCGCCACCCGGTGACCCGGAGAATCCTTACAAACCCACGGCAAAAACCGGTGTCGCCATTGGCTTGTTGAAGCTGGTTCCCGGTGAACCGTTCCTGGCCATTGGCCCCAGTCAGGAAAATAAACAGGGAGAGGCACCTTTTTCCTTCTTCGTTGGGAAAATCAAACGGGGACGTTTCCACCCGGTTCTCATGCAAAATGGTCCCTACTCGGTTTGGGAGGAGATGGGGGTGCCGACGCGGGGCACCTTCGTCCTGGTTTTTTCCACCTCCCCTCAGGCTGGTGTGGGTGAATTACGCAGGGGATCCAGAGAACTCAAGGAAAAAAGCTTGATTTTTGGCCCTGGAGCGCAGGGACGAAAGCTTTTTATCCAGGCGATAGGGCCTACACGGGTAGAAGTTTGCTTGGCCACAACGATCGAACAAATTGAAAAGCGTCCTGAAGAGGTTGTTTATCGGGAAACTCTTTTCCTATAGAGCGCGTTGACATTAAATAAAATAAAATTATCAAAAGAAAAAAGGGGTCTGGGGGATTGCCCCCAGGGTTTTGA
>JADGCQ010000209.1 GCA_015228925.1 Magnetococcales bacterium | reverse complement strand
GGGGGCAATCCCCCAGACCCCTTTTTTCTTTTAATAATTTTATCGAATGTCAACATGCTCTAATCCACTTAACGTTAACCAGGAATCGGTTTATTCTCATGTCAGGCAAACCCATCCAAGTTCGGTATCTCAAGGATTATCAGTCTCCCCCTTTTTTGGTGGAAGCGGTCGATCTGTATTTTGTGTTGGATCCAGAATCCACCGAAGTGCGAACGCGGTTATCCTTTCTGCGTAATCCCAGTTTTCCCGGCTCGCCCCCAGCCGACTTGCAACTGGATGGTAGAAATTTGGAACTTCAGGCGGTATCCCTGAATGGAACCTCTCTCATGCCCCACCAATACCACCGGGATGAGGAAGGGCTTGCCATTTTTTCCGTCCCCGATCACGGTATTTTGGAGACGACGACCCGGATCATCCCCCGACACAACACCTCTCTGGAGGGGCTGTTTTGTTCCGGCGATATTCTTTGTACCCAGTGTGAACCGGAAGGATTGCGCAAGATCACCTTTTTTCCCGATCGCCCCGATATCATGACACGCTTCCGCGTAACCCTGGAGGCCGAGGAAGGACGATACAATACATTGCTGTCTAACGGTAACCTGGAATCTTCCATAGTAACGGAAGCTGGAAAGCGTGTTGTCACCTGGGTGGACCCCTTTAAAAAACCTTCTTATCTCTTTGCCTTGGTTGCCGGAAATCTATTCCTTGCCAAGGATCGGTTCATCACCTGCACCGGGCGGGAAATTGACCTGCACCTGTGTGTGGAACCTGAAAATCATGATAAATGCCAACATGCGTTAATGGCGTTATCGAAATCTATGAAATGGGATGAAGAACGTTTTGGGCGTGAGTATGATTTGGATTTATACATGATCGTGGCCGTCAACGATTTTAATATGGGGGCCATGGAGAATAAGGGACTCAACCTGTTCAATGCCAAATATGTCCTGGCTCTCCCGGATACCGCCACCGATACCGATTATCAGCAGATTGAGGCGGTGATTGGTCATGAATATTTTCACAACTGGACGGGCAATCGCATCACCTGCCGCGATTGGTTTCAACTGAGTTTGAAAGAGGGTTTGACGGTTTACCGCGACCAGGAATTTTCCGCCCAGGAGGTGACCTCCACCGCCATTCAACGCATCGATGCCGTGAGAGCATTGCGAAGTCATCAGTTCCCCGAAGATGCCGGCCCCACCGCGCATCCGGTGCGACCCGACTCCTATATGGAAATCAACAATTTTTATACGATGACGGTGTACAATAAGGGGGCTGAGGTGGTCCGCATGTTGGCCACGGTGCTGGGTCGTGATGGTTTTCGCCGGGGGATGGATCTTTATTTTGAACGGCATGATGGCCAAGCGGTGACGGTAGAGGATTTTCTGGGGGCGATGGCCGATGCCAACGGTCGGGATTTTCGGCAATTTTCCCGATGGTATCAACAAGCGGGAACCCCTGTTGTCACGTTCCAGTTCCATTATGATGCCGCCACCCAAACCTGTTCCTTGCAATTCAAACAACACTGCCCGGCCACCCCGGGGCAAGCTATCAAAGCACCGTTTCACATTCCCATCGCGGTTGCGTTGCTGGATAGCCAGGGGCGGGAATTGCCATGGAACGGGCCGACGGAATCGCAGCCGGGCGTAACCACAAAAATATTGGAACTTGTGGAGGAAGAACAGACCTTTACGGTAACGCATATTCCATCCCTGCCAATCCCATCGGTATTACGCAATTTTTCGGCACCGGTCCGGTTAGAAAGTTCTTTGAGTGATGCCGATCTGGCGTTTTTATGGTGTCGGGACTCGGATGGTTTTAATCGCTGGGAGGGGGGGCAGGCACTGGCGACAAAACTGTTGCTTCAGGGGGTTACATCCTGGAAAAATGGGGGTGATTGGTCCGTTCCCGAAATCTTTACCCAGGCATTTTTGAAAAATTTGGAGGATCCCCGCCTGTTCTCCATGGAAAAGTCGATGCTGTTGACGCTTCCTGATGAAAAATATCTCCTGGATCAAATGGCGTTGGGAGACCCTGAGGGGATTTATTGGGTGCGGCGTCGTGTCAAGCAGCATTTGGCGCAAAGGTTTGCGGAGTTATTTCAAGAGACCTATCATCGGCTGGCCTCGGAGTATCCCCACTACCAGTATTCCCAAGAAGCGGTGGGGGGGCGTGCGTTAAAAAATCTTTGCCTGGATTATTTATTGACGGGAGATTGCCATCGATTTGCCGACCTGGGCATCACCCACTATGAAAAATCGGACAACATGACCGACCGTCTTGCGGCGTTGGTCCGATTGGTCCATGAAGATCATCCCCAGTCGGGGGCCATCCTGGAAGATTTTCAGCGGCGTTGGCAGCATGATCCGTTGGTGATGGATAAATGGTTTGCCATTCAGGCCACTTCTCCTGCCGCGACGACCTTGGAACGGGTGATCCGCTTGATGGATCATCCCTTATACAGCGTGAAGAATCCCAACAAGGTGCGCGCCCTCGTGGGTGCTTTTTGCCATAACAATGCGGTACGTTTTCATGCTTCCACGGGTGAAGGGTATGATTTTCTTGTCGCAAGGATTACCGAATTAAACGCGATCAATCCCCAGGTGGCGGCCCGTTTAGTAACGGCACTGGTCCCCTGGCGTCGTTTTGAGACGGCGCACCAGCAGCCGATGCGCCGGGCGTTGGAGACGATTGCCAAACTGCCCAATCTGGCCCGGGATCTCCACGAACTGGTCCAAAAGGCATTGCAACCTCAGTAGTTCGGCCCCCAATCGAGTTCGTCGGGCATCTAGGCCGTGTTGGCATTCAATAAAATTATTAAAAGAAAAAAGGGGTCTGGGGGATTGCCCCCAGGGTT
>JADGCQ010000208.1 GCA_015228925.1 Magnetococcales bacterium | reverse complement strand
TTTCTTCTGTGCTATCCGCAGATTTCGCAGATTCGCGCAGATTCAAGACGAAGGAGTCTATGCGGCGTCACACAGTTTGCAACATGAGCGAAAATTTTTTGGCACCATGGCGTATTGGTATCCGTTAATTCCATTGGCCTCCACCAACTGGAGAGCCGTATGCGGGAGAACCGCCCGCACGGTTCGGAAAAAGGGGAGGTCTTGGCCTTTTCTACCCCTATCAACCGCAACCGTCCCGCCCGGTCAAAAGCACTGAAACCCCACCACGGTAACATCGTCGCGCCGTGGTTCCTCGCCCTGATACTCCAACAACCATCGCAACAGCATGTCCGCCTGTTTTTCCATGGGTTCCATACTGGCCCTGACCAGCGTGGCCGCCAAACGCTTGCGTCCCAGGGCAAAACGCTTGGGTCCACCCACCTGATCCTGGTAGCCATCGGACAACAGGTAGAAGGTATCCCCCGGTTCTATCCGAACCATATGGCTGGTGAAAGGTTCCTTGATGTGATCGCCCCGGTAACCGACGCTGCGCTTGTCTCCCTTGATGATCAAGGTTTCCTGACGGCGCACCTGATGCAGATGGAGATGCGCCCCTGCGTAAATGAAATGGTCCAGGCCGGGTACGATTTTACAGACCCCCATGTCCATGCCATTGTCGGACACCGAACCTTCGTGGTGCTGTTTGAGGGTATGGGTGACAAAACGGTCGAACTCCTTGAGAACGGTTCCGGGATCATCGCTCAAGTGTTGCGAGGTGATGCTTTCCACCGCTGCGCCGGCCACCATGGTCATGAAGGCCCCCGGAATGCCGTGACCGGTGCAGTCGATGACGAACAACAAACACCCCTGCTCCAACGGATAGACGAAATAGATATCGCCGCCCACAATACCAAGAGGCTCCCAGAGGGCGAAAAAACCCTTGAAGAAGCGGCTGGTCAGGTCGGTATCGGGCATCATGGTCAGTTGCAGGTTGGAAGCGTAGTTGAGGCTGTCGTTGATCAGGGTGTTGGCCTCTTGCAGGGCACTGGATTTTTCCATCAGTTCCAGGGTCCGTTCCTGGACCTTGTGTTCCAGGTTGGCGTACAGATCATGGTTTTCCATGACCATGGCGAGAAAACCGGCGATGGATTGCAAGGCTTCTACATCACCGCCGTTGAGCGGGGGTGAAAAGGGTTTGGTCTCCTTGGCACGGCTGATGAGTATCATTCCCCGGATCTGCCCCATCATCACCACCGGAACACAGATGAAATACCGCGCCTCGAACCGGCTGAGGAAAATCTCCTCCAAGGCGTGGAGCGGTTTCTCGCGGGTGGAGAGCAAAAAGGCCCCCTGGCCCTCTGGCATGGAAACATCGGGAAAGGCGGACCCCGCCAGTTCTTCGCCACGTTCGGCACTGTAACCAATCCAGTAACGCGGATACAGGCCGCCATCGGCATCGGCCAGAAACAGGATACAGTTGGTCAACCTCATCCGTGTTTGCAGCGTTTTCAGGGTACGGTGAATCACCGTATCCAGTTTTTCGTGCAAACCGGTGATCGATAGGAGTTCGGAAAGCAGGCGAAAGGCAAATTCCTTCTGCTTGAGCTGCATGCGGGTGGTGGACAAGGCGGCGTCGTTTTTGATGTTGACGCCGGCCAGTTCATCGGCCTGGGTCTTGAAATAGGCACATTTTTTTTCCAGTTCTTCAATTTTTGCCTGATACTCGGCATGGGAATCAATGGCCATGGGATGAAAGGATGGTAGAGAGTTGGTGAGAACCTGTTAAGAGGCCAGGATTTTCCCCCTTTGGGAACGGTTCATCATAAGGATAAAAACACGGCAGTGCTACGGTTGCACGCAGATGGGGAAAAGGTTTTCCCCCAAAGCTGTATGCCAGACCATAGGCAACAATGGGGGAATTGGGACGTACAATGGTGTTCATCCGGCCTGTTTCCTCGGGGAAGAGCGGATCTGGCCGGGCATGTGCGGTGCTATCGGCTGATCAGGGTCAGCACGCCGGTCCAGTCCAGGCTGCGGGATTTGCCCCCTACCGGACCAATTTCCACGCCGCTGTAGAGGCCCAGCAGGGGAACACGGTTATTGATGGCCTCGATCACCACTGCGGCCTCTTCCTCGTCCATGCCGCAGTAGGCACCGGCGCGTCCGGCACAATCGATGTAGAGGGCCAGGAGAGGCTCCCTGCCCTCGGGCAGGGAATCGAACAAACGATCGACCCGCTCCTGAATATAGGAAAAATCGATACTGCGGCGCATCAACTGCACCTCGGTACCCGCTACCAGGTCTGGCTCGAACATCACCATCCCCTTGCGTTTGATATCGGTGCGCAGGCACAGGCGGTTTTGGTAGTTTTCTTCCTTGAACGGGGCATACTTTTCCCCCAAGTTGACACCCAGGGTAACGAAGAAGGAATACTCCTTCCACGGCACATCGTTCTCCTTGCCCAACAATTCGCTGATTACCTCCAGGGCCGGGCGGTGATCAAGTTCCAGCACGGTGGAATCCTCGGCCCGGGTCACGGTGAGATAGTCGGAAGCGGGTCGGCAACCGTGAAAAACCAGGCTGTGGGTGCGCAGTCCACCGCCGAGCAGCAGGGCCATGGCGGTATTCTGATTGACCTGATCGCCGAACCACTGCCAAGTTTCCCGTCCGCTCATGTCGCCCACCAGGCCCGCGCCCACCAAGCCTTCGAGGGCGGCGGCATCCAGGGTTTCGGCAAGGCCCTTGAGCAGAGGTTCGGCCATGTTCAGCCGCAGTTGTTCGGTGGTGCGATCCACCGAATCATAAAACAGCATCAGGTTGTTACCCACCGGTTGAGCGAGCCGCTGGGTGATCTGTTCTCCCAGCATCTTGCCGCACGCCTGCTCCCGGTTGGGAAGATTATCCACCTTGAACAATTCAAAGCTGCCCAGATTTTCGGCGAACAGGGCAATCCCCACCTGATAGCCGTCGTAAGCCAGCTCCTCGTTGGTGATGATGCCTACCGCATAGCCCCCCATCAGGGCCGCCTCCGGCCCGATGACACCGCGCACCCCTTCGGCCAGCCGGTGGGGATCGTGGCGGGAGGTGG